>DIZY01000027.1 GCA_002428055.1 Helicobacteraceae bacterium UBA6016
CGAGCTAGTAAAAAGATGGTTACCTAGTGTTAGAGTTTTGGAGCCTGCTAGTTTGAGAGAGAAGATTGAGGGTGAATTGAAAATTTATTTGAATAAAAACTTATAGTGTGGATAAATAGGATCAACTTATATGCCCCCACAAAACCCATGAGCTATCTTGGAGGGTCACAAGAGGGCTAAAGCAGTTTCACATACTCTTTAATGAGAGTTTTTACAATACTTACAGATTGACAACCCGTATCTTTTCTGATACACTACATATACAATCTGAATTTGGAGCTTAGATGGACAAAATCATAGCTGTGAGATTTTTCAGAAGTGGACGAGGCAACGAGCCTGTGCGAGAGTGGCTATACACACTTGACAAAGAAGACAGAAAAATCATAGGAGTAGATATTCAAACAGTTGAGTTTGGTTTTCCTCTAGGTATGCCATTGGTCAAAAAAGTTGATACCAAGTACAAATTATGGGAGGTTCGCTCAACTCTTAGTAGTGACAAGATAGCTAGAGTCATTTTTACGGTTTATAAAGATTGTATGATTTTGTTGCATGGATTTATAAAAAAAGACCAACAAATGCCCCAAAAAGATAAAAATATAGCAATCGAGAGAAGAAAAAAACTTGATTTAGGAGAGTGTGATGAAAAATAAACATATCGGCAGTGATTTTAATGAATTTTTAAAAGAAGACGGTATCTATGAAGAGACAAACGATATAGCCCTCAAAAGAGTGATAGCATATCAGTTAGAACAAGAAATGAAGGCGCAAAAAATCACAAAAACAAAGATGGCAAAGCTTATGAACACAAGTAGAGCCGTTGTAAATAGACTACTAAATCCCGATAATGGCTCACTAACTCTCAGTACGCTAGAGAGCGCCACAAATGCCCTCGGTAAAAAAATAAGCATATCAATAGTGTGAAATCACAATAACAATGCCCCAACAAATCCCACCCCAACAATACAACACCACCCCCATCCCCAACCAAATCACCCCCAATCTCCCATGGCGAGTCACAAGAGAGCTTGGCGAGTTTCGCACGCTCTTTGATGGGCTAGATATGCCATATATCGTTGAAGCGTACATCTGCAACTGTGGTAAAACCAAGTTTGTAGTCGGTAGCGATGATGGTCTTGAATATATCTGCGATGATTGCGGTAATGATAGATTTTATGATGCAAACTACTACGCCAAAGATAGTCTGCTCTACGATATAAACCTCGGTACTTCAATATGCAACACTCTTACAGATTGGGTTGACACATACGATTGGAAGCGGTTTTTGAAATATCGTCTTAAGCCTCTTACCTTTGATTGCTCCTCTTACGAGAGTATGGCAGCCATATCACAGATACCTGACGCTGTTTTGCAAAGCGCTAGGTTTGAGATGATAGAGTCAAATGACGGACTTTACTACAAATATCTATACTATCTACCAATAGAGATTGACTTTGCGGGTGAGAGGGTCTTTTGGGGATATAAAGAGATATATTGCGTCGGTATAGACAATAGCGGCAAAGTGAGCGGAAAATCAGACGCTTTGGCGGATAGCAAGTTGCTGCACTATATGCTCTTTAGCCTGCTTGAACACATAAAGAGATTTAACCCCTTTAGACTAGGCGGCTTTTGCGATAAGCTAGAGAATCTAATGCAAGCCTCTTTTTTTATCAAACACAAAAATCTAGATAACATTGAGTTTGAAAGCTGGAACAACATAGCTTTCTTGTTAGCTAGGACAGGAGGCAAAAGATTAACATTGGAAGACGCTTTTAATGAGATAATCAACCACAACAAAAGCAAATCAGTCAAAAAAGCCCTCTTTCAAAACTACGAAAAACAGATGAACAGAAAAAACAGGTTTTTAGGCGAACGAATCGGATACAACTTTGCGCTTATCTACATCATATCTAGGGCGGTTACGGATACAAACCTATTGGTTAGATTTTTAAACTCCCCATTTTATTATCAAGACACCTTAGGATATGACGGACAAACACCCGATGAAGAGTATGCGGGATATATTGAACAATTTATCTTATTTTTAAAAAAACACTATAGCGACAAACAAATAGTAAAGATGTTTGAAAAGATGGAGTATAGCGACGATGGAGGCGACAAATATCCGTTTGACGATTCTGTGGGGAGCCTAAGAGTATTGGGGTATGACCCAGTAGGATTTGTGAAGCCAAGGCTAAGTATAGACGCAATACACGACGAGCTTTCACGACTAGCAAAATTAGTATACTCCGAGAATATAAAAAATCTAAAACTAAACTACACAACCAACCAATTAGAAGCTTGCAAAAAGATATACAGCTTTGTGGTAAGATTGCCCGCAAATGGAGAAGAGCTGTGCGAGTGGGCTGATGAGCTACGAAACTGTATGAGCGGATACTTTGATAATATCTTGAACAAATACACCATCGTCTATGTGTTCTTTGAAGAAGAAAAGCCAAAGTTTGCGGTGGAGATATTTGACAATCACATCAGACAAGCCTTATCCAAGGGCAACTCAAAGCTAGATAGGAAACAAGAAGAAGCTTTGAATGAGTGGTATAAGATGTTTTTTGAGAAAAAGAGAGAAGCGATAGACAAGATAGAAATGGAGTGTGCGGTATGAACGGAGCGGATAAGACAAGAAAGCCAAAGATAGTTGTTGTGGGGGTTGGGCATGCCGGTTATCAAGTGCTAGATGCAATAAAGCAGAGTAACTTGGCGGGTGATTTGTCGTTTTTAAGCATACAATCTATGCTAAACAAAGATATGCCCGACGCTCACAATATAAAACTGTACAGACGTTCTAAGTGGACTCTTGAGGAGCTAAAATCATATTTTTTAGAAATGGAGCTATGCCTAGACGGTTACTATAAGTTTGAGGAGCAGTTGCAAGATGGTGATAAGTTTAATATTTTAAGAACAACACACTGTTGTATGTGCTCGCATAGAGACAATATTGGCGTCGTTATCGAAAGAGACGGCAAAGAGGTATATCGAGCTTACTTTGATTATACTAGGTTTGAAGCGCAAGAGGAAGAGAAAAGAAGATTGCAGGATGAATTGCTGGAAAAGCAAAAAATAGAAGCTATAATGCTGCTAGAGCAGAAATGGCAATACAAATTGGCTGTGGGTATCCTTTGCCCATTTGTAAAACTAGGGAGATTGTTTTTTGGTAAGAAGTCGGAGGGGTGATGTTGGTTTGGGGGTGTTTTGCGTGGTTGATGAAGAAAAAAAGGTACTAGGCGCGAATGGCGCTTACTTAA
>DIZY01000036.1:0-17277 GCA_002428055.1 Helicobacteraceae bacterium UBA6016
GCATCTTATTTTGCCTTATCGGCACTATCTAATCGTGCCAGTAGCTGAGCTTTTTCGTACATATCTCTGTCGCTATCGACAAAACGAGATGCGATAGCTTGAAATTCGTCTTGTATTTGTAAAAAGGCGTCTACAATGTCCGCATCAAAATGCACGCCTTTGCCATCCACAATGATAGAGACCGCTTTTTCGTGCGGCATACCTTCTTTATATACCCTGCGACTAATAAGTGCGTCATATACATCGGCGACCGCCATTAGTCTAGCCGATATGGGAATATCATCACCGCTTTTGCCGGTCGGATAACCACTTCCGTCCCATTTTTCCTGATGGTAGTAGGCTATCTCTTTTGCGATTTTGAGAAATTCGACCTCCATGCCAAGCTCTTTTTCCGCATGGATAATAGCCTCTCTGCCGAGCGTGGTGTGAGTCTTCATAATTTCAAACTCTTCTGGAACAAACCGCCCGGGCTTCAAAAGAATAGAGTCTGGGATACCGACTTTGCCTATGTCGTGCAGTGGCGCCGATTTGAATAGCGTCTCAATCATCTTTTCGCTCAAAAAGTCGCTAAACCTATGATGGTTTTTGAGTTTTTCGGCGAGCGCTCTGACATAGTGCTGTGTGCGCCTGATGTGATTGCCCGTATCGAGGTCGCGAGTCTCCGCTAGAGAGGCCATCACCAATATAGTCACATCTTGAATTGCGCTTATTTCGCTAGTGCGTTTAGCTACCTCCGTCTCCAAATACTCGTTTTGGTCTCTCAAAAAATCTGCCGCACCTTTGTTTTCAAGCTGTGTCTTGACTCTTGCCAGTACTATTGCGGGGCATATCGGTTTTGTTATGTAATCCGCCGCTCCCATCTCAAGACCTTTTTCCTCATCACCGCTAGTGCTCATGGCGGTCAGAAAGATGACCGGAATGTCACGGGTTTTGTCGCTTGATTTGAGCTTTTTTATTACATCATATCCGGAGAGTCCCGGCATCATAATATCAAGCAGTATCAGATCCGGTACAGTTTCGCCGTGTAGATATTTGAGAGCTTTTTCGCCGCTATTGGCGACCTTTACGGTGTATCTGTCTTTTAAGAGTTCCGACATTAGCAAGAGGTTATCCGATGTGTCGTCAATTACCAAAATAGTAGCTCGTTCTTTTAAATCATTTGAATTTGTCATTAGCTTCTTCCTTTTTATCTAGCGAAGGCGTCCCACCGCTTTACGAAGTCGGATATTTTGCAAAGCACATAGACTCTGCTAAGCAGGTCTGCCGGGTTAAACGGTTTTGTTAGATAGTCATCTGCCCCCGCCTCAATAGCGCTTATTACAGACTCTCTATCGCTGGAGCTTGTAAGAGCCATTATCGGTATGAGCCTGCTCATCCTCTGCTCTTTGATACTTTTTATGGCGACCACACCGCTATATTCAGGCATCACCAAATCCATCAAAATAGCGCTAATTAGACTCCTGTTTTGTTCAACAAAATCCATAGCCTCCTTAGCGCTTGTCGCCGTTGCTATATGATACCCCTCGGATAAAAGCACACTGGCTATCATCTCCAGACTTATCTCGTCGTCGTCCACTACCAAGATTAACTTATTATTTGACATACACACCCCTTCATCGTTAAAAAATATATTTTGGGCTGATTGATACTATTGCTTACAGGTTATTTTCTAGTTATTTTTGAGATAAATCCGTAATAACCAAAAAATAACCGCCAAACGATAATCTTTTGTTGAATTCAAAAAAAGGAGTGAACATTATGATTTCACAAGAGGCTTATAAACTCAAAATAGAAGCTAAGATGGAGCCTATTATTGCCAAGCTAACTGAGCTAAAAGCTGAGGCGAATAAGCATATCACGAATGCCACCATTAAGTATTCGCAACCCATTGCGCAGCTTGATGAGATGCATCACACAACTATGCTCAAGCTAGTAGAGCTTGGAAATGTCAACAAAGATTCATGGGAAGAGCTTGAGGCGGGGGTAGAGAGTGCGTTAAATGTATTTAATGCCGCCATTAAAGATGTAACCGAAAAGTTTGAGGTAACACACCAGAAAGAAAAAGAGCATATCGAAGTACATACCGCAACAAAAACTAAAGGAGAAAAAGCATGAGTTTGAAAGAAGCATACAAGCTAAAAGTAGAGGCAGAGATGGAGTTGGCGCACGCCAAATTGTTAGAGTTTAAGGCTGAGTCAAAAAACTATACTGCTGACGCATATATCAAATATACCAAGCATCTTGAAGAGCTTGACAATATGCACCGCATCGCAAAAGAGAAGCTAGGGGAGCTTCAAAGCGCGGGCGAGGATAAGTGGGAGAAGCTCAAAGACGGCGTAGAGAGCGCATGGCATGCGTTTAGTAGCGCCATCAAAGATAGCGCAGAAAAATTTAAAACTACAAACACCGAAAAGGATAATAAATGAAAACATTAAAAATAGTAACAGCGGCGGCAGTCGTTATGGTCGCATTTGCGGGTTGTGCAGATAAAGCCCCGACAACCGGTGATTTTATGAGAATGCATGCGGCCGATGAAAAAAAGATGGGTCAAGATCAAAAAGATCTCGCAAAAGAGTGGGATAGAGGCTTGAAACTAAAAAAAGCAGGTGAGCAGAGAATTAAAGATGGCGAAACTCTTATTAAAAACGGCGACAAAGATATGACCAAAGGACGCCAAGAGGTAGAGCAGGGCAACAAAGATATGGTCGAGGGAACAAATATTGAGCAGACAAGCGAACGCAAATTTAGAGAACAATTCCCTGATTTAAAACTTGAACTCAAATAAACAAAAACACTAGGAGATTTAGAATGAAAAAAGTTATTATTGCCACCCTTGCCATAGGTCTTATGGGGCTTTTTGCCGACAATCCAAATCTGGATAAAGCGGGCAAAGATATAAAAAACACTTGGGATAAAGCCGGCAAAGATATAAAAGATACGGCAAAAGAGGCCAAAGATAATGCGAAAGAAGCCGCAAAAGATACGAAGCAAGATATAAAAGATGCGAAAAAAGCAAAAAAAGAGAGAGACGATAAACGACAAGCCGAAAAAGATGCGGCTAAGTAAATAAGGAAGACCCGGATGAGCAAAAAAACTTTATTCCGTATTTTTTTTATTGCCTCATCGGTTTTGTTATTTTCAGGATGTGCGGCTCTTCTGCCGCATGACTCCGAGATTAAAAAATCGAAGTGGAACAGCTATGATGAGGCCATGGTGGCGTTCGACCAGATTGTGCTAAACCAAACAACTTTCGAGCAGTTAAAAATCTTGGGATTTGACCCGAGACGAACGCCAAATATAAAAGTGCTTACATTTTTGGATGTCAAAAAGCAGTTTATTACCTCCACTTTCGATAAAGCGGAGTATCTGCCAAAAGGCGTGCAGGCGTGCATAGAGAGTATGGATGCTTGTAGCGGGCTGGAGTTAAATATTGTCAGAAATGATAGTAGAAGATACGGCAACGCTTTTTTGGATGTTTTCAACTTTAAAAGAGAAACCGAACAGAGCGGTTGGGAGTTTGTAGGCTTGGTGGTTATAAAACACGATATTGTCGTATACAAACTAGCTAGCGGTAGACCGCTAATAGCCGGCGACAAAAAACAGGTAAATCCTCTTGGACCCATCCAATCAATGGACGGCTCAATACTCTTAAAAGGCGCACAATAGAAATAACCAAAAAATAACCGGCAGGCGATAATATAAAAAGGTTATAAGTGACAAAACGGTCTCAAGCTTTTTGCAAAGGGCGCCAAAGGCTTGAGGGTATCTACTATTCATACAACTTTAGGAGTTAATTATGAAAATTTCAAAACTACTTATTTCGTTTATCGTGTCGCTATCTATTTTTAGTTCTACTATGTTTGCAGAAATTGTCAACACGAGAGCGATGATAAACTCTAGCCCTTCTGAGAATATAAACAACTTTCTTGCAAAACAAGAGGTGCAGGATAAACTTGCTGCGCTTGGCGTAAGCACGGAGAGCATCAAAGATAGAATAGCAACTCTTTCAAATGAAGAGATAGCTCAAATCAATCAAAAAATAGACACAATGCCTGCGGGCGGCGATGTCGGGGCTGTTGTGGGCGTGTTAGCGTTTATTTTTATCGTACTGCTTATTACCGACCTTCTAGGCTTTACAAAAATATTTAACTTTACAAAGACCGTCAGATAAAAACGCTACTTCTCTTTTGCGCCGCACTTTTGCTCTTTGCAGGGTGTGCGCAAAAAAACTACGGTTTTATAGCAACCGACAAGAGTATTGTGGACTCAAAAAGATTGCCGCTCAAGCTTTATGCGCAAGATGAGTACTACTGCGGTCCCTCGGCGCTTGCGACGATGTTTTCACAGCAGAAGGTGGGTTTTGTGTATAAAGATGTGGCTAATCACTCCTTTACGCCAAAACTAAAAGGCACGCTTCAGCCCGAGATGAAAGCGACGGCAAGAAGATACGGTCTTATCCCGTATGAAATCAAAAAAAGTCTCAAGTCCGTTTTGGGTGAAATATCGAGTAGCACTCCGGTCTTAGTTTTGTTCAATGTTGGGCTTCAAGTGTATCCCGTGTGGCACTACTCCGTGGTTACAGGGTTTGACAAGAGTGAGCAAAAAATCTTTCTCTCCGCTCCAAACGGGAGCGAGACATGGATGTCGTTTGACGAATTTGATACTTTTTTTGAAAGGGGTGGAAGCTGGGCGGTTGTCATGCTAAAGCCGCCGTTACTGCCTGTGTCTGCCGATGAAGAAGAGATAGTAAGAGCGATACTGGATATGTATGATACGGGTGCTAAAGAGGCGGCTAAAGAGGCGGCGATAAGCTACTCGGCAAAAAATCCTCTCTCATATTTAGGAGCCGTTACTCTTGCAAATATCTATTTTTCGGATGGCGACCTTGAGAGGGCATCCGTGGTTTATGAGCAGGTGTTAGAGCTGAGACTCGATGACCCTGTGGCGCTAAACAATATGGCCGTATCGCTTCTTAGGCAAAACAAGCTTGAAGAGGCTAGAAAATACGCCGTTAGAGCTGTTGGGGCGGGTGGTCTGTTTGTGCAACAATATAAAAATACTTTAGAAGAGATAGATACAAAACTTCAAAAGTAATACAATGCAAATAACGAAAATCTCTTCAAAGGAGAATCTATGGCTGATTTAGGCGCTATGACATGCTGCAGTAGCTATTCTGTGTTGTGCGTTGATGATGAAGAGGAGTTTTTGGGGTATTTGGTATCCATCTTAAAGCAGTATTTTGCAGAGGTATACTCGGCAAAAAATGTGCAAGAAGCTTACGAGATTCTTGAGAGTAAAAGTGTAGATATTATTATCACCGACCTCTATATGCCCAAAATTAACGGACTCGACTTTATTCGGCGCATTAGAGACGAAAGAAGAGAGGTCTCTGTTATTTTTCTGACGGCATGCTCCGAGAAGAACTATCTGCATGATGCAATACCTCTTCATCTTGATGCCTACATAATGAAGCCGCTCTCGCTTGATAAACTATTTGAAACCCTAAGAAGAAGTATAGAGCTTATCGAGGGTCACTCTTCCAAAACATTTGCCCTAAAAAGCGGCGTTTCGTTCGATCTTTCCGACGGAGTTGTTTTTGTAACCGCCACACGCAAAAAGATTGAGCTCACACGCAAAGAGCTCGCCCTTTTATCCTTGTTTATAAAAAGCAAAAAGCTGGTTTTGAGTAAAACAATCATTGAAGAGTATATATGGGAGTTTCAACCAGCAAGCGATAGCGCCGTCAAAACGCTAGTCAAGAGACTCAGAGGCAAAATCGGAGCCGAAGCCATCGTCACCCACAGCAACACCGGATATTCTATCGCTTTTGAAAGTGTTTAAGAGTTTTTTGAGATTAACTTGAATGATAGGTTGGTGGAGCGTAGCGGGATCGAACCGCTGACCTCGACGCTGCCAGCGTCGCGCTCTCCCAGCTGAGCTAACGCCCCACGAAGCTTGGAGGCGAAAATTATATCAGAAGTTTTTTAATTTTAGAGCTCCGCCGTTCCTTGTGCGGCTTTTATATTTACATTCCCGTCATCATACGGGTCTTGATGGATGTTGATTATCCACGACTCTGTGGGGTGTATCTCCATTATTCGCTCTTCGATGTGGTCGGCTAGCTCGTGGGAATCTCTTAATAGTACCCTGTCATTAAATACTATATGCACATCTACGAAGTTTACGGAGCCGCTTTTTCTAGTTTTTAGCTGATGATAGCCTGATACAATGCACTCTTTTGCGTCTATGTGACCTTGGATTATCTCTTGTATCCTCTCTACCGTTTCATGTTCTAACGCTTTGTCAAGAAGCATCTCAAGCCCTTCTCTTACGATTGAGGCGGCTGAATATATGATGTATACGGCTATGACTATCGAGACGAGCGGGTCTATGAAGTGCAGATCGCTAAAGTATATAAGCGCCAGTGAAACTATGATACCGATGTTCGTGTAGAGGTCGCTTTTGTAGTGCAGGGCATCGGATTTGATGATTAGACTGTTTGTTTGTTTGTATACGGAGGTAAGGAAAATAACAAGCGCGCTCGTGGTGGCGACCGATACCGCCATGACGGCAAGGGAGAGTCCGAGGTGTGTTGTCGGTTCACCGCTGATAAATTTTTGTATCGCCGCATAAATGATAAAAAGACCGGAGGCGATAATGACAATTCCCTCAAGCATAGAAGCTAGCCCCTCTATCTTTCCTCTGCCGTAGTTATACTCTGCGTCCGTCGGTTTTTGAGACTTGGAGACGGCGTATGAGTTAAAAAGAGAGATGAGAAAGTCGAGAGCGGAGTCGATGGCGGAAGCGATGATGACTACCGTTCCCGTCATCATGCCGACGACAAGCTTGATTACGATTAGAAAAAATGCGGTCGCACTGGCGACTACGGTGGCTTTCTTTTGTAGCGTCATTTTATAGCTCGTTCTCTGCAAATTCGGCGATTTTGCCCCTTACGACTTTGCTTAGCTTGACGGCGGCTATCATGTTCGATGTTTTCGCTTTTTTGAGCATTATTGCAAGCGCATTGTTGTACTTGGAGAGGTGCGGATGGTCTATTTGGTGCAGGTCGCCCAGTATCACTACTTTACTTCCGTCTACGACACGGGTGAGCATTAGCTTGTTTATCGCCGGAGAGCTGTTTTGCCACTCGTCAAAGATGAGATACCCCTCAAGGTTTACGCCCCTCATCTGGTTGATATTGATAGCTTCGATATTATATTTTTTGAGAAAATCTTCGTTGGTCATAAAATCCGCTGATTTTGATCGTTTGAGTTTGTCGTCCATCTCGATACGCATAAAGCCCGATACGGCGTCGTATAGCGGGTAGGTAAACACGCCAAGCTTAGTGGATTCATCGCCCTTCAAAAATCCTAGTTGAGCCGCCGTATCTCCCGCCGTTACCGTGTTTCGGCAGTATTTGACCTCATCGGAGAACTCCTCTTGAAAGCTCTTGACCGCTCCTTGCATCGCAAGCAGGTTTTTTCCGCTTCCCGTAACGCCCGCGCATACTACGATAGGCACATCTGGGTCTATTAGCATATTTAGAAAAAATAACTGCTCTTTGTTTTTTGGCTTAACTACAAGCTTTCGTATCTCGTCTTCGTCGATGATATGAAAACCGGTCGGCTTATAAAATGCAAGGATGTGTTCCCCAGTCTCTTCAACCACAAACTCTATATTCGTAAAATGTGAAAGCTCCAGCCCGTAATCCTCCGGATTTGAGCTTTCGATAAACTCTTTTTGAGCGAGCTTTATATCTATGCGCTCTACAAACTCCAGTTTTTCGATGTCGTCTATGCGGTTTGTCTTGAAAGGCTGAGATTTTAGCCCCATCGATAGCGCTCTTAGCTTCATTGCTATATCGTTTGTGACGACTTCCGAATCTTCGTAGCAAGCGCCTATTTCCAATATTTTTCTATCGTTTGTGATATTTGGTGCATCGTGGTTTGCGACTGTTTTGTAGCTGCTCTTGGAGACTAGGTCAAATGCGCTATCTCCTACTTTTACATGAACAACCCTAAGACTATCTCCATTTTTTAAACTCTCTTCTTCCTCTCCGAGCACCACAGCTTCATCCATGATGCGGTTAAACTCTCTTGCTTGAAAGTTTATATCCCCGATACCGCTTTTTTTGGCATCTATCTCGTCTAGTACGGTCTCCGGAATTACTACTTTGTTGCTTCCATCTTGTGAAAGCGCGAAGATATTGGAAGCATCGTCAAGTATGACGGAAGTATCTACGATGTATGTTTTCAAATGTTTCTCCAGAGTTTTAAGAAAATGAAAGGGGATCCATATCGACCTCGAAGCTTTTGTCGTCTACGGCGTATATTGCGCCTAGCAGCCTCTTTGCCGACGGGTCTCGTACAAGTATATCAAATCTATACTTTTCGGCTATTTTGCCTATTGCCGCCTCTCCGAAGCCCACTACCTCCACCCCTGTAGTTTCTAGCTTTTTGACGACTCTTTGCATATCAGACTCTGCTTTGTCTCTGTTTTTGGCTGAAAAAAGTAGTCTTGCCATACGGATATTCGGTGGATAAAGAGCTCCCCTCATCTCTAATTCATCTTTCAAAAACAGCTCATAATCAGGTAAAAAAGCTTTGAAAAACTCTTCGTTTAGTGTCTGTACGATGACTCTTGCATTCTCCTTGCGCCCTGCCCTGCCAGATATTTGGATGAGCAGAGACAACGCCCGCTCTCTCGCCCGAAAGTCGTTTTGGGCGAGTATGCTGTCAAGCCCCAAGACTACGGCGAGTTTTACGGCGTGATAGTCATGTCCTTTTGAGAGCATCTGCGTACCCACAAGCACCGATATTTTTCCGCTTTCAAACTCTTTTAGCGTCGCTTCCAGCTTTGTCTGCGTAGTTATCTCGTCTCTGTCAAATTTTTGTATCTGTGTGTTCGGCAGTGCTTGTGTTATCTTTTCAAGCGCCTCTTGCGTTCCCATACGAAAGACCCCAAGCTCTCCATGTCCGCACTTTTTGCATCCGTAGTCTATCCGCTCAGCGTATCCGCAATAGTGGCATTTCATCTGCGAATCATTCAGATGCAGACTCATCGACACGGAGCAAAATGGGCACTCCACACCGTGTCCGCAACTTTTGCACACCATATATTTGAAGTTTGCACGGGTCGGCAAAAAGACGATTGTTTGCGCTCCTTTTTTTGTCGTATTCTCTATGTTTTTGACGATGAATTGGTCTATCTCCGTCTCTTTTGCCTCAAAAACAAACTCTTTTGACCCCTCAAAAAAACTCTTTTTTAGCCTCGTACACGGGAAATTTTTGTAGCTAGGCAAGGAGGGCGTCGCTGAGCCAAGTACGCATTTTGCTCCGCATATTTTGGCGTATGTGACCGCCATATCTTTGGCGTTGTATCTTGGCGATTGGTTGGATTTGTAGGAGTCATCGTGCTCTTCGTCTACTACGATAAGCCCTATATTTTGCATCGGCAAAAAAAGCGCCGAACGAGGACCCGCCACTATGCTTATCGTGCCATCCTGTATTTTTTCAAGCGTTGCGGCTCTAGTTTTTTTGCTCTGTCTTGAGTGCCATACGCCCACCGCATCCCCGAACTTTATTTTTAGCCGTTTTAGCATCTGGGGTGTCAGACTGATTTCAGGCATCAAAAATATGACGCTTTTGCCCGCATTGACCGTATCTTCCATCAGCTTCATATAGATTTCGGTCTTGCCGCTACCTGTATCACCAAACAAGAGAGAGACACTTTCGTTCGAGATAAATTTATATGATTCGCTCTGTTCGTCCGAGAGCTTTATATCCGTCTCTACCGTGCGCATTTTCGGGCTATCTTGAGAGAGCAAAAACGGCTCAAAAAGGGCAATAGATATGGCAAATTCGCACACATAGTACGAAGAGATGAATCTTGCGAGAGCCATCTGTTCTTTGGAGTAGCGCTTATCCAAAAGCTCTTTTATGGGGCTTGTCTTGAAGGTGGGTTTTTCGCATTTTTTTAAGACGACACCCTCTTTTTCTTTTCTAGCGACCGCCACGACGACCGCCCTACCCTCTTCTATTTCAAGCTCACTCTCGTATGTCAAAACAGTGAGATTGTGACCCGTGACGGCTACTTCGTAGTAGTTCAATTCAGCTCTTTTAGTTTGGCGGCGATAAGAGCTTTTTTGTTTTTGTCTGATGTATTTTTGTACAGCCACTCCAGCTCTTTTTTTAGCTCCTCTTTTTTAGCGTCTTCGTCTCCGGCAAAAGCGAGTATTTCGAGCAAAAAATCATCTACCTTCATCGCCCCGAAAACTCCTTTGAATTCAGGATTTGCAAATACCGACACGGCAAGCTCTTTTATCATCTTTTTGTCCGGCTTTTCGCTTGTTACTTCTGTGATGAGTTTGAGGTATTGGAGCTGAAAGTCGTTTGGTCGAAGCGACAACCCCCTGTCGATTATGAGGTATGCCGCTTCTTTCTCTTTCGGTACCGTGGATAAAAAAGAGGCGCCGTAGCTAATAGCGTGATAAAAAGAGGGGTCAAGCGTGGCTATTGTCAAAAAGGCGGTCTGTATCTCATCTTTGTTGACATTCGCCGTCCCGCCTTTGCCAAGTTCGCCTATTTTTGTAGACTCTAACCATGCAAAATCGGCTACAAAAGGGGTGAGATTTCCGAGTATCGCCTTTGAGATGATAGGGTTTGCGTACAAAAAACTGCTCTCTTGCTTGATGGATTGGGGCTTTGGAGCAAAAAGCAAAAGAATACCCGCAAGCCCGATTATCGGCGCAACGGCGAGCTTAACCAACTCTCAAAACCTCTTTTTTAAACCTATAAAAAGCCGCAAAAAAGAGTATGCAGGAGTAAAGCGCAAAATAGATGGGAACAAATAGCTCTTTTGCGAATGCGCCGCTTAGGGCTAGTGGGTCAAAAAAGGAGAAGTTCGGCAAGACGAAATAGACCGCAAAGGATACGCTCTCTAGCACAAAGTTTTTGCTATCCGAGGCATAAAGTGCGAGCTCATCCGCTCCGCTTCCGATAAAAAAGAGAAATATGGCGTAGATGACCCCGTTTGTATTGGAAACAAATCTAGAGAGTGTGAGCGTCAAAAATCCGAGAAGCGAAGAGGCGAGGGCGGCAAAAAGAAGTTTATAAAAAAACTTCATACTCATACCGTCTGCAAAAACAGTCAAAAATGCAAAATCAACGACAAAAAATGCGAAAAAAACAATCAATATGAGCGACAATACGGCGGCAAACTGCGAGAGTAGATAGTTTGTTCTCCCATTCGTTCCGAAAGAGGCAAAAACAAAAATCCCACCCTTTCGCTCCTTTTCCATCGCCAAAAAAGCGTAAAAAATAGCCGAAAGCGTCATAATAAAGCTTTGCGAAGCGCTGAGCGCATCCTCTAAAAGCCTATATTTGACGGCAATATTGATGTCGCTAAGAGACAAAGAGAGCGTCAAAAATATAACCGCAAGCACCAAGAAAAGTCCCGTAGCCCGCTCGCTAAGAAGCGATTTTAGAATAAATCTTGTAGTCGATACGACCCTCATATACTTATCTCCGGTCTGTTCTCAAAAAATAGCTTTTTTAGCTCTTCAAGGCTTTGCGGCTTGCCCTTGTATACCACTTTACCCTCTTTGAGTATCCATATCTCTTTTTGGAATTTATAGGCAAACTCCAGTGAGTGCGTAGAGATGATAAATTCGCATCTATCTTTTAGCCCCAGCAGATACGCCTCAATCTCCTCTCGTCCGAAAGGGTCTAGCCCGCTTGTGGGTTCGTCGAGTATTACCGTCTCAGGGTCGCCAAATAGTGAAAGCGACAATAAGAGCCGCTGTTTCATCCCCTTTGAGTATTTTTTGATTTTTAGGTTTTTGTCTATATGCAGCCCGACTTTGGCAAGCTCTGTTACGGTGTCATAAGCTTTGATGTTTCTATTATCGGCAAGTAGGGCAAAATAATCGGCCGCACATAATCCGCCATCCAAAAGCGCCGCTTCAGGAGCGTATCCGACGGCATCCAGGTCAATCTTTGGCGCATCTTTTGTCAGCTCTGCCAGATATGGATGCGACGAGCGTGAGGGATAAAATCCGAGTAGATAGTTGATAAGCGTGCTCTTGCCCGCTCCGTTGTGTCCTAGTAGTATCATTAAAAATAGCTACGCAACATTTGTAGATGATAGGGCAGTTTTTTGCCAAAGAAATACGAGATGATAGGCATTTTTAAGACTCTTGTTTTTTGAAAGATTATATCAGAGTGACTGTTTTGAAGTCAAGCAAGGGTTAGGGGGTGAGGCTTGGTACCCAATCGGTATTCAAGAAGCCTTGAGCTCGTGAGTTATTTTGTATGTGATAATGCCATTCAGTGAAATATCTTCATCTATTTCTTCAAAATGTATCCCGATACCGCCGCCAATAATACGATAATTTAAAAGCTGCTCTTTTTTTGCATTTTGCATTTTTTTCGTATAGCTATAAGGTATCGTTAAAATATCGCCGCTCTTTAGATAGATATAAATTTTATCACCGAAGTCAACTCTTGTGATTGAAGTATTCATTCCACGCTCCTATAAATTCTAGCTGATGTTTTTGCGCGAGAGCTATTATTTTTCTTTCATCATTTTTTGAGAGTTTATACCGTTTTGTAACTATAAAGGTTTCTAGTTCGACTCTCATATAGCCGTCGCCTTTCTCTACATGAATATGTGGCGGTAAATGTTCATCACTAAAAAAGAAAAATCTAAAACCATCCACCCTTAGTACCGTCGGCAACTCAACTCTCCAAAGCTCTAATTATTTCTGGCTACAAGTATATCAAATGTGCGTCTGTAAGGCAAGATAATAAAGCAGGTAGATTTTTGAAGAGTAAGACTCTTGTTTTTTGAAAGATTATATCAGAGTGACTGTTTTGAAGTCAAGGAAGTGTGGAGTTTGTGAAGATTGTGAAGATTGTGATTTGTGGCAGATGCCCCACTCGGGAGAGTGGGAATGAGAAAACTAGCGCTTTTCTAAATGTGTTGTAAAATCATAGACAGAGTAAAATAGACCCCCAAATACAATTAAAGCGGCAAACACAACTATCCATTCCATTATAAATCCCCCAGCTCTCTTATCTTTTTGTATGCTTTTTTGTTGATAAAAATTATACCGACTGTGCACATCACAATAACTACAACAGCGAAAATCAGTAGCGGTAACGCTGTCCTATCATAGTTTTGAGCCAACCACCCAAGTAGCGATATGTCAACAGCGGTCAATATGCCAAAGATTACTTTTAGCCAACCGATATCTTCTTTTATTTCGTCAATTTTGCTCATAGGCTGGATTATATCAGAGTGAGTGTTTTGAAGTCAAGGAAGTGTGGAGTTTGTGAAAGTTGTGATTTGTAGTAGGTGTCCCCACTCGAGAGAGTGGGAACGAGGAAAAGAACACTAAGCACTATTAGTAGGTAGTACCTGAACGATAGAGAATGCTTCCGCTGCCTGGCACATAAACCCAGCTACCACCCTTGTCGTATTTATAGTTATCGGTGGCAGTAGCTTCTACTGCCAATTCTGAAGATGCAGGACCCACAAACTCTGTATTCGCCTCAGTCGTGCCGTCAGCCTTGGTTTTCCATTTCATTCTGTTTGAGGCATCATCTAAGACTAAAGCAAAAGTTTGCTCTGTGCCGTCTGCTGCTTGCGCTGGCGCTGCATAGCCTGATGCAGCACTCAAAGCGTGAGGATTTCCGTTTGTAGTTCCAGTTGATGCATCAGTTCCGCCTTTTGTTATTGTGCAGTCGTGAGATACGCCATCCTTATCTGTGACTTTTACAATTACGCTAGTTCCTGTTGCCAAAGCAATTTTTGCTTTTATGCCAGCTGCACCGCTTCTTATTGCGCCAATGCCAGCATCCTCAGTAGCTATAAGCGCATCATCCTGCACCCCAGCAAGTCTAGGCACCGCAACAGCCGCAAGTATTCCCAAAATAACGATTACGAAAACTAGTTCGATAAGCGTAAAGCCTGATCTTCTCATATCTATCTCCCGTGTTGAATTTAAAATTACTATACACAAAAATAGTGATATTTTTGTGATTTAATAATGATTCTTATAAGAATATACTCTATATCGTCAATACGCTTTAGTTTGTTTATTGATTTCTCGCTAATATCGCATAAAAAGCTTTACGATTTAGGGTAGGTGCGTGAAATTTCTAGAAGAGTTGCAAGCGGCTTCGCCCGTAGCGGTAAAAGAGCTTTTGAAAGGCAGGTTTGCAAAAAACCAAAGCTTTTTCAAAAGAAAAGATAAAAAACTATACGACTATTTGACTACCAGGCCGACCCAGTTTGGACTGGTGGCGGACAATGGGGGTGTCAATATCCTCAATCTCTCCACAAATACGCTTGTTTATCCGACCGATGAGGGCGGGCGGCATACGGCTATTAGCGTATCGATGGAGATGGCGGCAAATCCTCTCTCGCATACGAAGTGGCAAGTTGGTTTTGAGCAAAACCCTTTTTATATGATCTCCTCAACGCTCGCTTTTAGTGCCGAGGTGAGCAGAAATATTTTTGGGTTTGCATACTCTAATGGCATGAGAGCAGAGAGCTTCGGCGCCTTGGATGCGCATTTGACGGCTGCCGTGCTGTATGGGCTTGGCGGAGGTTTTGTGCTGGAGGCGATGCTTGAGCGATATGAGAGTATCGGTTCGCTTTTTATCTACGAACCCCTACCGGAGTTTTTTGGTATTTCGGCGTATTTTGTAGACTATGAAGAGCTGTTTGATAGAGTGAGACACTTGATGCTCTGCGTCGGCGAGCCGCCGCCATCCCTAAAAATCAGAGAGTTTTTCGGCTCCAATCGCTTCGGCTCTTTGTATCCTAGGCTGGAGCTCACTATGTACGATATGCCGCAGATGCAGCTTGTCAAAAATAGCGTCAGGGTAGAGGCTGGGAGCCTTTTGCACGGATTTGGCTCCTACGAGGATGAGTTGATAGGGTGGAGAAATTCCCAAAAAAACTGCTCTTTCAAAAATCTAAAATATCCAGCGTTAAAAAAAGTCAAAAAAAAGCTGAACTTTCCAATATGTGTAGTCGGTAACGGCGGAAGTCTGGATGAGAAAATAGAGTGGTTAATGGCAAATCAAGAGAAGATGATTATTTTCTCGGCAGGTACGGCGCTAAGAACCCTACTAAAAAACGGAGTTAGGCCTGATTTTCAAATAGAGATAGAGAGAACCGACTATCTGGGCGGTATACTAGCGGAGGCAGGGGCAAAAGATATTGATATGATAGCGGCCAATGTCGTAGACCCGAAGACTTTGGAGGCGTCAAAAGCTGAGAGGTTTATATTTTTTAGGGATTATACGGCGGTTAGTTATCTAGACGAGCCGATGTTTTTTTTGAGCGACTCCTCTCCGTTTGTCGGAAACGCCGCCTTTTCTCTGGCTACTACATTTTCCAAAAGCGTGATTTTATGCGGTATGGATGTCGGATACAAAAGAGGCAGAACGATTCACTCAAAAGACTCTATCTACAAAGAAGACGAAGAGCTGCCACCAGGTTCGGTGCGTGTGAAAGCAAATTTTGAAGAGAGCGAAATCTACTCAAACCATCTATTTGGACTATCCCGCAGCGTGCTAGAGTTTGCGGCGGCAAAACACCCCGATACAAAAGCCGTCAATATCTCCGACGGTGTCTGGATAGCCGGCATAGAGCCGTGCATTAAGCCAAATCTGGGAGGCGGCGATAAGCAAAAAGCCAAAGCTCTCATAAAATCAAGCTTTTCGCAAAAAAGAGACGAGGTGCTAAAAAGAGACGGGCTTAAGAGCATAGAGGGCGAGATTGGCGCATTTAGAAACGAGCTTTTTGCGATTTTTGCCCAAAAAGTCAAGAGCAGGTCGGAGTTTTATGAGAGGGTGCTTATATTTGAGGGGTTTTTGGCTTACAAAGAGGCGCAAAAAGCCGTTCTTTTCTTTCTCTTCGGCGGCACGCTAAAACATATAGTTTTTAGTATGTATGTTTGTGTATACCATACCGAGGTGGATGATTTTGGAGCTTTTTACGATGGGCTTTGTAGTCGTTTTTTTGAGGGGTTTGATAAGATTGTCGGTGAGTTCCAAAAAGAGTTAGCAAAAGGTCGTGTTTCAGACCTTTTGGGGAATATAAAGATTTAGCGGTTTGTGCGCACCGCTATTCGGCAATATTTTTAAACGCTTCTTGTGTGACTTTGTATGCGCAAAATTTCGGTCCGCACATAGAGCAAAACTCCGCATCTTTAAACCCTTCAGCCGGAAGCGTCTCGTCATGATACTCTTTGGCTCTCTCAGGGTCAAGCGCCAGCTCAAACTGCTTATTCCAATCAAACGCATATCTAGCGTCACTCATGGCGTTGTCCCGCACCCTCGCATTTTTGCGCCCTCTTGCTATGTCTGCGGCGTGAGCGGCTATTTTGTAAGCGATAATCCCCTCTCTTACATCCACCATATTCGGTAGACCCAAATGCTCTTTGGGCGTTACATAGCAAAGCATCGATGCTCCGTGCCATCCGCCTACTGCCGCACCTATTGCGGAAGCTATATGGTCGTATCCCGCTGCAATGTCGGTGACAAGAGGACCTAGAATATAAAAAGGAGCATCATGGCAATACTCTCTTTCTATCTTCATATTTCGCTCTATTTGGTTGAGCGGCACATGCCCCGGCCCTTCTATCATTACCTGTACATCTTTTTCCCACGCCCGAAGCGTCAAATCGCCAAGTACTTTTAGCTCGTTTAGCTGTGCGGCGTCAGATGCATCGGCGATACACCCAGGGCGCAAAGAGTCGCCCAAAGAGAGCGATACATCATGTCTTGCACAAATATCTAGTATCGCATCAAACGCATCATAAAAAGGGTTCTCTTTGTGGTTTTTTATCATCCACGCCGCTATTAGCGAGCCGCCCCTTGAGACGATACCCATTTTTCGTTTTGCGACCTCCGGCATAAACTGCAACAAAAAGCCCGCATGTATCGTAAAGTAACTAACTCCCTGCTGCGCTTGTCTCTCTAGTACACTTAGCATTGTTTCGATGTTTAGGTTTTCGATGTCGTTGCCGCACTCATAGATGATTTGATACATTGGTACCGTTCCGATTGGCACGCTTGAATTTTTGATAAGTACTTCTCTTATTTCATCGAGGTTGCCGCCCGTGGAGAGATCCATTACCGTGTCCGCGCCGTGTTTTAGGCAGACATTTAGTTTTTCAAGCTCTTCGTCGGCGCAACTAGAGAGTGAGCTTGCGCCTATGTTGGCGTTGATTTTGCATTTTGAGGCTATGCCTATCGCCAT
>DIZY01000036.1:17289-18962 GCA_002428055.1 Helicobacteraceae bacterium UBA6016
GCTATTTCGCTTCTTACAAACTCTGCGTCAAGCTCTTCGGCATTTGCTACGAAGCGCATCTCTTCGGTGATTATTCCTTTTTTTGCGTAGTACATTTGTGTTTTTGTCGTGTCTGCGGCTCTAGGTTTTACCCATTCGCTTCTTAGCATGAAGGCTCCTTAAGTGTTACGAATTTATACAGTCATTATTTAGTATAATTTTTGAAAAAATATAACCACAAAAAACCAAAAAAAGGCTGAAATTGTCCGAAATCTCTCTAATCCTTTTGGCAGCGGGCAGCTCCAGCCGTTTTGGTATGGGCGCCAAAAAGCAGTGGCTAAGAACCAAAGATGAGCCGCTTTGGTTATTTGTCGCAAAAGAGTTTGAGAAGATAGGTAGCTTCAAAGAGATTATCATTGTCGGCGACAAAAGAGAGCTAGGGTATATGCAAAACTTCGCCGACTATTCTTTTGTAGCGGGCGGCAAAGAGAGGCAGGACTCTCTCAAAAATGCCCTTGTCGTAGCGAATGGAGAGTTTGTCTTAACCGCCGATGTGGCTAGATGTTGCGTCGATGCTGAGTGCGTAAAAAGGGTGATAGCCGCAAAAAGTGATTTTGATTGCGTTGCGCCTGTCATAAGTGTATCCGATACCGCTATTTTTGAGGGTGGATATATAGATAGAAGTAAATTATCTCTCATTCAGACCCCGCAACTTTCAAAAAAAAAGCTTTTGCTAAAAGCGTTATCCGCTGAAACTATTTTTACGGATGATTCCGGCGCTATGAAAAATAGCGGCTTTTCGGTCGGCTTTGTGGATGGCTCAAAAAAACAGACGAAGCTCACCGTAAAAGAGGATTTGGAGCTGCTTTCATGCCTTAATCCGCCGTCAAACAATTCGTTTTGCGGCATAGGGTTTGACACTCATGCTTTTGAAGACGGCGGCGTGTGCAAGCTTGGCGGAGTAGCGATAACCGAAGAGTACGGCTTTAAGGCACACTCTGACGGGGATGTGCTTATCCATTCGATTATCGATGCTCTCCTCGGTGCGGCAGGACTTGGCGATATAGGCGAGTTTTTCCCTGATAACGATCCTGCCTATAAGGGCGTCGATTCGGCAAAACTGCTAGAAGATGTGATAGCTTTGGTTCGAGGCGTAGGATTTGAAATATCCAATATAGACATGACGGTGCTAGCCGAAAAACCTAGGCTCCTCGCATACAAAAACGAAATTAAGAAAAATTTGGCAAAGATAATGAAGATTTCACCTTATCAAATATGTGTCAAAGCGACAACGGCAGAGAAAATGGGCTTTATAGGAAGAGGCGAGGGCGCCGCAGTGATGAGCGTTGCAACTCTAAAATTTTTTGATTGGAAAAACGCTTGAAGATACTTATAGTAGAAAACGAGATATATCTCGCCCAGAGCATAGCAAACAAGCTTGTCGAAAACGGCTACAACTGTGAGCTTGCTGCAAGCGCAAAAGATGCGATAAAAGATGAATACTTTGATGTCGTACTGCTCTCTACTTCGATGGGCGGACAAAACTTTATGCCTGTTATCGAGAGGTATAAAAAATCAATTATTATATTGATGGTCAACTATATCAACAACGATACGGTATCTAGTCCACTTAAAGCAGGCGCTAAAGACTACATACTAAAGCCTTTTATGATAGAAGAGCTAATCAAAAAAAT
>DIZY01000032.1:0-6017 GCA_002428055.1 Helicobacteraceae bacterium UBA6016
AAGCCCTCAGCCGTATTTATCTACTCCACCTGCGTTACCGCAATGACTGGTGAGGACATCGACGCTGTCGCAAGAGACAAGGAAAAAGAGCTCGGCATTCCGATGATTACGGTGCATGCTCCGGGCTTCATCGGCGGCAAAAATTTTGGCTCCCGCGTGGCTGGCGAAGCGGTGCTTGAACAGGTGATAGGCAGACGAGAGCCGGAGTACACCACACCATACGACATCAACCTCATCGGTGAATACAATGTAACGGGCGATATGTGGCAGTATGTGCCGATACTCGAAAAAATAGGCATCCGTGTGCTCTCATCTTTTAGCGGCGACGGCAGAATAGAGAAGCTAATGACGGCGCATAGAGCGAAGCTAAATGTGCTCGTGTGCGCCAAATCGCTAGTTACGATGGCCAGAAAGATGAATGAAAAATGGGGAATTCCTTGGATAAGTGTCTCTTTTTACGGCAAACGAGATACGACCAACGCCATTATGGAGATAGTCAAAGCCTTTAACGACGAGGCGCTTACAAAACGGGCTTTAGAGGTAATAACCGAAGAAGAAGCGGCGTGTGATGAAAAATTAATCCCCTATAAGGCGCTTTTTAATGGTAAAAAAGCGGTACTAAATACGGGCGGCAACAAGTCATGGTCTTTTGTCTCCGCTTTGCAAGACCTTGGCATCGAAGTCGTGGCTACAGCTATCAACAAAGCCACAGAAGACGACATCGAAAAGGCGAGAGAGTATCTTGGCGAAAGCGGTGAGTTGATGAAGGTGCCGGGCGTTGACCAGCCTAGGGTAATCAAAGAAAGAGGAGCGCACATTTTGCTAGCGGGCGGACGAAGTCTCTATACGGCTCTTAAAAACAAAATAGCGTTTGTGGATGTGAATCAAGAGAAGAAGATAAGTTATGGCGGATATGACGGGCTTCTCAACTTCGCAAAAGATGTGGCGGATGCTCTGCAAAATCCTGTATTTCAAATAGCCTCAAAGGATGCGCCGTGGGCGAAGTAGCGCTGAAGCCTATCTCTGTAAATCCATTTAAGCTATCTCAGCCGATGGGTGCAACGCTTGCATTTCTCGGTGTGAAGGGGTGTATGCCGCTTATGCATGGAGCGCAAGGGTGCGCTAGCTTTACGAAGGTATTTTTTACCCGTCACTTTAACGAGCCTATCGCCATTCAGACTACGGCGGTCAATGACATTACGGCGGTGTTTGACGGCGGCGAGTACGGCGTGGGTACGGCGGTGGACAATATCACCAAAAAAATCACGCCTAGCCTTATCGGGCTATATAGCACAGGGCTTACCGAGGCAAAAGGCGACGACCTCAGAGGCTCTGCAAGCAAGATAGAGTCGCCGATAGTCTGGGTCAATACGCCTGATTTTGAAGGTGGATTTGAGAGTGGATGGAGCCTTACAGTAAGGGCGATGATAGAGCAACTAGTCGAAGAAAAAAGCGAGATTGAGCCTAGAAAAGCGCTCATTGTGCCCAATGTCTCCATGAGTGCGCTTGAGGTGGAGCGGCTCAAAGAGTTTCTATTTGACATGGGGTTTTTGCGTGTGTTTGCGCTTCCCGACATATCTACTTCGCTTGACGGGTATCTTGGCGAGAAGCAAGGGCAGATGAGTAGCGGGGGGATAGAGATGGAGCATCTCGTCTCTCTGGCGAACTGTGAGGTTGTCATTACGATAGGTATGAGCGTGACGGGTTGCGGTGAGGCGATGAGGGCGAAAAACAGCCTGATAAAACACCTGCATTTTGACTCTCTTGGCGGACTTGTCAATACCGACAATTTTGTAGAAGAGCTTTTGAAGATGGGATATGTGCCGAACGAACGGATAAAAAGATGGCGCGCAAGATTGCAAGATGCGATGCTTGATACACATTTTGTTATCGGCAAACATAGTTTTCTTGTTGCGGTAGAGGCTGATAATGCGAGAAGCATAGCCGATACGCTAAGCGAGGCAGGCGCCAAAATTGTTAGTATCGTGTTACCACAAAAAGTACAAAACGGTTTAGAAGCTTACAAAAATGTCACAACAGGCGACCTTGAAGATGTATCAAAAATGCTCACGAACATCGATGTTATCGTAACAAACGAGCACGGAAAGAGTATTGCACAATCTAATCATAAGTCACTGCTTCTTAGAGGCTTTCCGATTTTTGAGGCTTTGGGACATTCGCTAAAAACTGACATCTTGTATGAGGGAAGCTTACAGCTGTTGTTTGAAACGGCAAATCTCATAGAAGAACACCATACAAAAGAAGGACATTAAGATGAAAGTAGCATTTGCGACAAAAGATTTGGTAAGTGTAGATGAGCACTTCGGATGGGCGAAACAGTTTGCGGTGTATGACATCACAAAAGATGGTTTTACTCTTACCGAAGTGGTAAAAAGCGAAGACTCGCCGGAGATTGAAGACGAGAAAATAAACTCCAAAATAGCCGCTATACAAGGGTGCTCGATAGTCTATTGCCAGGCGATAGGACCGACGGCTGCGGCTAGAGTGGTAAAGGCGCAGATACACCCTATCAAAGTCGAAAAAGCGATACCGATAGAGGAGGCGCTAAATAGTCTGGTAGCGATGTTAAATGGCAATCCTCCGCCATGGATAAAAAGAATAGTAGCAAGAGAAGAGGGGTTGTCGGCATGAGTGATAGTGTATTTTTAAAAGAGTTGGTAAAACAGGTGCGGGCGCTTGATACATACGGCGTTTGGGAAAAAGATAGCGATGAGAAGCTACTTGGTGAGAAATACATCAAAACAAAAGAGCAGCTAAAAGAGATACCGATAATAGCTGACATTACGCAAGAACAGATAAAAGATATGAGGCTCCTGCTTCAGGCCTTGGCTCTCGCTTTTGAGCAAAAGACGATGGAGATGGCAAATGTGGTCATCGAGATGAGCCATGAGGGTTTTGGTCGGGGCGTAGTGATAGCGGACAAGATAGTTATCGTGGATAAATATTTTAAAGATGCGCATAGATTTGGCTATCCAACTATCGAAAAGCTCGTAGAAGAGGGCGAAAAGATGCTTGACAAGGCTATTGCGACTTACAACGAATACAAAAAATAACACAAAGGGGGATTTCACATGGCATTCGTAATGGCAAGAACAAAAGGCGGCGGGGAATGGGTTCAAAAATTTGTTGAGAGTATCGACAAAGAGAAGTGTATAGCGTGCGGCAGATGCTACAAAGCGTGCCCTTCAAGCGTTATGACATTGGATGCCGAGGAAGATGAGGATGGTGATGAGCAAAAATTCATGATACTCGTAAACGCTGAAAACTGTATAGGATGTCTAGTGTGCGCCAAGGTTTGTCCAAAAGCCTGTTATGTACATCTGGCTCAAGAAATAGCATAAAAATTTAGAGGAGCTTACAATGAAAATGGTAATGGCTGTAGTCAACGAAGATAGACTCTCCGACATCATAAACGCCCTTTTGAAAAACGGTATTAGCGGTATTACCGTAAGCGAGACGCGAGGTTTTGGAAATATTTCGCTTACTCAAGAAGTTGACGCAAGCGAGCTGAACAAAAAAGTGAAACTTGAGATAGTGGTATCAAACTGCGAGTTCAAAACTCTGGCGATAGACATTATCATGGAAAACGCTCACGACCTCAACCATGGCAGCGGTAAGATATTTGTTTACAATGTGGATGAGGTGTATAGAATCAGAACCGGCGAGAGAGACGCTGACGCACTTAGGTAGGGGGGTTTATTATGAGACGGATTGACGAATTTTACAAACTAAGAGACGCTGAAGATTATTTTGAGTTTTTTGAACTTGACTTTGACGAGAGGGTGCTGAATGTCAAAAGATTTCATATCCTTAGAAAATTCGGCGAACTGATAGAAAAGGCAAAAACGGTAGAAAATCTGAGTGAAGAGCAGCTGCTAAACGCCTATCAGTTTGCGCTTATCAAAATCTATAAGGATTTTGAGGGCGGTTACAATCCATCTGCGGCGGAGGTGTGGGGGCTTTTTGAAAATCCGACGCCTTGCTTTACCTGCTCGACTCAAATGAGCTGCAAAACTGAAGAACACGGAGTAAACCATGGCAACTGCCAGTCACAAGTACAGCTCTCCTTCAGCTAAGGACGAGATACTCCCGAAGTTTGGCTTCGGGCAAAAAGTACGCCTATTAAAAGAGATACGAAACGACGGTACTTTCCCGTTTGCCAAAGTCGGCGACATACTTATGAGGGCGGGAAGCGAGGGGTATGTTCGGGATATGGGCGACTTCTTGCAGGTCATTCGTGTGTATGAAGTCGAATTTATCGAAGAGGGTAGAGTATACGGCTGCAGAGAAGAGGAGTTGGAAGACGCCGATGACGACTACGCCGACGATGTAGAAGAAGAGCTACGATGGATACGAGAACACAGAGCCGCTAAGGCGCAATCTTAAAAAGGAGGTAAAAATGGTAAAGGTAAAATTTTCAGGTTTCGGTACGGATAAAGAGGTTGAAATAGCTAACGGTGAAATACTGCTTAGAGCCGCAAAAGACGCAGGAGTAAAAATCCCGTGTGATTGTCAAGACGGTGAATGTGGAAGCTGTGTTGTTGAGATAGCTTACACAGGCAATAAAGCTCCTGAGTGCGAAAGACTTGATTCTCAAGGCAAAGAGCTAACTACTCTTATTGGAAGAGGCGTATATACAAAAGCCGACGCCGAAGCTTTCGAAATGAGCGATAAAGCGCCTAGCGTTAGACTCGCTTGTCAATGCATCGTTAGAGACGAAATGACAGTAAAACCATACAAAGGATAAATAAATGACAACAAGAGTTGAAATACTCAACGATTTTCTAGCTATCAATGTAAAACCGGGTGCAACAATCCAAGACATCGTAGAAAAAGCAGGTTCGGGACTT
Organism: Helicobacteraceae bacterium UBA6016; assembly: GCA_002428055.1. Lineage (GTDB taxonomy): Bacteria > Campylobacterota > Campylobacteria > Campylobacterales > UBA6016 > UBA6016. The sequence continues at coordinate 4,872 of DIZY01000032.1, forward strand.
CCTTTTGGATGTAGAGACGGCGAGTGCGGTACTTGTGTGGTTGAGGTTGTAGCGGGAATGGAATTTCTATCTCCTAAAACTGAAAAAGAAGAAAAAGTACTAAAAATAGTAGAGGCGACAAACCCTTGCAAAACTCTTAGACTTTCTTGCCAAATGAAAATCGCTCAACCAAACGGTCATGTAAGACTAAAATATTAACACCATCAGCGTGTCCCCGTTTTCGGGGCACATCTTCTTAATCACTCTCAAAGCAAAACGCTATAAAATACAGACATGGGAATACTAGACACTCTTCAAGCCGATATTGACTATGACATAATCGACGAATTTATCGGGCACTACGCTTTGATGTGCGATGAGATGGAGGGGCTGATACTTAGCCTTGAAAAACCGGATGCATACGAACGCAATGTTGGCGAGCTGTTTCGCATATTTCACAATATCAAATCCGCAAGCGGTTTTATGAAGCTTGATAGAATGAATAGAGCCTCGGAGCTAGTAGAGTCTGTGCTGGAAGAGGCAAGGGCTGCAAAAGGTCCGGCAAGCACTGAACTCATCAACTGGATGCTTATGGCAAACGATATGTTTAATACATGGAAAAACCAGCTAGAGACAAACTCTCCCGAACTCTCCCCGATAACCCCTAAAATCTTAAATATTCCAACAAATATTACGATATAATCCCGCTTCTTCTTTTAGATGGGGGTGACTTGGCTTCGACAGGATCATCTGAGTCTTGGTTGCATGTCGGCTTGAGTGCGCCGTAAAAATAGCTCGCAAACAATTAAATGCAAACAATGCATCTTTCCGCCCTGCAGCTGCTCTAGCAGCCTAAGTAAACACAAATTACGGGCGTGTCGCTTTTCCCTCTCGTCGTCTGAGGGCTTAGGGGCATAACACTTCGACGAATAGCCAAGAAAGCTCAGGGCTGGTAATTTTGGTGAAACTTTAGCCTGTCTGCAAGGGTCTGGCTTCGTGCGTATGAGCCTCTGCGCAGACTAACAAATCAATCGTACTACACATGTAGAAGCTGAGATGGAGAGGGTTTTGGACGCGGGTTCGATTCCCGCCACCTCCACCACATACAACCACACTTTCAAAACCTCAAAAAACAGAAAAAATGTCGTAAAATCAGAGACAAAAAAA
>DIZY01000032.1:6041-7087 GCA_002428055.1 Helicobacteraceae bacterium UBA6016
GACATACTGCACAAAGACGCTGGATGCGGTAGCGAGCTAGACTATGTGGAGCAGACCTCGTGGGTGCTCTTTCTCAAATACCTTGACGACCTAGAAAAAGACAAAGCTATGGCGGCAGAGCTTAGCGGCAAGAGCTACACTCCCATCATCGCCCATGAGTACAAGTGGAGCGTCTGGGCGACTCCGAAGGATGCGAGCGGGAAGCTCGACCACCACAAGGCGCTTAGCGGCGATGACCTCAAGGAGTTCGTAGACCATAAGCTTTTCCCATATCTCAAGAAGTTCAAAGCCGATGCGACGCACGCCGACACTATCGAGTACAAGATAGGCGAGATATTTAGTGAGCTAAAAAATCGTATGCAAAGCGGCTACAATCTCCGTGAAGTCATCAACCTCATTGACCAGTTACGCTTTCGTACACACGCCGAAAAGCACGAGATGAGCCACCTTTACGAAGACAAGATAAAAAACATGGGGAATGCAGGGCGCAACGGTGGCGAGTACTACACGCCAAGGGCACTCATTAAGACGATAGTGAGAGTCGTAGCGCCAAAAATAGGTGAGAAGATATATGACGGTGCGGCAGGGAGTGCGGGCTTTCTCGTGGAGGCGTACGAGTATCTACGCCACAGCAAGAGCCTTACGACCTCTGACGCAGAGACTTTGCAAAAGCGGACATTTTACGGCAAAGAGAAGAAGTCTCTAGCCTACATCATCGGCACGATGAACATGATACTTCACGGTGTAGAAGCGCCAAACATCATACACACGAACACCCTAGCCGAAAACATCTCGGATATTCAAGAACGAGACCGCTACGATGTAGTACTGGCAAACCCGCCATTTGGCGGCAAAGAGCGAGCCGAAGTACAGCAAAACTTCCCCATCAAGACAGGCGAGACGGCGAGCTTGTTCCTTCAGCACTTCATCAAGATTTTGAGAGCTGGAGGTAAGGCGGGTGTAGTCATCAAAAACACCTTCCTCTCAAACACCGACAACGCTTCCGTATCGCTTCGCCGTCTGCTCCTTGAGAGCTGCAATCTCCA
>DIZY01000057.1 GCA_002428055.1 Helicobacteraceae bacterium UBA6016
AGAGAGTTTCTAAAAGCCGATGCGGACAAAGATGGAAAGCTGAGCGAGGATGAGTATCAAAATACCAGAAACGGGTTTATGGCTATCGGCGAAGCAAAAGGCGCCGGTAGCGAGGTATTGAGTGTTACGGAAACCGTAACCGAGATGTATACGGCTCCGCATACAATAAAACCAAAAGAAGCCGACTCTATTGAAACAATGCTTGATTTTACAATGAGTGCCGACAAAAATCAAGATGGACAACATAGCTATATGGAACATCTTGATAGTTTTGGTGAATATAGGAATTTATTGATAGATAATGCAAAAAAACATCTAGGCAACATAGACCCTGCCGACAACCCATTTGCCGATAAAATAGCCAAAACACTAGAGCTACTTCTCGAAAAATCAGTAAACAAAGAAGCCCAAAAAGCCCTCCAAAAACTAAGAGCCGCAAACGGCAATGAGAATGTACTAAGCACAGAAGAAAAAGAGGCTCTCGGAGCAGAGCTAAAAGCTATCAAAAAACAACTTGAATCAAAAGATGATTTGAGTAGCGTAAAAGAAGAGCTAAAAACAAAGATAGAAAATACTCAGTTTATAGATGTGAGGGGATAATCAATTTGAAAAAAACAGTATATTTGCCGTTGTTGCTTGCCTCCACACTTTTTGCCTCCGACCCTGTGACCATAGACTCGCTTTTTAAAAGCCAAAATGGACTTAGGAGTATCACCACTCTTAGCTTCGTAAGTAGCGGTAGTTCAAATACATACGCTATTTATCCTGAGCTTATGACCCAAAACGAGGGCAGAGTATGGATGGACACAAAAAGCGTCGTACTGAACCAAGCTTTTTTGTACGGGCTTAGCAAAAACTTTGACTTTTTGGCAAGCGGTAGCGGTAGCTCAAACAGAAGAGAATATGTAGACTTTAGCGGCTACAAGCATGACGATATTACGGGCTTTGACTCGTTGTGGCTAGGCGGCATATACTCTTTTGACTCAATTGGCGATTTCAAGCCTCAGCTAACTGCACAGATGTCGGCGTATCAAAAAAAGAGGTATTTGGAAGAGACAAAAAATGTTTCTGCAAAATCGTTTCTTATCAAGGGCTCTCTCAAAAACTACTCCGACCCGGTGGTATCCACATTTTCACTCGGGACCGTGATAAACGCCAAAAACACTATAGGCGGACATGATATAGAAGACGGAAATCAAATCTTTTTTGGACTAGATCTCTCAATAATTCTAAGCCCGAAAGTCTCTCTCGATATAGGGCTCGACCAGCGTTATCAAATGGAGAGCAAAACGGACGGCGCAAAAGTATCAAACTCAAAGTCTATCCCCACGATGAGCCTCGGTGCTACATATGTGTTGACGCCTAAATCATCTCTGTCTATATCCGGCTCCGCAGGCGGCTCGTCCGATGCGCCTGACTCCATATTTTCTCTATCGCTTTGGCAAAAGTTTTAATTTTCTTTCTCTTGTGCGTTGGCTTTGCGTTTGCGCAGGAGGAGCAAAATATATTTGCAGTAAATCCGCTCTCAAAGCTAAAAACAAAACAGACGATAAAGCAGGCGTACGAAGAGTCATGTGGTGCGGCGGCTCTTGCCACACTGCTAAAGTTGCACGGCAGAGATACAAACGAAACCGATATGCTAAGCTTTGCCGAACTTGTCAAAATATCAAAAGCTTTTGGGTATGAGGCGCAGGGATATAGAATTTCAAGAGATGTTTTTGAAAAAACAAAAATTCCGTTGCTTGTGCTTGTGGTAAGGGAGGCTGAATTTCCACATTTTGTGGTAGCTATAAACCACAACGGGGATTTTGTGAGCGTATATGACCCGAGTAGCGGAGACTACATAGCGTCAAAAAGAGACTTCTATGCCATGTGGGAGTTTGCCAGCGGCGGGTTTGCTCTCGTGGTACTGCCAAAAGAGTACAAACGCAAAGAGTTTGATATAGCTTTGCCAAGTTTGTTTTTTGGAAAATAATCTAATTCGTAATATCCTCAAATAGCTGCTTCAAGCGATTGTTTCGTATCTCGATGAGGCGGACGATTTCGGGCATATCAAACTCTCCGAAGTATGTCATATCAAAGAGTTTTTGCAGAGGTTGGCGACAGCAGGTTTTGTCGCACTCGGTGACAAGTTTTTTTGCTTTTTTGTATGGTAGGTCGGTGCCTTGGAAGACTGAGATGGCTTCGCCTATCGTCTTACCGCTGCATTCGCAAAGAACAGTTTTGGATAGCTCCTCATCCCAACCTTTCACGACTTATCCTTTATAGATTATTTGCTTTTTTAAACTCATGGTACTCATCTATTGCTTTAATAATTTGCTCTGTTAACGGGCGAAGGTCTCTATATTCGCTCCAGAGTGTATCCTCGACTATATCGTGGATTTTTGAGGCTATCTCGCTCGCCTTTCTCTTCATTGTAGCTAGCTCTTTTTTTGGGTCTTCCATTTGTATCTCCTTGTTTTAAATTTAACCTAATGAGCCTGCGCTCGCAAATGAGTAGATATTTTCATACTCTATTTTCAGGTCTTCGCCTTTTGCCATCTGGATGGCTCTGCCTACCTCTTCAAAGCCGTAGCCGATAAAAAACGAAAGTATCTCATCGATTTTTGGAGCGTCAATATATATCTCTTTCATGCCGCGAAAATGCAAAAACTCACGAAACATCCGCTCTGCATCTAGATATGCGCCGCTTCGTACTTCAAAAGGTCCTACAAATGCAGCTCCGCCAACCATGCGAGAGTGCAAAAATCCGTTTGCGGTGGCAAAATATATGGAGCTTTTGGAGGCAAAATCCTCCGACAAAAGCGCGCGTCTATCCTCTTTAAAAAACTCTGCGTCGAGCTTTAGCCCGATTTGCGGCAAGCTCTTTTGCTCCGTTTCGCCAAACCCGCTAAAGTTTCGACTCAATAGCTCTTTTTTGCTTTTTAGCCGTATGACCTCGATGCACTCCTTAAATCCGCAGCTTTTATAAAACTTTTTTAGAAGTGGGTTTGCATTGAGATAGATAGGATTTACGCCGTTTACTGCTTTGAGCGCCGTTTCAAAGAGTCGCTTGCCGTACCCTTTTTTGCGGTGTTCACCAAATACCAGAAAGTTGCCTATCCAAGCCGACTTTTCGTGTGCGTATGTCGTGATGCCCCCCGCAAGCTTGCCCTCCACCAAAAGCGCAAAAGAGGCGGTCGGAAACCTCTCTATTGTTTTTTGCAGCTCAAATTCGTCAATGAGCCACCCTTCATCAAGCGCCCTAGTGACAAAAGGTGCTATAAAATCACGCCGAAACCATACGATTTTTACGCACAACTTGCAGCCTTCTCAAATATCGCTTTTAGCTCTTTTGCGCTCAGAGTTTTTTTGTCCCTCTCCGCAATCAAGCGTACCTCGTCAAGCACAGCCCCTAGCTCCTCTTTTTTGGCATCCACGCCTACACTCTCAAGCCTATGTTTGATTGAGTCCCTGCCCGTGTGCTTACCTATCGGATACGCTCTTTTGCCGCCGACGATGTCCGGCGAAAACGGCTCGTAAGATGCCGAATTTTTGAGTACGCCGCTTGCGTGTATACCGCTCTCATGTGCAAAAAGCCTTTTGCCTATCACGGGAGCGTTTACCGCTATGGCTATGCCGCTCGCTTTTGCGACTTTTGCCGTCAATGCTTTCAGCGATACGATGTCCATATCTCTTTTTTCGCCTATTTGGTAGATTAGGCTCATCACTATCTGCTCAAAGCTCGCATTCCCCGCTCTCTCGCCGATACCAAGTGTCGTTGTGTTGATAGATAAAGCTCCCGCCTCTACGCCCGCTATCGCATTTGCCGTAGCCATGCCAAAGTCGTTGTGGGTGTGCATCTCTATGGGCATACCGCATTTTGAAATGGAGCTTACAATTTTGTAAGTTTGTGTCGGAGTAAGGATACCGACCGTGTCACAAAAGCGAAATCTATCCGCACCAAGAGACGCCACAAAAGCAATAAGCTCTTTTAGATACGCCTCGTCCGCACGGCTCGCATCTTCTGCGCCTATACAGACAAAAAGCCCCTCTTTTTTTGCTAAACCGACCGAATTTTCTAGATTTGCGAATATCTTCTCTTTTGAAAGATTTTTGACACCCATCAAAATCCCACTCGTAGGCACGGAGAGGTCAACGGCTTTTAGTCCGCAAGAGAGGGCATACTCCATATCGTCCATCATCGCCCTGCACCACCCCATCTGGCGCACACCAAGGTCAAGAGCGAGTATCTCTTTGATCGCTTCACGCTCTTTTACCCCCATAGCAGGTATCCCAATTTCTAGCTCATCCGCACCGGACCCTACTAAGAGTTTTGCAATTTCTAGCTTTTCTTTGAGGCTAAAAGCCACATACGGCGCTTGTTCGCCATCTCTTAGCGTAGTGTCGTTAATTAAAATTCGGCTCATATCGGCCTCCCTCTATTACCCTTCTTCGGATTCATGTCCGAAATACTCTTTTGCGGCAGACATTAACGCCTCGGCTATTGCCAGTTTGGCGTATTTTTCTATACTCACCACACCCATCTCTTTTAGCGTATCTTGTGGACAACCGCCGATTTTTGCCGTTAGAAGCAGTTTTACATCATGCAATGCCGCCTTGATGTCATCCATAGGATTTTCACAAGAGTCGGGTCCCGCACAGTAGCCGTTTTCAACAGAGCGTTTGGTCAAAAATCTAAAGCCCATATCGCCCGCTTCGTAGATTAGAAACTCTTTTACCGTACCGAAATGCTCGTTTACTGTCGCAAAATCGCTGGAAGTGACGGCAATACACACGGTCTCGCCGTTTGAAGAGAGCATTTTTTTCTCAGCCTCCGCCCTTTCATTCGCCTCTTTCATTATCTCTCTGAAGCTCTCTATTTTGTCTTTCGCTTTTTTGCGCCCTTCGATGTCGTATAGTGCGACAAGCTCATCAACGCTCTTATCTCCAAAGCTCTCAGGGGTAAATTCTGAGCTTCTATCTTCGCCGAGTATGCCTATAGCATCGGCTCTGCACTGCTTACAGTGAGTCATCAGGCTCATATCCATACCGCACGCTTCTTGGGCTTTTGCTAGTTGCTCGTCTGTGGCTGACGGTACGCCGTTGATTCCATAATATGTGCCAAATTCCGGCTCGGAGAGAAGCGGCATGATATTGTGAAGAAATACGCCCATCTCTTTTAGCTTTTTAGAGACTTCAGGCAACCCTTCTTCGTTCACACCCGGAATCAGTACGGAGTTTGCCTTGATAAGAATGCCCGCTTCCACGCATTTCTTGATACCTTCAAGCTGTTTACTGAGCAGTAGCGCCGCACCCTCTTCGCCTTTGTATCTTTTGCCCTCAAAGTAAACCCAAGGATAAATCTGAGCGCCCACTTTCGGGTCTATTGTATTTATAGTCACCGTGATGTGGTCTACGCCCGCCTCTTTTATCTGCTCTACAAATTCCGGCAGTTTAAGCCCGTTTGTAGAAAGACAAAGCTTCAAATCAGGCGCATACTCACGCACCAAAGCCAAGGTTTCAAATGTTTTTTGCGGATTGGCGAGAGCATCACCGGGACCCGCTATGCCTACGACTGAGAGATTTTTTATCTCGCTTCCCACTAAAAGCACTTTTTTTATAGCGTCAAGCGGCTTTAGCTTTTGGCTTGTAACGCCAGGTCTTGACTCGTTGGAGCAGTCGTATTTACGGTTGCAGTAGTTGCACTGTATATTGCAAGCAGGGGCAACAGGCAAGTGAATTCTCGCATAACTATAATGTGCATCTTTGCTGTAGCACGGGTGGTCGTTTATCATCGACATCGTTTTTTCATCTATAGTTGGCGTAGCGCTTGAACATCCGCAGCTCATTCCGGACTCCTTTAAATAGCTTTGAAAGGAGTATTTGCATTTGGTGTTCCGTGGAAATTTTGGAGATTTGCAGTAGTGTTTTAGAGGTCGCTTATTCGGCTATTGGTTTAAAAAATTCACATATATCGACTTCAAGAACTTTAGAGATTTTGTAAAGATGAAAAATATTAAATCGTTTTGAATTTATACACGCCTCTGCGCAAGCATAAAATCCAGAGCCTTTTTGACCTATTGAAAGAGCCATATCCAATTGGCTTATGCCTTTCGCAACTCTAAGTCTTTTGATATTCTCGGAAACAACTTTTGAAAAAGCCTCAAGCTCCTCATTGCTTGCAATTTTTGGCAACTCTATTACAGCCACGCTACCACTTCCTATGGGTAAAACTTTTCAAAAGGTTATCTTGATAAAATCTTTAGGACAATTCTTTATAGATTGCTTTCTATAGGTAAAAGGGAGAGAAAATGCCAAATATTAAATGGGTTGGTGAAAAGTGTGGCATCAACGAAAATGTACTGATGGCAGATATTGCAATGGAGCTACACAATGTCGACAAGTCTCTGGATAATGACAAAATGGTTGTTGAATTAACAGCTTTTGGCACACTAAATCAACAATTAAAAATAACAATTAAAACCAAAGGTGGTGATTTTATTCACGAATATACCAAGGATTGTTGTAGTTTTTTGCACGGCTCAATCTAAAAACTTTGGAGGAGACAATATGGCAAATATGGTTAAATTTATAGGTGTAGTTTTTATAGCTAGCTTGCTTTTTAGTGGATGCGGCGGTCGACAGACTTATTATCAGCAGCCTCAAATTGAAAAAGTAAGCATGGCAGAAATTGAAGAGTATGAAAAACAGTATCTAATTGAATATGAAAAATTAAAGTCCAAGTATGCCGACAATTACATAGTGAGATGGGTGCAGCCAAAAAATAAAAAAGAGGCATGCAAAGTTTATGTTGGGACGCAAAAAAATAATGACCATACTATGGATTCTAGCTACAGACTCTATTGGGATGGTGGATGCAAGGATGGTTTTGCATATGGCCTAGGTCGTGAAATAGAAAACGGTACTATGAAAAATGCTGAGCAAATTGGAATATATGAAAAAGGTATGGCTAAAAATTATTGCACCATTGAGGATAGGCTTACAAATTTTCAAGCTGAAGGTACATGTTCATATGATCACAATATCTCGGACTATGGTGTGCTAACAAATATAATTGATAGCAAAGGGGATATTTCAATAACCTACAGAGCTGGCAGCATGGGAACACCAAACAAGCCTGCTCTATTGAAATATTCATCACCATTTCAAGATGTTATTTATTACCAAAAAGAAACACCAGTATTTGTTTACAGAATAAGTGACTTTACAAAATTACCAAATGATGAAATAAAATATACGTTTGAGTTGTTGACAAAAGACGGCAAGCCACATGGCTATGGATTTGCGACATGGAAATCCGGTGGATATGGCGCGTTAGAGATGGCAAATGGAAATGAGTTGAGAGAAGTTCTCCTTCCGCAAGAATATTTCGACAAAGCAAATTTAATCAAAAAAGAGATTGACGAGGCTGCACAAAAAGCCGAATACGCCCAACAGCAAGCGCTACTAATCAAAAAACAATACAAAGCCAAAATTTGTCGCAATAGCGTCAAGGTTAATTTTATGGATAACCGAGACTACAAAGAAATTTGCAATGAAGACAAAAAATGGGCAAAAATACAAGAAAAAATAAAAATCAAGAGGTCTGAGCTTGATGCAATTTATGCAAAACAACAAGAAGAGGCTGAAGCCAAAGCGCAACAGCAAAGACGACAACAAGAGTATGCTAGACAACAAGCGCAAGCCAACAATCAAAGAGGATGGGACGCCATTATTAATGGATTGAACTCAGTGACAAATTCTATGAATCAAGCCAATCAGGCAAATCAAAATACTTTAAATAACTACTACATGAACAACATGAATAGCATGATAATGCAAAACATGATGAACTCGCAGAGGAAGGGTTGGTATTAGTGGATTTTGCTTCGGCGCTATTTGGCAGTTCAGTAGCTATTGTTCCGATAGTTGTCAAGTATTGGCTTGATGAAAAAGCAAAGGTCAAGCAGAGACGGCTAGAAAAAATAGAAGAAACTTATTATTTACTATTTCAAATGTTCAACTGGGCAAATGTAACGACATTAAATTTTGCTAACTTGCCTTTAAAAAATATTGCTGGCACTGAAAAATTAGATTTGCCAGTGCCTGACTTGCCGATTGCAAAAGTCACAATAAATATTAGGGTTTATTTTCCAGACTTAGCAAACGAACTAGAGAGTCTGAAACTCGCCATTGCGGATTTTTCCTCAAGTTATAGCAATGCTTTATCTAAGTTGCAAAAAATGCTATCTGAAGACAGTGTTAATTTTGCTGAGCTTACGGCCGGGCTTAGAGAAAAATCAATTTTAGTTGATAAAGCACAAACACAACTGCAGAAAAAGCTTGAGGCAAAGATATGAAAAAGTATTTAATTGCGACCATATTTTCATTGCAAATATTATTTGCATCCAATTGTTATGAGTCGTCAATAACGAAACCATCACCATTCATGGGAAACAATGGCGAGATATTTCAGCTTACCGATGGTTCACTATGGGAGGTAAAGTATTCATATGAATATCTATATGAATATTACCCGCAGGTAGTAATATGTCCGGACAATTCAAAATTAATCATAAAGGGCAAAAATATCAATGTCAAAAGTTTATCATCCAAGGCAACCAAAAACAATTATGCCTCCGAGACGATAGAAACAAGAATTGACGGAAACTTCGAAGGCTGGAATGGCAATAGATATTTAAACTCCAAAACGGTCAAATATGGCAACAATCAAGCTACGCATACCATTATCATTATGCTTTTTCTCCAAAGGTCATCATCTATAAAAGCGGCGGTTCTTATAAAATGCAAGTCGATGGCATAGGTGAGTCAATATCCGTTAATCGCTTACGATGATTTTTTAATAATGATACCTACACTGTGCGATAAGTATTGAATCATCCTCTACGGCATAGATTATCCTGTGTTCACGGGTAATACGCCTAGACCAAAACCCGCTCCAGTTGAATTTTAGCGGCTCAGGGTCGCCGATGCCGCCAAACGGCTCTCTTTTTATCGCTTTTATAAGTTCGTTTATTCTTTTGAGTGTTTTTTTGTCATTTTCCTGCCAATACAAATAATCCACCCATGCCTCCTCGGAAAAAACGAGCTTCACCTATATATCCAGCTCTTTTTCTATGCCTTTGCCTGCCCTCAGAGATTCTATTGCGCTATTTAGCCTAATCGCATTGTTAACGCTTTGCATAAGATACGCTGTCTCTTCATATGAGCGGAAGTCCTCTTCGGACATTATGACCGCATTTGCCCCGTTGCGTCTTGTGATTAGTACCGGGGTGTGATTTTCAACCGCTTGTTCTATCGTCTTTGCAAACTCAGCCCTTGCGGTAGTGAAATTAATAGCTGTCATCGCTAACTCCTTTGATAATATGTACAGATTATAGTACATCAAAAAGCATAAGTCAATATATTTAGACGGAACCCAATATGCATTTGTAAATACGCAATACACATCAAGGAGAAAATCATGGCAGTATTTATCAACGAAGAGTGCATCAACTGTGCGGCCTGTGCCGATGAGTGCCCGAATATGGCAATAGTAGACAACGACAAAAACCCAAGCGGAGCGGATATATTCTTCGTTCTTGAGAACAAATGTACAGAGTGCGACGGTGGCGAAATGGCCTGTATATCGGTATGTCCAAGTGATGCTATTCACAAAAGATAGAAGTAAAGGTCTTTGCGTCTACAATCCGCATAAAAAACGGAGGAATATATGAGAGTAGCAGTACCTGTTCACAATGAGAGTCTAAAAGTATTTAAAAATGCGGGGCATACGCCGTTTTTTGCGGTGTATGAGCTGGTCGGTAGCGGGATGTTTAAAAGCTTCAAGCTTGTGGAACTAAGAGCAAACCCTAGAATCAACGCCGACCATGAAGATGAGTGCGAAGATGCGCACGGCAAATGTCACCACGAAGGCGATGCCGAAGAGCACAAAAACGACCACAGAATCATGGCAGAAATAGTCAAAGATTGTGATATTTTGGGAGTCGACAAGGCTTGTAAAAACACAAAACTGGTATTTGAAGAGGCGGGCATCAAAGTCATAGCTACTCACGGATGCGAAAAAGCAGATGATATGCTAAAAGAGGTATCAAAAAAAATCTAGGAGCTTTGTAATGGAAAATAGTGCGGCGTGTTCTTTTTGCGGCAAAACCGCCCAAAATGTCAAAAAGATGTTTTTGGTAGAAGAGGTCGCAATATGCTCCGAATGCGTAGAGACCTGCCATCTGGAACTTGACAAAGAGAGCCTCAGGGAAGAAAAAGCGAAATTTCAAAAAGGGTTGCCAAGACCGATAGAAATCGTAAAATTCCTTGACGGCTACTGCGTCGGACAGGAAAAAGCCAAAATGACGCTTGCCGTCGCACTCTATAGCCACTACAAACGAATCGAAAAGCCTGTCCATAAAGGCGTTGAACTTGAAAAAAGCAATATCCTACTCATAGGTCCAACAGGAAGCGGCAAGACGCTACTTGCCAAAAGCCTAGCCAAAATCATGAATGTGCCTTTTGCTATTGCCGATGCCACCGCGCTTACCGAAGCCGGATATGTCGGCGAAGATGTCGAGAGCATACTGTCCCGTCTGCTTTCCGCTGCGAATTTTGATTTGGAGCTCGCAAAACGCGGCATTGTCTACATAGACGAAATAGACAAAATAGCTCGCAAATCAGAGAGCGCCATAAGCGGCAGAGATGTCTCAGGAGAGGGCGTACAGCAAGGACTCCTTAAAATCTTGGAAGGCGCAGAGGTGTATGTGCCGCTCAAAGGTAGTCGCAAGAACTCCACGACGGAGACGGTGCTATTCGATACTACGCATGTGCTATTCGTATGCGGCGGCGCATTTGTGGGACTACGGGGCGAAGATGTCAAAAAAGAGACCAAGATGGGCTTTTTGAAAAAAGACGAGGATTCTCTTGAGAACGATATAGAGCCAAAAGAGATAATAAAATACGGCATTATTCCGGAATTTATCGGCAGACTTCCCGTAATAGCAGAGCTAAAGCCATTGTCTGTAGAAGATTTGGTAAAAATACTAAAAGAGCCGAAAAATGCGCTTATCAAGCAGTATAAAGCTCTTTTCGAGTTTGACGGTATTGAGCTTGATTTTACGGATGAGGCTATCGAGGAGATAGCAAAAAAGGCGTACGACTCAAAAGTAGGAGCAAGAGGGCTTAGGGGAATTATCGAAAAGATGATGTTACCGCTAGAGTTTGAATCCCCATCCGATGAGACTCTGCAAAAAATAATCATCACGAAAGAGTTTATAAGCGGCGAAAAGCCTATGCTTGTCAGAGCGAGCGTACAAAAAGAGGGTTAAGGCAGATAAGGCCTATCGGAAAGCTCCTCTTTTGGCTCTGAAAGATAAAAACCTTGAGAGTAGTCGATACCCAGCTCAGCCACCTTTTCCATAACTTCTTTGGAGTGCACAAATTCAGCTATAGTCTTAAGCCCTAATTTCTTGGCAAAGCTAACTATCGTTTCAACTATAACTTCCGAGCTTTTATCAATCGTTATATTTTTTATCAATGTTCCGTCTATTTTGATATAGTCGACATTGAGCCTCAAAAGGTGCTCAAAATTGGAGTACCCCGTACCAAAGTCATCTATAGCCACTTGTGCCCCATGTCGCTTGACCTCTGCAATAAAGCTAGAAACATCTGCATAGTTTTCTATACCGTCAGACTCCACAATCTCAAAAATAATCTTTGTCTTGCCTTTTGCCTCTATAAGTTTTTGGATAATAAACTCTTTTACGCCGAGGGAGAGTATATCCTCTGTAGAGATATTAATAGATACGGCATGCTTTGAATTTTCAAACTTTTTGAGCGCCTTTGTTATGACAGTTTTTGTAATCGATTGGTAGAGTTTTGCTTTTTTTGATATTTCTAAAAAGAAATACGGCGATACGACTGTTCCGTTTGACTCAATGAGCCTTACAAGCGCTTCATACCGCTCTACCTTGCCGCTTCTTGCATCTACTATCGGCTGATAAAACGGTACTATCCTATCCTCGGCAATAGCCTCTCTCAGCTTTGCGGTCCATTTGATATTATTTTCATACTCCTTGGCTATATCTAGCCCTTTGTCGTATACAAGATACGGAATATGTCTCTTTTTCGCCTGCTTAAGCGCCATATCCGCATGCTCCGGCTTTCCGTCAAATGAAGCTCCGGCTGTTAGAGATATGAGCATTTTATTTTCTTCATAATACATCGCTTCTTTGGCAAAAGAGGCAACAAGCCTTTCCATCTTTTCTTCGCTCTGATATTTACCGGCCTCATCGCCGACTATTGCGAACTCGTCGGCAGAGAGCTTGTATAGATTAAGTCGCTTCGGAAGCTTCTCATTGATTTTTTGTGCAAGCGACGAGAGCACAAAATCGCCGACAGTAAAACCGTACAAATCGTTTATCTCTTTGAACGAGTCTATATTCACAAGAACAATAAACGGATTTTCTATTTTTTCCAACTCTTCTTTGAGCGAAAATCTATTCGGCAATCCTGTGATTGAATCAAAATAAAGTTGCTCTTTAAGGTCCTCTTCGTTTTTGGCTATTCTTTCCATCAAAATACCGAATGTATAGCGCAAAACCGCAAAAATACCTATAAGCATCGGTAATGAAAAGAAAATAGCTTGAAAAATAGAGCTTCTAGCGCTCTCTATCTCCGGTTTTATATTGAGCGCAAAAAGCATCTTTGCAACAAGCCGTCCTTTGTGGTCGGTAATATTATATTCGCTCAGATTCATCGTTTTGTGCTCTAACTCTACGGATGGATTTGAGAAGTTAAAGTCTTTTGGAATTTTTCCGAAAAACGGGTCGTTATAAGTCACAAGACTAAAATCCCCTATTTTGTGCTTATCGTCGCCTTTGCCGAATTTTTGAATCGCACCACTATCGAACAGTATCGCAGTTTTTGCGCTTAAGTAGTCATCAAGCCTATTTTGTAAAGTTGCAACATCGGCGCCTATATGAAAAAATCCTATATATTTGCCCTCATAAAAAACCGGCGCCAAATATACAAAACTTAGCCCATAGATGGTCGGTTCAAAAGAGTATATAGGCTTATGTTCCGCATTTATCTCCGCTATTACCGATCTTTTTGCCGATAGGTTATCTCCAAACTTTCCCGGCTCTTGCATACGCAAAAAATGTATATTATCACTACCGATAAACGCCATCAGCTTAAAACGAGTTCCGTATGACTCATAAAAGGGTTTTGCAAGCTCATACAGCTTCGCCCTGTCTCTTTTTGCGAACGCCTCTTTTATCTTGTCGTTGCCGATTACGATATTCGCCTTTGCCTCAAGCTCGGAGCCGATATCTTTCATTATTACTTTATATATTAAGGATGCGTACCGCTGCTGCAAGGCTACTTTTGAATCAAGCTGCCTATATTCATCTCTCGCTTTAAGACCGGTAAAAACAACGACCAAGACCGTTGCGACGGCCATCACGACAAGCGTGGCCTTTCCGACTATACTCAAATTAATTCGCTTTTTTAATGTATTTAAATTTTTTAACATATAAGTCGATTAATATATCAGTTTTTAGTGGCAAAGTAAAGAATTTATTACATTTTAGGTGTACAATTTAGCATCAAAAACGCATAAAGGAGTTTTAAATGTTTGGCTCTACCATATCGTCAATGAACGCACATTCCACTTGGATGGATGTAAATGCAAATAATGTAGCAAATGTAAATAGTGATAAGTTTAAAAGTGTGGATACAAAGCTTGAAGAGGGTCAACAAAATAACCCGACGGCAGTCTTAAGAGAGGGCGCTGAAAATCCAACAGGCAAGAGCGGCACGGATTTGACAAAAGAGCTAACAGATCAGATTCCGACTGAAAAAGGGTTTGGCATAAATGCAACGGTTGTAAAAACCAAAGATGAGATGCTTGGAACATTGATGGATATGAAAAGCTGAAAAGCAGTTGCTGTAAAATCTGCCGCTTTTGCGGCTAGCTTTAGTGTCTTAGCGACCAGCGTAGCAAAGGCGAGCTTTGCTTGGCTTGGCGTACTATTGAGATGTTAGTCTCTTGGTTTTTTAGGAAGTGCGAAGTCTATTTTTAGTCTTCTACCCATAAACTCTTGAGCGTCTAGCTCATCTTTTGATTTTTTCGCAGCAGATGCGTCAGCAAATTCAACAAAGCCAAAACCTTTTTTGATTCCGTCTTTTTCGATAAGTCTTACTTTTGCTACTTCGCCGTACTCGCCGAATAGTGCCTCTAGGTCTTCTTTAGAAGCCTTATAGTTTAGATTGCCGACATAAAGGGTATTAAGTTCACCCATTGAAGATTCCTTGTGATATAAGTTTTCTTCGAGACACTATGGGCAAAACGGAGATTTTGAACGCATAGGAAACGAAGCTATAGATATTCTATACTAATTCATATAAAAAAGAAGCTTAAATTTTAAGCTAAAGCAAAAAATTTGTAACAATATTTTACATAACCTAAATAAACCTCCTTTTTGTATAATAAACAGAGATAAATTCGGAGTAATAAATGGGTTATTTGCTAACAATAGACGCCGGCACGGGAAGCGGACGAGCGGTTATTTTTGATGAAAAAGGCAATCAGCTTGGAGTCGGGCAAGAGGAGTGGACGCATAGCTGTGAAGATGGTGTTGCGGGAGCCATGAATTTTGACGCAAAAAGCGGATGGGCGCTTGTGTGCAGATGTATCAAAACCGCTATTGCCGAGGCTGGAATAAAAGCGGATGAGATAAAAGCCGTGACTGCCACAAGTATGCGAGAGGGAATAGTTCTTTACGACAAAGACGGCAACGAAATATGGGCGGTCGCCAATGTAGACTCAAGAGCGGGTGCGGAAGTATCGACCATGAAAAAGGAGTTTGCAGGAGTTGAAGAGGAGTTTTATGCGCAAAGCGGACAGACTTTTGCGCTTGGCGCTCTGCCAAGACTGTCATGGCTCAAAAACAATCGTCCACATTTGTATGAAAAAGTAACACACCTCACGATGATAGACTCATGGGTGTTATATCGCCTTAGCGGAGTCTTTGCCTGTGACCCTTCAAACGGCGGTACTACGGGAATATTTGACCTAGGAAAAAGAGACTGGGCGAAAGAGATGGCCTCAAAAGTCGGAATCAAAAGCGATATTTTCCCGCCTATTTTTGAACCGGGCAAAGTCATCGGCGAAGTGAGCAAAAAAGCTTCAGACGAGTCTGGCTTGGCAGTCGGGACACCTGTAGTCATGGGCGGCGGCGATGTGCAAATGGGTTCTGCTGGACTCGGCATAGTAAAAGAGGGGGAATGCGCGGTACTCGGCGGCTCGTTTTGGC
Source organism: Helicobacteraceae bacterium UBA6016 (assembly GCA_002428055.1). GTDB lineage: Bacteria > Campylobacterota > Campylobacteria > Campylobacterales > UBA6016 > UBA6016. The sequence continues at coordinate 15,309 of DIZY01000057.1, forward strand.
AGCAGGTCGTAAATATCAAAGCGGGAGTCGTAGACCCCTCAATGAATCTTCGCATAAATCCACATGTTGTCACAGGATTATCGCAAGCGGAGGGAATTACCTTCTTTGCCGGAATGATAATGAGATGGTTTCGAGACACTCTCGCCAAAAATGAAAGAGACGAAGCGGCAAAACTCGGCATCGACGCATACGCTCACCTCGAAAAATTGGCAAGTTGCGTACCTGTCGGAAGCTACGGCATCATACCGATATTTTCCGACGCTATGAAATACGGCAAATGGATACACGCTGCGCCATCGTTTCTCAATCTACCTTTTGACTCCGAAAAGATGGGGGTAGCGGCGCTATTTCGCTCTTTAGAGGAAAATGCGGCGATAGTCAGCGGTGTAAATCTGGAAGCTATCGCAAAATTTAGCGGCGCAAATCCAGCACATATCGTATTTGCGGGCGGAGCGTCAAAAGGGTTTTTGTGGCCACAAATACTCTCAGATATAACAGGACTTCCTGTCAAAACTCCGATAGTCAAAGAGGCTACGAGCCTTGGAGCCGCTTTTGCTGCGGGAAGTGGGGTCGGCATATATAGCTCCATCGAAGAGGGCGCAACAACCCTTGTCAGATGGGACAAAGAGTTTTTGCCAAACAGCACAAATAAGCAGATATACGACGACGCCAAACACAACTGGAAGGTTGCGTATGAAAAGATGCTAGAGCTTTTGGATGTAGGCGTCACTACACCGATGTGGAAAGCTCCAGGGTTGTAAAATACCAAAAATGAAATTGGAAATTAAATGCTTTTAACAAATGAAAACGAACACGAATACAGATTTGGCGACCACGGTCCAAAATATTTGGCAAAAGGACCCAATATCGACTTTGGCGTTGTAGTCATTACTCCCGGGGAGGAGCATCCGTGTCATGCGCACGAGAGACAAGAGGAGTCGTTTTTTGCGCTTGAGGGGGAGTGCGAAGTCTGGGTGCTTGGCAAACTGGTGGTCATGAGAGCAGGAGACTATCTGCAATGCGCCCCCGGCGAATCGCACTATTTTCGAAATGTAAGCGACAAAAACTTCAAATCGGTATTTGTCAAATCTCCTCACTCACCTGAAAAAGATAGCGTATACATCGAGTGGAAACCGGGGCAGGAGTACAAAGCGTAGTCCTGCTACTTTGTACTTTTGCGACGAAATGCCGCAAATAAAATCTTTCTCCCCTCCTCCACAAAAAAGACAATCGGCGCAATGGCGACTACTGCAACCCAGTAGATAGGCTCAAAAGGCGCCGTAGCAAAAATATCGGATAGTATCGGCACAACAATCAAAAGCGCCAAAATGGCAAGCTCGATAACAACACTAGCTAGATAATAGCGGTTGCTAAAAATACCTATACTCAGGGTCGACTCCAGCTCATTGCGGCACGAAAGCCCGTTGCCGATTTGGGCAAAGACGATTGCTGCAAAAGCCAATGTCGTCGCCTGCAGATAGAGCGGGTCATTCCACTCCAAAGTAGCGCCGCTGTAGCCATGCGCATACAGATAAGCGAAGAATAGCCCCATTGACAACAAAGCCGTAAAGAGCCCCATAAAACCAAATGCTCGCAAATAGACACCGGGGGTCAAAATAGGCTCTTTTAGACTGTGCGGTTTTTTATTCATCAGCCCCCTATGCGGCAACTCCGCACCTAGTGCAAGACCGGGCATAATATCCGTTCCTAAATCTATCGCCAACACCAATGCAACCGGAAGAGCCAAAGGAACACCCATCCAAAAAAAGAGAATGTACGGAACCACTTCCGGCATATTGCTCGCAAGCATATAGGTTATAAAGCGGCGGATATTCTCATATACCGCCCGCCCCTCCTCAATCGCCTTCACGATAGTCGCAAAATGATCGTCAACCAAAATTGCGGCGGCGGCTTGCTTGGCGACATCGGTTCCCGAACCCATCGCTATTCCGACATCCGCTTTTTTGAGAGCGGGAGCGTCGTTGACGCCGTCTCCTGTGACTGCTACCGTATCGCCCATCTCTTTTAGCATCGTAACTATCAGTAGTTTTTGCTCCGGTGTGACACGGGCAAATACATGATTTTTGCGTAGTATTCGCCGCAAAGCCGCT
>DIZY01000068.1 GCA_002428055.1 Helicobacteraceae bacterium UBA6016
CAAAGAGAGCTTTCAAAAACAACAAAAGCGACTTTTGACGACCTGCACCACCTTATTAAAGAGGGTAAGCTAAAAAGACTAAATATCGTTCTAAAAGCGGATGTTCAAGGTAGTCTTGAGGCCATCAAAGCAAGTCTTGAGAAGATAAGAAACGAAGAGGTTAAGGTTCACCTTGTGCACTCCGCAGTCGGCGGTATCACAGAGAGCGACGTAGAGCTTGCAAAAGCGGGTGAAAATACTCTAATCATAGGCTTTAACGTAAAACCAAATACCGTCATCAAAGACAAAGCGGACAACTATGGCGTAGAAATCAAAACATACTCTGTAATATTTGAGCTTATAGACGACATCAAAGTAGTCGTCGGCGATATGCTCTCTCCGATTAAAGAGCTTGTATCAGTGGCAAAAGCTGAAGTTAGAAATCTCTTTACAGTTGGCAAAAACCTTGTAATCGCAGGTTGCATGGTGACAGACGGCACAGTAGCAAGAGGATCTGAGATAAAAATCCATCGAAACGGCGCCGTGGTGCATGAGGGCAAAATAAACTCCCTAAAACGCTTCAAAGACGATGTGAGAGAAGTAAAAGCCGGATTTGAGTGCGGTATCGTAATAGATGGTTATAACGAGTATAAAGAGGGCGACGTGATAGAGACATTCAAGACAATCACAAAAGCCGCTGTATTTGAGCAAAACGCGGATTAACAATGGCGAATAGCAAAAGCATTAGGGTTTTAAGGGCGGAGTCCTCTCTAACAGAGCTTGTCGGAGAAGCGATAGGAACTCTTGGCAATGAGACGCTAAGCTCTCTTAGCGTCGTAAAAGTAGAGAGCGCTAGAGGTTTATCAGACGCCACAGTCTATATTCTTGACGACGGATTTTCGCAAAGCGAAAAACAGAAAATAATTTCAGGTCTCAAAAAAAGCTCTTCGTATATATCTAGATATTGCACGGCGCTAGACGCGGTGTCAAAAATGCCAAAACTAACGTTTTGTTTTGACGATTCGCTACAAAAAGAGAAGAGACTAGAAGAGATACTTGGCGGGAAAAAATGAATATTAACGAAATAAAAAAAATAGTAGAGAGCTTCGGCGCTACGCTATATGATACGGAGATAGTGCAAGCAGGCGAAGACGCTCATATTTTCAGGGTCTCTATCCAAAAAGATGGTGGCGTTGACCTTGATGTGTGTGCCGACATAAATGCGGTATTGTCGCCGTATCTCGATACAAATCCGCCGCTAAAAGGCAAATACTTTTTGGAAGTTGGGTCGCCCGGTATCGAGAGACACCTAAGAACTCCTGAGCATTTTGCAAAATCGGTCGGTGAAACGGTCAAGATGAGCCTAAAAGATAGTACCAAACTAAGAGGCAAGCTTGTAAGCGTAAACAACGATATATTTGAGATAGAAGGCACAGATGGGATTGTCAAAGTTTCATTTGGCGATATATCAAAAGCCAGAACCTATTTTGAGTGGAAATAAACGCCGAATTTCTTGAACTTGCCTGCGCTAAAGCGTGGGAGTATCAAGGGCTTACTTATCCAAATCCGGCAGTGGGTGCGGCGGTTGTTAAAAACGGCTCTCTCGTATCATGCGAAGCCCACAAAAAAGCGGGTCTTCCGCACGCCGAAGTAGAAGCTCTCAAGTCCGCATTTTTTGTTTTATCTGACAATGTCGAGCAAAAAGAAACCCTCACAAAACTTTACTCATCTCATGAAATCCATAATTTTCTTACGCAAAACGCAATAGAGCTTTTTTGTGAGTGCGATATATATGTGACGCTCGAGCCTTGTTCCCACGAGGGTCGTACGCCGTCATGCGCAAAGTTGCTCTCCATATTAAAGCCGCACAAAGTAGTAGTTGGAGCAAAAGAGCAAAACAGTGAAGCGTCCGGCGGGTGTGATATATTGCAACAGTGCGGTGTGGAGACTATTTTTGTGGATAGTGAAGCGTGCAATGAGTTAATCGAGCCTTTTTTTAGATGGAAGAATGGCAGTGGGTTTGTGTTTTTTAAGCTTGCGATGACGATGAACGGCAGAATAAGCGGCGGGAAAATAAGCTGCGATGACTCTTTTAGGCTAGTGCACACCCTAAGAGATAAGATAGACCTGCTAGCTATCGGCGGTAATACGGTACGAATAGATAGACCTACGCTTGATGCAAGGCTAGTGGATGGCAGAGCGCCAGATGTACTGATATGTTCAAAATCAGACAATTTTGAAAGGAACATACCACTTTTTGCCGTAGAAAATAGGAGAGTATCTGTTTGTGCTAGCCTCGATAGTATCAAAGATTACAATTTTGTAATGATAGAGGGCGGAGCCGGAATGTTGGCGGCTATTTCGAATAGCGTGGATTATTATCTGTTTTTTGTTTCTCCTGAAATGTCAGGTAATTCTGATTTAAATACACTTGATTTAAGTTTTAAAATCTTACACTCTCGAAGATTGGACAAAGATCTACTAATTTGGGCAAAAAGGAGTAAGTTGTGAGTAAAAAAGACAAAGAAAAAGAGCTTTCCGATGTAACGCCTCTAAAAGAAGAGAAAAAACGAAAAAAAATGGACAAGAAGGTCTATGAAGATGAGCTTATCCAGCTTCAAATAGAGCTTGTGAAGCTTCAAAATTGGGCTAAAGAGAAAAATAAAAGAATACTTATAGTCCTGGAAGGTAGGGATGCGGCAGGTAAGGGGGGTCTTATTAAGACGATTACCCAACACCTTAATCCAAGGGGTGCAAGAGTTGTGGCTCTTGGCAAACCGAGCGATGTGGAGATGAATAGCTGGTATTTTCAAAGATATGTGCCGCATCTTCCAAATCCAGGAGAGGTTGTATTGTTCGACAGAAGTTGGTATAACAGAGCCGGCGTTGAAAAAGTAATGGGATTTTGCTCAAAAGAGCAGTATCAAAGATTTATGAGACAAGCGCCTATGTTTGAACAGATGCTCGTGGATGACGGTATTGTATTTTTTAAATACTATCTCTCTATCAAAAAAGAGACACAGGAAAAAAGGCTTGCCGCCAGAATAGACGACCCTCTTAAAAGATGGAAGATAAGCCCGATAGACGAGCTTGCGCAAAAAAACTTTGATGAGTATACGAAAGCAAAAGAGGAGATGTTTGCGAGGACGCATACACCTTACACGCCGTGGATGATAGTGGACGCAAACGATAAAAAGACGGCCAGACTAAATATCATCAAAGATATTTTGCTGCATATCGAATACGATGGAAAAGAGGATTGCAAGGTATCTTTGATGACCGATCCGAATGTGATGATAATTTACAGTAGGCTTATACAAAACCTACATGATTAAGACAATTTTTGTCACTGCTACCGGAACAAATGTAGGAAAAACATATACCGCATTAAAAATAATGGAGCTACTCGCCGCAAAGGGGTTGCGAGCGGCTCCGTTTAAGCCGATAGAGACGGGAGTTGATGGTGCGCCCGTTGACGCCTTGACCCTCCTTGATAAACACAAAAAACTCTATCAAGACGACACCCTCACAATAGACGATATATGCCCGTACAAATTTGCCCTTCCGGCGGCTCCGTATGTTGCAAACGGGGGTCAAACTATCGACATATCCGCAATAAAACACAAACTGCAACTACTAAAACAAAAATACGACGTTGTAATAGTGGAAGGGGCGGGCGGTCTTTTTGTCCCTATAAATGCCGATTACTTTATGATAGATTTGGCCAAGGAGCTTTGCGACTTTGTTGTTTTGGTGTCGCATACGGGGCTTGGGTGTATCAATGACGCCTTGCTCTCTAGGCAGGCTCTTCAAAATGCGCAAATCCCGCATGAGCTTATATTCAATAGACGAGAAAATGATAACTTTGATAGCGTTAGCAAGCCATTTTTAAAAGAGTATTTGAGTGAATTGTGCGAGTTTGATGATTTTGAGAGTGTTTTGGAGAGTGTGCTTAGGCAGTAGAGTTCCCGTTATTGTGTCCGCCGTCAACCGTAAGTCATATTTTTGTCATATTATGCCAGCTAAATTTTATATACGGCGGGGCTTATAATGTTGCAAAATTTTTCCATCTCAAAAAAACTTAGCCTCATATCGGTTCTGTCAATTATTGCACTTGGCGTACTGCAAGTGGTTACCATCTTTATGTATGACGGATTTTTGAAAAATACCGCTACGGAAGAAAAAGAACTTACAAAATTGTTGTTAAATATCAAATCTGCGCAAACAGAGTTTAAGATAGAAGTGCAGGAGTGGAAAAACGTGCTTCTTAGGGGGCATGACGCAAAAAACTACGACAAGTACTCTGAGGGACTAAAAAAGCAGATAACAAAAGTAGACAAGCATTTGAGTGAAGCTGAAAAAATCATAGCCGAAAAAAAGAGCGCAGATAAATTAAAGGCAAAAATCGCCGAGTTTAGAACTGCTTGGGGAAAAAATAACGATGCGTATTTTGCGGCGTTATCGACGCATCCGTTTGGAACCAATGAGCTAAACTACAGAGACCTTGACCATGCAGTAAAAGGTATAGATAGAGCCCCAAATGAGACTTTGGATGCGGCAGCTAAGCTAACGGAAGAGTTTTTGGATACGACAATAGCAGATAGAGAGGCTGAGGCGGCGAAGTTTAGAATGCTAAATTTGGTAATTTTGGCTGTTTTTGTAGCTGTTATACTTCTTTTTGGGCAGGTGATAGCAAGACATATTGTCGGTAGGCTAAAAATATTTTCCAAAAACCTCGATAGCTTTTTTGCCTATCTTGACAAAAAAAGCTCTTATCCGAAGCTTGAGCCGATAAATGGCGATGATGAGTTTGGCAAAATGCAAAATTCGTTTACTTTTTTGAGCACAAACGCCGTTGCGGCCGAAGAGGATAAGCAGGAGTTTTTGGGGGATATAGAGCGTTTTGTAGAAAAAATAAAAAGCGGTGATATGCTAGCTAGAATGGAGTGCAATATAAAAGATAGCACGCACAAGGCGCTTTGCGAAAAAATGAATGATATGGCTCAGACGCTTGAAAATACGGTTGCCAAAAATTTAAATAGGCTATTATCCATTGTTGAGAGCTATTCAAAGCAGGACTTTACACCTAGATTGGAAAACCCTCATGCAAAAATTACCGTTGCCGTCAATGCGCTTGGCGAAGGAATGAGCTCTTTGCTTAGATTGTCTAGCGAAAATAGCTCAAATCTTGGTTTAACATCAAAAAGGCTCAACGAACTTGTTGACGAGCTTAGTATAAGGGTAGCAAAAGAGACTAGAGAACTTGAGGAGAGCTCCACATCCATCGAGTCTGTCAGCCAAAGTATAGATGGGCTCAACTCGCAAGTGGACAATATCGTATCTCAAACCGAAAACATCAAAGGAATAGTAAGCGTAATCAACGACATAGCCGAGCAGACAAATCTGCTTGCGCTGAATGCGGCGATAGAGGCGGCTAGAGCTGGTGACCACGGTAGGGGCTTTGCGGTCGTTGCCGATGAGGTGCGAAAGCTAGCGGAGAGAACGCAAAAGAGCCTCAGCGAGATAAACGCCAATATAAGCATGCTAGTCCAATCTATCGGTGATATTAGCGAGTCTATGACGACGCAGAGCAAAGCTGTTGCATCGGTTAGCTCTTCGGTTGTAAGCATCGGGCTTGCTGCCGAAGATAATAGCAAGATAGCCGTTGAGACTAAAAAACTGGCAGATGACGTGCTCAAAATTTCCACTACGATTAGCTCTGAAATCGCCTCTAAGAAATTCTAAAGGCGATTTATTTGCCTTTTTGTAGAATGTGGCAATGAGAAAGACCCTTTTTTTGTTACTTTTGCCGCTGTTTTTATTTGCCGATGTGAAGTTTGCCGTTTGTGCGAGCGCAGATGAGAGGGCAAAGGAGTTTGCCAATAAGGCTTCAGAGATAATTGAAGCGGAGCTTGGTGTAACTCTAATTAGAAACTTTGAGAGCCGTATCTATGAAGATGAGACGGCTTTGTATGCGCTCAAAAACGGGTTGATTAGATTTACCGTTGTCAAAAAAGAGCTTTTTGGTGAGCTTGGGCTTGACTTTGAAGATATGTACAGCTACGGTTTTGAGCTACTGAGCCAAAAAGATGGATATTTGTTACTAACGCAAAATCGTTTTTTTGGGCAGTTTGAGACGCACAAAAAAGCAAAACTCCTAAAGCGGCTCAAAAACTTGTAATTTAATTGGAAAGCTCTGCGGCTACTACATATTTGTTTTTGTACTACAACTTTGTTAGAAGATACTGTTAAATGACGATACCGCCTTGCCTATTATTACAAAATCCGATGCAGAGGCTGTATTGACCGGATAGTCCTTGTTGTCGGAGATTATCTCTACGCTGCCGTCTATGCGTTGGTTTAGCCTTTTGATAAACACGCCGCTCTCGGAGACTATCGCAAAAATGCCGCCTTTTTTGATGTCGGTCTTACTCGTGTCGATAAACACAATAGCCCTATCCGACAGCGTTGGCTCCATCGAATCTCCTGCAACATTTATCGCTTCTATATTCGGCAGATTTTTCTCACCCCCCATTGCGCTTACAAAATTATCCGGAATTGTAAGAAGTTCTGCATTTTCGTCGTAGTTATCCGCTCCACCCCCTGCGGATGCGCTCACATCTCGTAGGTATTTGACCTGATAGTATTTATTGGTTATATCTATAAGACTCTCCGGCGCTTGGTCGAAGAGCAGCCAATTTAGAGATATTTTTTGCCTTGCGCAAAACTCGGATAGCTCTTTGAACGGAATCTTGTTTCTCTTTTTCATTGTTGCAAAATTGATAGGCTCAACACCGAGGGCGGTGGCTACATCTTTGTCAAAAACCTTCTTAGCGCCCACGGTAGCAGAGATGATGTCTTTTAGTCTCTCGACTATATCCTCAAAAGTTGTCATGCTATTCTCCATAAGATTGCAATTTGCAATATTTTAGCTTATAAAAAATAAATTTATCTAAAATTTGACAACTTTTTAATTTGAAGGATTTAAGATGGCTCTAGTTAGAAAAAGTAGAAAATTTTTGGACGAGTTTTTTAGGGCTTTAGAATATGACTTTGAAAAAATAGCGGGAAGATTGTTTTAGATAATCTAGAAAAAATATAAAAATTTTTTAAAATATATTTTTTCTGCGGAACGCAAAATGTAACTTCCTCTTTTGTAATTTTTACAAGGAGAACTAAATGAGCACACTTAGACAAATTGCTTTCTACGGCAAAGGCGGTATCGGCAAATCGACTACTAGCCAAAACACACTAGCCGCTATGGCTTACTACTTTGGTAAAAAAATCCTAATCGTAGGATGTGACCCGAAGGCTGACTCTACAAGACTTATCTTGCATGAGAAATCACAAACTACTATTATGGAAATGGCTGCGCAAGCTGGTACTGTCGAAGACCTTGAGCTTGATGATGTATGTAAATCAGGTGCTGGTATATTCAATACTGAAGATGAGCAAAACACCGGCGGTTGGATCAAGTGTACAGAATCAGGCGGCCCAGAGCCAGGCGTTGGTTGTGCAGGTAGAGGTGTTATTACCGCTATTAACTTCCTAGAAGAAAACGGCGCATACTCTGATGATCTTGACTTCGTATCTTACGATGTTCTTGGGGATGTTGTTTGCGGTGGATTTGCTATGCCAATCCGTGAAGGTAAAGCTCAAGAGATATACATCGTTATGTCAGGCGAAATGATGGCTATGTTTGCTGCAAACAATATCTCTAAAGGTATTTTGAAATACGCAAACACTGGTGGTGTTAGACTTGCCGGTCTTATCTGTAATGCTCGTATGACAGATAAAGAGTATGACCTTGCTGTTGCTCTTGCTGAAGCTCTTGGTACTCAAATGATTCACTTCGTACCTAGAAACAACATCGTTCAACACGCTGAGCTTAGAAGAATGACAGTTGTTGAGTACGCTGAGACTTCTAACCAAGCTAGAGAGTACAAAGAATTGGCTAGAAAAATCATAGCTAACGACCTAAAAGTAATACCTACTCCTCTTGCGATGGATGACCTTGAGTCTCTACTAATGGAATTCGGTATCGAAGAAGCGGCTGACGAAGCTAACATAGGTAAAAAAGCTAACGCTTAATTGGCATTTTAAAAAAATACATAAGGAGATAAAGATGTTTGTACTTGGATTTCATTTTCCTGCATCTGAAGGAAACAAAATATCAGATGATAAAGTTCTAGCAAAATTGGAAGAGGCAGTAAGCGCTTCTATGTCAAAAGTTGCGAGCGTAAAAATATATGCAGGTAACACTGAATACAAAACGCTAGCAAACACAGGAACAGTTCTTGGAAAAGCTCTTGTTCAATACTTTGAAGTTGAAAACGATGCTAAAGAAGCAAAATATTTGACTTTTACAAACAAATATCAAATAGCTGCTCTTGTTAAAAGCCAAGAAAAAGATGCTGAGTCTGTTGAAATAGCTGATTTCTTCGACAAATCAAGAGATCAAATTACTGTAGAAGTGTCTTACAAATAATTAAAAAATCTGGCGCGAAGTGACTAGCTTCAGTAGCATAGCGCCTAGCGTAGCCGGTGCGGACTTTGTTCGTGCGGCGTAATATTGAATTAAGAGGAGGGTCGTCATGGGACCGGAAAATCTTGTAACCGAAATGAAGGGCGCAATCGAAGAAGTTCTAAAGAGCTTACCTGAGAAAACTGCCAAAAATAGAGCAAAACATCTAGGTGTTGGCGCTCCTAGCGATGAAACAAAAACATGTGCCGGTGTTCAGTCAAACAAAAAAACTGTACCGGGTGTAATGAGCCAAAGAGGTTGTGCTTATGCCGGCTCTAGGGGTGTTGTATGGGGTCCAATCAAAAATATGGTTCACATATCTCACGGTCCTGTAGGCTGTGGTCAATACTCAAGAAGCGGTAGAAGAAACTATTACATCGGTACAACCGGAATAGATACTTTCGTTACTATGAACTTTACGACAGATTTCCAAGAAAACGACATCGTTTTCGGCGGCGATAAAAAACTAGGCAAAGCAATCACTGAAATAAACGCACTTTTCCCGTTAGTGGAAGGCATATCTATCCAGTCTGAGTGCCCAATCGGTCTTATCGGTGACGACATCAATGCTAGCGCCAAAAAAGCTCAAGCAGAAATATCTAAATCTGTTATCCCTGTAAGTTGCGAAGGTTTTAGAGGTGTTTCTCAATCCCTAGGTCACCACATCGCAAACGACATGATAAGAGATCATGTGCTAAACGATGAAGTAATGGGTAAATACCAAGCAGGTTTTGAGTCAACTCCTTATGATGTTTCAATCCTTGGCGACTACAACATCGGCGGCGATGCTTGGTCTTCTAGAATCCTTCTTGAAGAGATGGGTCTTAGAGTTATCAGTCAATACACAGGCGATGCGACACTAAAAGAGGTAGCTCTTGCTCCAAAAGCTAAGCTAAACCTGCTTCACTGCTATAGATCTGTGAATTACATCACAAGACACATGGAAAAAGAGTTTGGTATTCCTTGGGAAGAGTATAACTTCTTCGGTTGGAGCAAAACTGTTGAGTCACTTAGAAAAATAGCTTCTCATTTTGATGACACTATCAAAGCTAATACTGAGAAAGTTATCGAGAAGTACAAGCCAATGTGCGAAGGCGTTATCGCTAAGTACAAACCGAGACTAGAGGGCAAAAAAGTAATGCTATATGTTGGCGGTCTTAGACCAAGACATGTTATCGGCGCTTATGAGGACCTTGGTATGGAAGTAATAGGAACCGGTTATGAGTTTGCTCATGATGACGACTATGAGAGAACAAAACACGAAGTAAGCAATACGACACTTATCTATGATGATGTTAACGAGTATGAGCTTGAAGCGTTTGTTAAAAAACTAAAACCTGACCTAGTAGCTTCAGGCGTTAAAGAGAAATATGTCTTCCAAAAAATGGGTCTTCCGTTTAGACAAATGCACTCTTGGGATTACAGTGGTCCTTATCACGGTTTCGATGCTTTCGCAATATTTGCAAAAGATATCGACATGGCGGTTAACTCACCTGTTTGGAGCGCTGCAAAAGCGCCATGGGATAGTGTAGAGGCTTAATCAGTCTCTCTTTTTTCGCTTACCCTTTAAATTTGGGCAAAGTACAGAAGCTTTAGCCAAAAGGACAATAAAATGCAAGATCTTAATCAAATCGTAAACGGTCAAAAACTGTTTCAAAAACCTGAATATCAAGAAGTTCTAAAAGGTAAAAAAGAGTTTGAAGGTATGCCTTCATGCGACAAAATATCAGAAGTATCCGACTGGACAAAATCTTGGGACTATAGAGAAAAAAACCTTGCCAGAGAGGGTATCACAATCAACCCGGCAAAAGCTTGTCAGCCCCTAGGCGCCGTGTATGCCGCTCTTGGCTTTGCCAACACTATGCCTTATGTGCATGGTTCACACGGTTGTACTGCGTACTTTAGAACATATTTTACTAGGCATTTCAAAGAGCCGACTCCTGTAGTATCGGACTCCATGACAGAAGATGCTGCGGTTTTCGGCGGTCTTAAAAATATGGTAGACGGTCTTCAAAACTGCCTAGAAATGTACAAACCTGAAATGATAGCCGTATCAACTACTTGTATGGCAGAAGTTATCGGTGATGACCTTCAAGCTTTCATCGGAAATGCAAGAGAAGCGGGTGCTATACCTGAAGATTTCGCAGTGCCTTATGCACACACACCAAGCTTTGTTGGTTCGCATATCACAGGCTACGAAAACATGATGTTCTCTATGATTACACAAATGGGTGTAGCTGGAGAAAAAACAGATAGAATCAACCTTCTGCCTGGATTTGAAACTTATATCGGGAGCATCAGAGAAGTCAAAAAAATGGCTGAAATGTTTGGCCCGATTGTTACTCTTGGCGATGTGAGCGAGCAATGGGATATGCCTGCGGGTAACTACCAAATGTTTGCGGGCGGCACAACTGTTGCCGACCTAAAAGACAGCATAAATTCAAAAGGCACTATAAGCCTTCAAAAATATGCTTCTAAAAAAATAATGAAAACTTTGAAAAACAAGTACAAACAAGAGACACACGTTAGCAATCCAATCGGTCTTAAAGGGACTGACGAATTTGTAATGGGTCTTTCAAAATTGACAGGTAAGGCAGTTCCGGCTGAACTTACAGTGGCTAGAGGTAGACTTGTTGACGCTATGCAAGACAGCTACCCATATATGCACGACAAAAAATTCGCTATCTGGGGAGATCCAGACTTCCTCCTTGGTATGGTATCTTTCCTTATAGAGATGGGCGCAGAGCCGACTCACGTTCTTTGCCACAATGCACCGGACGGTTGGGAAGCAGAGATGAGAGCTCTTCTTGACACTTGTCCTGCAAAAGACGCTTGCCATGTATGGGCTGGAAAAGACCTATGGCACATGAGAAGCTTCCTATTTACTGAGCCAGTTGATTTTATGATCGGCAACAGCTACGGTAAAGAACTAGAAAGAGATACGGGAACTCCGCTTATTAGAATAGGCTTCCCAATTTTCGACAGACACCACATGCACAGATACTCTATCCACGGATACGAGGGTGGTATCAACCTACTATCTTGGATAGTAAACAAAGTCCTAGACAAACTAGACGACGAAACAAAACAGACTGCAAAAACAGACTACTTCTTCGACCTAGTAAGATAATTTTCCGACTTCATCACTCCTTGTTTTGCCCTCCGAAGCCTTCGGGCTTGCGGAGGGTTTTTACTTCATAAGCCCATCAAAAATTATTTTTTCCATTTTGCCGCAATTTGCCAACTGAACACACTCAATAGATGCTTCTATGTATTCTGTGGGAGTTACGGTGGAGTAGTCTATGTAAGCGTAGCCATTAAAGACGGCTATCATGTCAAAAAACATCCTTGTAATCCGACCATTCAATTCACAAAATGGGTGCAGTGCAATAAGCTCACATTTGTAGTACGCAAGTTTTTTAGCAAATTCAGCTTTGGGTGTTTGCTCGCAGTTTTGTAGGTAGCCGTCATTTTTTACCTCATCAAATATCTTTTTTGATGAGGTATTCACGAAAGCGCCTTGGCAAAATCTACTTTCGCCCTTTGCCATATTAAAATCTCTATATTCGCCAGCCCAATCATAAAGAGAATCAAACGTCCTTCTGTGTAGCTCTTTAAAATATTCTTCGTCAAAAATGGTATTTTCGTCAAGCTCATCATAAAAAACTTCATAGGCATCTTCCAAAAGCTCCCTTTCAAGCTCATGTATTTCGAGGCTCTCCGTAATGCCTAGCTTGTTTTTTGGAACATCGCTCCCATCAATATAAAAAGAGCTATCTTTTAGCTGATACTTTAATGCCATACTTAGCCTTTAGTTCTTTGACTTTTGCAACTACTTCGCTACTAGCTTCTTTGTAGCCCTCTATGTTTTGAGTCGTTGCTATGACTTTTTTTAGGCTTTCTTTTGAGATTAGATTTTTGCTCATTTTTATTACCCTTTTGTTTGTATATTATAATGCGTTATTGCATTGCTTAGGCATCCATATTTGGAAAACTCATAGTTATTTATGTGTTAATTTAAATTGCGTCAATAATTTCATTTGTGCTAGACAAAATATTTTCAATTTTTTTTAAATCATTTGCAACCAAAAAAGCTCGTTCTTCCGTACTTTCCCCAATATTTATTAAATTCCCATAGCCTAATCTACTGGACACCCATTCATTGCCCTTTGATTCCGCAACAGAAATAAATGTCTGAGTGTCTGGCGGCATATTTTTTTCTAGAAATTCTAAAATTATATTTTTATTGCTTTCCTCTATGTCTTCTTTGAAGATTGCATCTAACATAAGTGGGAATCTATGTATTTTTTTACTTTTTGCAATGATTTTATTAAAAGCAAATACATGCGCCAAGATTGTTTTGTGTCTCTCGACCCCCTGTAGTGGAAAGTCGGATGCATCATAAAGAGAAGTATACTTATTGGAATCACTAAGCATAAAGCTATTTTCAATTTTAAGCTGTTTTAACAACTCTTTAAAGACTTTTGAAAATTCTAAATCTTGCAGATTTCTCAAATTTTGGACATCTGCGTCAGTTTTGTATTTTTTTAAATCAGAATCAACAAGTTTAAATCTCTCCTCTATCTTTGTTTTTTTTGCATCAAGATTTCTTAATATTTCAAGATTAGATTTATTGGTTATCCATGTTTTAAAGCTAATATCTTGAAGATTATTTTCTTGTATAACCTTGTAGCGTTCTTCAATCTTGATCTGTATCGTACTTATTTTCCTTGTAAGAGAGTCAATGTCTGCTTGAAGTCCCTGAATTATTTTATTTGTTGTTTCAAGTTGAGATGAGGTATCGTTGATTTCTTGATGGTATGCATAAATATTTTCAGTCGATGGATTGAGTTTGTTTGAGCAAACTGGGCATTTATCATGCTCTGGATTTTGAGTGTCCTGATTCTTTTTTATTTTTTTTAAAATAGACAGTCTAGTTTTGTGATAGCCTAGCTCATTGGATATAAAAATTAAATCTTTTTCAAATCTTTTCAAATCTTTTTGATCTTTATTATATTCATCAATATATTCCATGGCTTGCTTGATAAACTCTTCGTCGGCCATTTTTGATATTTGTAGTTCTTTGTGGTTTTGCTCAAAATTGGAATAAAAATCTAATTCTTTTTGTAAATTATATTTTTCGATTTCCAGTTTTTGTTTCTCCAGTCTATCTTCGGATGTCTCAATGCCAAGGTAATAGTCTAAATAATCATGCTTGAATTTTTTATAATATCCCAAGTTGTTAAAAGATTCCCGCACCTCATCCCAGCCGTTCGATTGCGAAATATAATATGGAAGAAACATTGTTTCAATTGGAGCTTCTTTAAAATTATTTTTTGATTCTAGCATTAGAGTAAAATTAAATAAATTACTTAAAAATTCTTTTAATCTAACGTGCTCCTGTGAGACATCATGTCCAATGCCATAAAACCTATCAATTTTTTGACTATTGTATTTTATATATATGTTGTCAATATGCCTAACAATTATGAGCTCCTTCTCATTGACTAAGCATTCAAGTCTAAAAATTGGATTATTTGCAAGTATTTCCGTTAGTCTATTTTTAACATCGTTAATTCCAAAAGTATATAAAAGCGATTGTATAAGTGTGCTTTTCCCAGATGTATTTTTTCCATAAATAACATTAAACACATTTTTAAAAGTGCGATAAAAATATTTTTTTGTTGTTTCGTCAAAAACTAGAAAGCTCTGAAATTTTAATATGCTATGCATGTTAGTCCTTGATTGCTATTTCTGTAAAGGCAGCATAAAGTGCCGCCTTTTGTTGAAGCTCGTTTAAGTTTGATAGCTCCTGCATGCTAAAGTTGCTGTATAGCAATCTCAGGCATTCTGCCTGCGTATAACAATTAAATGTTTCATGTTTATTTAACACATAGTTGTAAATTTTTTTATGCTCCGTTTGCGATAAATCTTTGAATAAGTCAAAACTATTGACAAAAGCTTCCTTAAATGCTGTATGCTGCTGAAGTGGAATTAGTAGGGAGGTTGCTATTTCGTCTTTTTTGCTTCTCCAAAAGTCATATGCTTTTTGTTTTGTTGTAATGATGTTTATTGCTTGATCAATTTCGCTTTTAGCTACTCGTTTTGTTGTATCCGTCAATGAAATTTGCTTATTTTGATTAAAGGTTGTTTCTATTTTTCTAAATAAACTTGTTAGTGTTTCTATTGCAGCCTTTGGGTCACTAACACTATCTTCAAATATTTCTTTAAATTTTCCGATTAACATTTGTTTTTGTGATGCAATTTTCTGTGGGAGATCGATGTATGCAAGTGTTAAATTGTCAAGCTCTTGAATGTATGATTCATGATCGGGAAGCTTACCAAGTTCATTTTTTATAATAGTTTGTATCTCTATTTTTAGCTCACTATGCTTTGCAAAATCTCTAGCGGGGTGTATCTTGTCTACTTTTTGATTTTTACCAGTTGTTTTTAGTTGCATCGCTTTATTGGATACAAAATATAGAAGCTTACTGTATGGGTCATTTTTTGGATGCGCATCTTTATCAGCAGCAAAAGAATTTTCAATGATTTTTTTAATAATTTCATGTAAATCGCTTATTCGCCACTCACTAGAACTTTGTTTGGCTTGGTATAAACTAATCTCGTCTATCAAATCGTGATTGTCCAAAATGCAAAATACAAAATCTTCGTAATGCTCAAGGTAAATAAAATAATTCACTTTTTTAAGAGAAGAGTATTTATCTAGCAAAATATATAGTGCGCAATTTTTTTGAAACTCAAATCCGCTAGATGAGTAAACACCGGCATTTGTTGCTTGTTCAGTCATTAAGTATCCTGCGTTACATCTTTATCTCAAAAATCTATTTATTTTACAATTGTTTACTGAAATATTGATGTTTCGACTTGCCACTCCCCTTTTCTAGCACTCCCCACTCGCACCAGCTTGCCCCTCGGCTTTTAATTTTGCTATCTGTTTCTCCACAGCCCTTACCGTAATATGCAAGAAGTCCGCCATTTGCGCCGCAGTTGCTTTTGGGTTATTGGCTAGATATTGCAAGATTATCTCGTCCGTGTTTACCGAACTCACAGCCTCAAAAATACACTCCAACATAAATTCTATAAATACCGTACTCTCGCCATCTACACCGCCATTTTCCAAGGCTTCATAGTATTGTCGTTGTCTTTCTCGCACCACGCTCTCTATCGGTACAAATTCAAAAAAGCTCTTCCACTCCCGCAAAATAAGCGTCTGCCATAGTCTGCCCATGCGCCCGTTGCCGTCTATGAAAGGATGGATAAACTCAAATTCGTAGTGGAATACCGAACTTACTATCAAGGGGTGTTCGGTTGTGTTGTCCAGCCATGCGAACAAATCGCCCATAAGTTGCGGCACTCTATCTGCTGGTGGGGCTATGTGTGTTACGCCGTTTGCGCCGCCGACTCCGACTTGTGTTTTGCGGTAGCTTCCTGCGTTTTTCAAAATTTCGCTCATAAGCTCTTTGTGGACGAGAAGCAAGTCGCCCTCTTTTTTGTAGCGATAACTACCTAGTTTTTCATAGACGGTTATCGCCCCTTTGACCTCGGCAATCTCTCGCACGCTTCCTAGTACTCGTTTGCCGTCAAGCATCGCCGTAATCTTCTCGGCTCCTAGCGTGTTGCCCTCTATTTCCAAGGTTCCCGTAATCGTTTTGACAAAGTTTTCTTTGCGAAGTTTTGGCATGGCTATTTGAGTCTCTATCGCACTTAGCGCACCGACTAATTCGCTAATGTCTCCAACCAAGGAAACTATTTTTGAAGTAATAGTAAAAGGCGGCTTGTAACTACTTTTCATCATTTGCTCCCTCGTGGGTTTATCTGCCTCTATTCCCCCGACCCTTACCCGCCATCTTCGACTCTACAAACGCTCTACCTCTTAGCGGCTCTTTTTTGGCTTTTTTGTTGCCAAACGCTCCCGCTGTTTTTTTCGGAGCTTCGCCTTTTTTGGCTCCATTGCCTTTGCCGCTGC
This sequence comes from Helicobacteraceae bacterium UBA6016, assembly GCA_002428055.1. Lineage (GTDB taxonomy): Bacteria > Campylobacterota > Campylobacteria > Campylobacterales > UBA6016 > UBA6016. The sequence goes on from DIZY01000068.1 coordinate 16,491, forward strand.
CTTTGTTTTTCTTTTTTGGCTCAGGTACGTTTGTCGGTTCATATCCGGGAAGCACTATTTTTTCGATGGTTTTGCCCAGTAGCTCTTCTATTTTTTTGAAGTTATGCGCCTCTTCGGACGAAAGCAATGTTATCGCCTCGCCCTCGTTGCCCGCTCGTCCTGTTCGTCCGATACGGTGGATGTAGTCTGTCGGGATGTGCGGTACATCGTAGTTGACGACATACGGTAGATTGTCGATGTCTAGCCCTCTTGCGGCGAGGTCTGTGGCTACTAGCACCCTGACTTTACCCTCTTTGAAGCTCTCAAGCGCTCTGCCTCTGGCTCCGTGCGTTTTGTCGCTGTGGATGGATTCGCTTTTTAGCCCTCTGGACTCAAAATCCTGCGCAACCTCTTCAGCCCCCGCTTTGGTGCGGCAAAAAATAAGCACTTGTTTGTAGTTTTTTGAGCCTATGAGATACGAAAGAAGCTCTGATTTTTGCTCTTTGTCTACGGTGTAGGCGATTTGTTTGATGCCCTCCGCTATTGTCGCATAAGCGTCTACTTGGACTAGCTGCGGCTTTTTGAGTATCGTCTCGGAAAGCCTTTTGACCCCGCCTGAAAGCGTCGCAGAAAAGAGCATCGTCTGTCTTTTTTTCGGTAGTCGCTCCAATATACTCTCGATGTCACGGATAAAGCCCATGTCCAGCATGCTATCCGCCTCATCCAGCACCAAAAACTCTACTTTAGAGAGAGTAAGATTTTTGAGTTTCAGATGATCAAGGAGTCGCCCCGGTGTCGCCACGATGATGTCTACACCCGCAAGCAGTTTTTTGGCTTGAGGAGCGATATTTGCCCCACCGTAAATAGCTGCCGACACAAGAGGTAGCTCTGCGCCGTAAGCTTCTATGTTTGTGCCCACTTGCATTGCAAGCTCACGGCTAGGCACGAGAATAAGCGCCCTCGGAGCACGCACCGCTTCATCTTCACTCGCCGCATCACCCAAAAGCTGAAGTATCGGCAAAGCAAAAGCCGCCGTCTTACCCGTCCCCGTCTGAGCCGCCGCCAAAATATCTTTTCCTTTTAGAGCTAGAGGAATGACGCCTGATTGCACGGGTGTCGGAGTCTCATAGCCGACTTCTTTGACATTTTGTTGTATCTGTTGCGACAGACCTAGTTTTGAAAATGACATGGTGTTTTCCTGATGTTTAATTGGGTGTATTTTAGCGTGTTGCGGTAGTGGATTTACTATTCACAAAAATAAGCAACAAAAAAGCTCATATACGATACTTTTTGTGATAAGATAAAATATCATAAGTGATACTTTTTGGAGGCGATAATGCTAAAAAATATAATCTTATCGGAGCTCAAAAAACGCAAAGAGAGCCTATCTATGCCGTACGAGGCGATAGCCTCAAAAGCGGGTATCGGCACGGCGACGCTCAAAAGGGCTTTTGCGGGAAACGATATATCGCTAAGCACGCTAGAAAAGATAGCGACTGCGCTAGAGTGTGAAATCACGGTAAAACCGAAAATATCAGCTGAGACGGCATACAAAAAACAGTTGGCAAAAAAAGCGGAAGCGATAGTGGGTAGAATCGTCCAAAGTTCGACGCTGGAGGAGCAAACACCTAGCACGGGCGCTAGAGCCAAAATACTGAGAGAGACCAAAAAAGCCATCTCTCAAATGCCAAAATCAAAAGTCTGGGCATGATAGTTTTTGACAAAAACGGCGAAACGCCACTGGATGACATATCGGGGCTAAAACAAAAAAATATCAAAAGTCGCAAACAGCTAGATGATGCCGAAGCACAAAATATATCAAAAGCGTATTTGCTTTATGCGTTGGATGCCTCGCAGGTTAAGAGAGTGGTTTTTGACGATAGATTTTTGAGACGCTTACACAAAGATATGTTCGGTGATGTGTGGAGTTGGGCGGGAGAGTATCGTACGACGCAAACCACGATAGGCGTGGAGGCTAGCAAGATAATAATGGCGATGTATCAGATGTCGGATGATTTGAAATTTTGGGCGGCAAACTGGGATTATGAAAAGACGGCAACAAAACTGCATCACACGCTAGTCAAAATCCACCCTTTCCCAAACGGCAACGGTAGATGGGCGAGGCTAGCTACCGATATATGGCTACTCAAAAACGGCAAGAAGCTACCCAGATGGGGAGGCGGCGACACGACAACCGTCGGTGCGAGCAGAGACGAGTATATAGCGGCGCTCAAAGAGGCGGATGGCGGGAGCTATGAGAGATTGAAGAGGTTTATTTTCGGTTAAAACTAGCTCTGTATTTCGTTTGCATCGCTCGGTGGATTGTATTTTAGTATTTTCTTCGCCGTATCAATCCCCGCAAAAAACAAAATATCAAATATCGGGTCCATGCGTGTCGTGGTTTCGTCTATCACTTCAAACGGCTGCACTGTGAAGCCTTCGCCGTGTTTGATGTTTTTTGGTTTTACTTTGAACTCTATCGGTTTTAGCGCACGCACTAGGTTTAGTACTCTTTTGTACGCTTGGTCGTTTTCTTTTGGGAGGAGATTGTTGTTTTTGCCTTCGTGCAAGCGGGCTTTTGTAAGCAGATTTAGCTTGTCTTCAAATATCGCTTTGCCCCATTTGACCGTGCCTAGCTCGAAGCCAAACACGCAGTTTTTGGCTAGAAGAGGGTTTGGTTTTGCGGCTCTGATCGCCTCTAGTAGTTGGTAAAAGTGGCTTGCTCCGCCAAAGGCGTTGACGCACTCTGTAAGTCTGCCGTGTATTAGCGTCTTTGCCTCGTCGTTCATGGTGTTAAAATTCATTTTTGTTCCTTATTTTGTGCTGCGGCTTCTCTTGCCTTGTCTTTTTTGCTTTTTCGTTTGCCTTTTACAGGCTCGTTGCCTTGCGGTTTTGGCACCGCTTCGCCTGTTAGTTCAAACCCATCTATACTTTCCCGCTCCAGTTTGACCCCACACCGTTTTTCTATCAATGCAAAATGCTCTTTGTCCTCGTGCGAGATAAACGATATGGCGACGCCTGATTTGCCGGCTCGCCCCGTGCGTCCGATGCGGTGGATGTAGTCGGCTGGCGCTCTTGGGAGGTCGAAATTTACCACGCACTCTAGGTCGTTGATGTCAAGACCCCTTGCGGCTATGTCGGTGGCAAAAAGTATGCGGATTTTGCGTTTTTTGAACTCATCTAGCGTGTGCCGTCTCTCATCTTGTTCGAGGTCTCCGTGAAATGAGTACGCTTTGAGCCCATACTTGCGAAACTTCGCCGAAATATTTTCCGCCGCTCTTTTGCTCGCCATAAATACAAGCACGGACGCCCATTTTTCACTCTCCAAAAGATGCCTTAGAAGCGGACTGCGGTTTTCGTGATTTACCTCTATCACTCTTTGCGCTATGCTCTCGACCGTAGGCTCTTCGGCTTCTATCTCTACACTCACAGGGTTTTGCGTGATTTTGGAGGC
>DIZY01000070.1 GCA_002428055.1 Helicobacteraceae bacterium UBA6016
CATAATATGAGAGCATATACTCTACGATGTCGAAGTTTCGCTCATCGGAGTCAAAGCCCAGCTGATGGTTTGCCTCATAGGTATTAAACCCCTCATCTTGGAGCTTGTAAGCATTTACTTTGTTGAGCAGTCCAATGCCTCGCCCCTCTTGTCTGAGGTAAAGCACCATGCCGCAACCCTCTTCGCTTATCTGCTTTAGCGCTATGCCTAGCTGATCTCTGCAGTCGCATCTGAGGCTTCCCAGTGCGTCGCCCGTGAGACACTCCGAGTGTACTCGCACAAGCGGCGTATCGCAATCCAAATTTTGAGTCCGTATAGCAAGATGCTCTTTTTCGCCCTCTCTGAAAGCCTGAATGAGGAAATTGCCAAACTTAGAGGGAAGCTTGGCGGTGTCTGAAACTTCTACCTTGAAAATCTTAAATCCTTCGCACTTGTCGTTCAATGGGATTATTTTATCTTAGTATGTGTGATTTTCTGATAAAATCGCCACAACTTCAATAAATAAGGCGTGCATTGTGAGTTTTAAGAGATTTAGAAGAGTCCGTATCAATCCGCAAATCAGAGAGATGTTGACGGAAACTAGGCTATCGGTAAGCGATTTTATATATCCGCTTTTCATCAAGGAGGGCAAAGGAATAAAAAATGAAGTAGCCTCGATGCCGGGCGTATTTCAGATGAGTACGGATGAGGCGATAAAAGAGATAAAAATATGCCAAAGCATGGGCATCAACTCCTTTATACTATTTGGAATTCCCAGCGTCAAAGACTCTATCGGAAGTGACGCTCTTTGCGAACACGGCGTAATAGCCGAGGCGCTAAAGGCTATAAAAGATGCGTGTCCTACGGCGATGATTTCAACAGATCTTTGCTTTTGCGAGTACACCGACCACGGGCATTGCGGCATCTTAAATACGAAGCTTCAGACCGTGGACAATGACGCTACGCTAGAGATATTAGGACGACAAGCTGTCATACACGCAAAACACGGTGTCGATATGATTGCGCCTAGCGGTATGATGGACGGTACTATTGAGGCTATAAGAGGCGCTCTCGATGACGCCGGATATTCGCATCTGCCGATTATGGCGTACTCTACTAAGTTTGCAAGCGCATTTTATGGACCTTTCCGTGATGTAGCGGAGTCTGCGCCTAGTTTTGGGGATAGAAGAAGCTATCAGATGAATCCGGCGAACCGCTTGGAGGCGATAGATGAGAGCCTTGAAGATGAGGCGCAGGGGGCTGATATATTAATGGTCAAGCCTGCTTTAGCATATCTTGATATAATAAGAGACATTAGGGAGAGAACCAATCTGCCTATCGCAGCATACAATGTATCCGGCGAGTATTCGATGTTAAAGATGGCCGGCAAAATGGGTCTTATCGACTATGAAAGAGCCATGATGGAAACGCTACTCTCGATAAAAAGAGCGGGTGCAGGCATTATAATAACTTACCATGCAAAAGAAGCAGCCGCTATAATAAACGGCTAAATATATTCAAGGAATAGCTTGTGAGACATTTTCTGAGTCTGAGGGATTTTTCAAAAGAAGAGATTTTGGAGATTATAGACCTTTCTATCCATGTCAAGTGCGATGCAAAAAAAGGCGAGCATATACCTTATCTTGAGGGCAAGACGCTCGCTATGATATTTGAGAAGAACTCAACCAGAACTAGGGTTAGTTTTGAGGTCGGCATCTATCAACTCGGCGGGGTAGGACTATTTTTGTCGGGTAAAGACCTTCAGCTTGGGCGGGGCGAGCCCATCAAGGATACGGCGAGAGTCATCAGCTCCATGTGTGACATGGTAATGATAAGAACTTACGAGCAAGAAAAAATAGAGGAGTTTGCCAGATACTCAAAAGTGCCGCTTATCAACGGGCTTACAGACCTATATCATCCAGTTCAGCTGATGGCTGACTATATGACGATGAAAGAGCTCGGCAAAGACAAAGATCCGATAGTGGCATATATCGGAGACGGTAACAATATGGCAAACAGCTGGTTAAATCTGGCCGCTAAGCTAGGCTTTGAGATAAGAATAGCCGCACCTAAAGGGTATGAGCCGTTAGAGCAGATAGTAAAGCAGGCTAAAGAGTTTGCCGAAATAAGCGGAGCGAAAATACTTATCACCAATGACCCAAAAGAAGCGGCAATGGGCGCCGATGTGTTGACAACGGATGTGTGGACGAGTATGGGGCAGGAAGAGGAGTATCAAAAGAGACTCAAAGATTTTGACGGTTTTATTATCGACGAAGCTCTGATGGCTCTTGCTAAAACGAACGCTATATTTTTGCACTGTCTCCCGGCTCATAGGGGTGAAGAGGTGAGCGAGGGTGTACTGGAAGGGACACAAAGCGTCGTATGGCAAGAGGCTGAAAATAGATTGCACGCTCAAAAGGGGATAATGGTCTGGCTAGAAAAACATAAAAAATAAAATAATTTTTTAAAACTTTTTTGTGACTATTTGTAAATAAGCCGATATAATACAAATCAAATAGTCTAAAGGAGCTGGAATGCCAAGGACAATACAGGGTAAGATACTCTTATTTCTAGTGTCCGGCCTAGGCTTGGCATTGGCGGCTTTGATAGGTTTTATGTCATATGGATATAAAGATTTTGCGCAAGAGTCCACAAAAAAGTCACTTCAAATAGCCAGTGAGTCTATATTTCAGACAGTCAGAATGGCTATGAATACGGGCGATAGCGCTGAAATTGCCGCAACGCTTAAAAAAGCCCAGACGGTTCCTAGCGTTTTGTCACTACATATATACAAATCCCAATCAGTGATAGATTTTTTCGGAAAAAATGAAAAAGTATCGATAGAGCCAAATATTGCATCGGTATTTAAGAGTAAAACTCAGCTACTGATTGCTGGTGCAAAAGAGCATGAACAAAGGCTTTTGAAGCCGTTAATCGCAGATGATAGCTGTCTGAAATGTCATGCTAGCTCCAATATTGGTGATGTCTTGGGCGTTTTGGATGTGACACTTTCTACTAAAGAGGCAGATGAACAGATAAGTTCCTCGCTCTTTACAATAGCTATTGTTTTGACGCTTTTTTTCACATCGCTTATAGCTGTTTTCGTATTTATTTTTAAACGAATACTTTTTGAAAAACTTTTTGAGCTTATTAAGACGACTTCAACGCTCAATAGCGCCGACGGCGATCTTTCAAAAAGAATAGAGATGAGCGGTGAAGATGAGCTTGCACAAGCATCCAAGCAAACCAATATGTTTTTAGATCAGATACAAAATTTTGTTAAAAATATCAATACGACAATGGGAAAAACAACCTCATCCAATAGCTTTATACGCATAGACGAGAGCGCACTCAAGGGTGACTTGCTGACATCGGCAAGATTTGTAAATAAGGCGATAGAGCATCTTGAGCAAAACCACATAGTTAATGAGCAAAATGTTCTTGCCAAGGGTTTGTCTTTGTTAAGTTCGGAGCATCTAAACTCTAATTTAAAAGCGGTTCAATCGGATTTAGCCGGCAATGCTTCGTCGTTTAAAGATATAAACGAGCATATGAAAGATATTTCAGATGGGTCAAAGGCAAATCTCAAAGTCGTTAAGCAGGTATCGGATACGGCCGGAGATCTAAACGAAAATATAGCAAGTATAGACGATTCTCTTGACATGCTCAGTAAAAAATCAGAAGAGATAACTCATGTGGTGGATCTTATCAAGGATATAGCGGAACAGACAAATCTGCTTGCTCTTAACGCGGCAATAGAAGCGGCAAGGGCAGGGGAGGCCGGAAGGGGCTTTGCCGTTGTAGCTGACGAGGTTAGAAAATTGGCGGAGAGGACACAGAAGGCGACAAGTGAAATATCGGTGTCGGTAGGCGCATTGTCGCAAGAGGTCGGCGATATTAAGCAGGCATCCGAAAAAATAACCATACTCTCTAATGACACTAGAACGCATATGCAAGAGTTTGAAAACGCACTACAGATGTTCAATCAAAATGCATCCAGCGTGGCCAACGAATCGCTTAGAATGGAGGGCAAGATGTTTTTGACGCTTGCCAAAATAGACCACATGGTGTTTAAGTCAAATGCCTATGTTTCTATGTCGATGGGTAAGCAGACACAGGAGTTTGGTTCGCATATCGGATGTCGTCTGGGTAAATGGTATACCGGGGACGGAAAAGCTAGATTTGGCTACACAAAGAGTTTTGCTGCGCTTGAGGCTCCGCACAAGAGAGTCCACGATAGTGTTATCGGCTCTATTGCTATGCTACAAAAAGGAGAAGCTATCTCTAAAAAAGAGGAGATACTTCAAAGTTTTAGCAAAATGGAAGAGGCGAGCAACGAGCTTTTCGGGCTTATGGAGGTTATGCTTGCAGAATATGAAAATGCAGTAAAATAGTGTTTTAAAGGTCACAAAAAAACAACTTTTTTCTAATAAACTTTTTTAAATTAAAAAGAACGGAACTTGTGCAATGCAAGATATGAAACTTTTAAATATCGGTAAAGTTTGTGCTATGCTGATGCTGGATAAGGATAGTGTTAAAAGCCTATTAAGAAAGTTTCAAGCAATGCTTCCGGAGATGATAGAAGAGATAAAAACCGCCGTAGAGTCGAAAGATACGGAGTTAGTAAAAAGACTTGGACACAAGCTCAAAGGCACTGCCGGAAATTTTCGCATTGACGAGCTGCAAGAGATAAGCGGCGAAATAAACAAACTCAAATCTTGCGATGAAGAAGCACACTCTCTTATATTACGGCTCGAAGATTGCGTTCAAAGGCTTATTGCAGAGATAAGAGAGAGTTGTTAGCTGTTTAAATTAAAGATTTAACATCCTAAAATCATTTTTATCATCAACTATCCATTGCCTTTTGTCGCCTGTGTCTAGATGTATAAAATTTTTCATCGGATAAAAACCGACTCCGCCTTTTGCCATAATAACACCCAAATACCCGACAAGTGAAGCGTCTAGCCCCTCTATCGATATATCAATCGCTTTGCCTTTTGTATGGAACGAGTTTTTCGCTGCCCCTTCGGTGTTTGCGTTTGTCTTTTGGGAGCGATACCCGCTGTTGACATTTATCGGTTTTCTGATGTTAAAGCTAAGAAGCGTATTTTGGATTTTGTAGGCAATATTCAGCAAATTTGCATCGATAGGCACAGCTTCGTTTCCGCCCCTTAAATCTCTCATTAGCCAGCAAAACTTCTTGTACGCCTCAAAGTTGTATTTGCCGTTTGCGAAAAAGACCTCTTTGAACTGCTCTCCACTGTCTCGCCTTGTTAGCCATATAAATCTTTCGCCACCATCGTCTTTTATGACCTCAGATTCACTTTTGGGCTCTTCTTTTTGTAGTTTTGACAAAACCTTTGAGAGTTCAAAAGCGTTTGAAAACTCCGGCAATAGCAGTGCCGATACGCCTGTTGCAGCTATTAAAAAATCTCTTCTATTCATATCTACCTTTCGCTACAGTCATCTATGACTGACAACTGTTCTAACCATGAAGGATAATCGACAAAAACGGAGTATATTTTATGTAAATATACTCTAAATAAGCAATTACGGTTCCCCTATTGTACGGCGTGACTGAAAAACCACTTTTTAGAGTCTAAACCAAATGCAAAAAATGATACATTAACGAAAAAAATAACAAAAAGGTTTTGGTATGAAAAAATTTTACATTTTAATGCTTTTTATTATTTCGGCGGTGGCTTTTGGGGCGGATGCGTCTAGGGTAGAAAAAATAAAAAAAGATGGAACCCTGCGTGTGTGTATATGGCCGGAATACTACGGAATTTCGTATGTAGACCAAAGAACTCAGAAGCTTATCGGTATAGATATAGATTTGGCAGGTGAGTTTGCCAAAGATATGGGTGTTAAGCCTCAATTTGTAAAAAGCTCTTTTGCGACACTAATAGATGATATTGTCGGCGATAAATGTGATATTGCAATGTTTGCAATAGGTAATACTCCAACAAGAGCTGCAAAAATCAGGATGACATCACCGCACTTGACAAGCGATATTTATGCGATAACTACAAAAAGTAATCGTCGTATTAAGACATGGGACGATATAGACAAAGCAGGCGTGAGCGTTGCGGTAGCGAAGGGTACATATCACGAACCTGTCATGAGGGCAAAGCTCAAAAATGCAACTCTTTTGGTGGTCGACAGCATGCACGCCAGAGAGCAAGAGGTGGAGTCAGGCAGGGCTGATGTGTTTATGACCGACTATCCGTTTGGTATGCGTATGCTATCCCAGACCTCCTGGGCCAGACTTGTAAAGCCTGAAAAAACATATCATTTGACGCCGTACGGATGGGCTGTTGCCTATGGAGACGATATTTTTTTTGCGAGAGTTGAGAAATTTATTAAAGATATAAAACAAGACGGCAGACTGCTAAAAGCTGCAAAAAACAATGCTTTGGAACCTATAGTAAATCTAAAATAACGGTGGTCTGGTGGAGTTTTTATTAAGCAAAAGCGGCCGTAAATTTTTATTTGCGACTATTTTTATGGGCTTGGTCATTATAGGCGGCGTGACGGTTGCTTTGTTGATGCTAAGGCAGGAGGCTATCGGTACTCACCTAAAAATAGCTAAGTTGCATGCCCGCACTTTTGGGGATCATATCTCTCAAACAATAAAAAATATTGATTTGGCCTCTAGAAATACGGCTCTTTTTTCTGACGATAAAATTGATTTGTCCGATACTGAAAAAAGCTTTGAAGAGATGCTTCAAAATTCGCCGTATATCAGGTCTATCAGTATGCTGGACGCCAACAAAACCGTACTGGTTAGCACAAATAAGACCAACATCGGCATAAGCGTAAAATTAGACAATTTTTTACCGGAACCTTTTTTAAATGAAGATCTGCTTCGTTTCGGCTCCCCTTGGAGCGGCAGAGACCTGTACGACGGTTTTGAAATATTGCCAAGCAAAGGCGCAAAATCAAATGAAGTCAGTTTTGTGCCGGTGATTAAGAGTGTAAAAAACAAAGATGAAGAGTATACGCTTTTGGTTGCCATTAATAGCGACTATTTTATTAACAGCTATATTCAAAGCCTAGGTGTCGATATAGGCTCTGTGGATATTGCCCGTATTGATGGAACACTACTGTTTTCAACCGACGAGCATGCCGTAATCGGTAAAATCCCAAAGGCGTATACACAGCTATTTTCTAGCGGAAAAGATTCATTTTCGGATGTAATGGAGTATGACAAAAAAGAGTCGCTTGTGTCATATCAGCTCTCACCTTCGTATCCTATAGGGGTCGTAGTGCGGCTAGACTATGGCGTGACTCTAAAACAGTGGGAGCGCCAGCGGATAAATGTGCTACTTGTAACCACCTTGCTTGTTATTATCTCTGCAGCGCTTACTTTGGCGCTAATTATTAGGCATAAAAAACAGCAGATGATGGAAGCGCAAATACTAAAGTCCAAAATAGTCGCGATGGGCGAGCTAATCTCGATGATAGCACATCAATGGAGGCAACCGCTTACCGTAGTGTCTGCTATTTTTTCAAATATTTCCGATGCTTACGAAGATGGAGAGCTGACGCAAGAGTATATGGATAAGAGCGTTAAGCAGGGTAATGATATTTTGCGGTATATGTCGAAAACCATCGATGATTTTAGAAGTTTTTTTAAACCTCAAGATTCAAAAGAGGAGTTTTGTCTATGTAGGGCAATCTCCGATGCGGTTAAGCTGGCTTTTGGCGGGTTCGATATGAAGGGTATAAAAATCTTTTTTAACTCAGTTTTGGTTGAGGAAAATAGCGGTGAACTGTGTGAAAAGCAAATGTCGGTATTGGGGTATAAAAACGAGTTTTTGCAAGCTGTTATTTCAATAATAAAAAACTCAAAAGAGGCTATGGAGGCGCATCAAACAGAGAATAAAGCCATATATATCGAGCTAAAGGAAAGTGATGATTTGTATCTGGCGACTATTTCAGACAACGGCGGCGGAGTCGGCGAAAAAGTAGCGCATAGAATATTTGAGCCATATTTTACGACAAAACACAACTCAATAGGGGCAGGAATGGGGCTTTATGTGACCAAAATGCTTGTAGAAAACGGTATGGGCGGAAAGCTTGGATACAAAAATATCGACAATGGCGCATCATTTATTATAGAGCTACAAAAGAGCGACAAAACTACAGAGGGAAACTAATGAATAATCAAACCAAAAAACTTTTACTGTTTGCGGCAACAATGGCGACTTCGCTGTATGCAGATACTATATATGACGGCTTTAAGCTTTCCGGCGAAGTAAGGGGTGGATATGTAAACTACTACTACGGTAATGAGGCGACCGATACTACGGCATTTGCCATAGTGGGCAAGCTTGGTGTGCAAACTCCTAAATACGGCGGTTTTTACGGCAAAGTAATGGGAGCCGGAGTATACGATTTTGGGCTTAGCAATCTTGATAAACAGGCAAAAAGTCATATTTTCAAGATAACGCCGGACGGTAGCCGTTCAAATTTTGGCATACTTCAAGAGCTATATCTTGGGTATGATAACGGTAAAAATGAGTTTAAAATAGGAAGAAACGAGTTTGTTTCGCCGATGATAAGCAAAGATGATTATTATATGTTTGCCAATAGCTTTGAGACTGCCGGTCTTACGAGCCGCGCATTTGAAAATATGACGCTAAACGCCGGATATATACATAAAATGGCAGGCGTATGGGATAGCAGAAGCGACGGCAGCAATTTTAGAAGCATGAGTGATGCATCTATGACAACGGCCACAAACAAGGGTGAGGCCAATAACGCAGGCATCTATTATGCCGGAGTGGATTACAAAAACGGCTCACATAAGCTTTCCGTGTGGGAGTACTACGCAAAAGATCTTTACAATACGCTGTTTGCGCAATATGATTATTTTGGTAAAGGCGATGGCTTTGCCTATAATGTCGGCTTACAGATGATGGACTTCAAAGAGGTTGGCAAACTCTCAAAAAGTGCAACGAATATAGATACGGGAGTATATGCGGCACAAATAGACGCAAAACTGGATAACGGTGTTTTGTTGAACGCCAGCGTCACTAAATTTGGCGACGGCGACGGAGAGCAATATGTTCTTGGGGCATGGGGCGGTTATGCGTACTATACAAAGGGTTTTATATTTCATTTCCATGAGCAAAACTCTTTCAGAAATGCTGCCGGGTATAAGCTTCAGGCCGGTTATGATTTTGCAAAAGCAGGAGTCGGTGCTCTTGTGCTCAATCTCAGATATACGAATTTTATGCTTGACAACAAATATTCGATATATGGCGGAAAAGGTCAAGACAGTATGAAGCTTTATGGGGCTCAGTTGAGATATGATTTTGCAAAAGGCGCATACTGTGCGGCAACTTATGAAAAAGGAAAGCTGGATTATGTGCGCGACTTTGACGGTTTTAGGCTAATCGGCGGGTATAAATTTTGATGAAGCAGGCGAAATAAATGAGAGTAAAATACGATTTTAGCGTACTTTTTGTTGAAGACGAGGAGATGATAAGAGCAACGATGGGGGGCTATTTTCAGAGGCGTTTTCGTGAGCTTCACTATGCCTTAAACGGTGAGGAGGGGCTTCGCATGTTTGAGGAGCTTCGACCTGATATTGTAATTACGGACATCGAGATGCCAAGGATGGACGGACTAAAAATGTGTGAAGCGATAAAAAAGATAAGCCCTGATACTCCAGTTGTTTTTACCACGGCGTTTAGTGAGCCTGAGCAACTCTCTATGGCTAATCAACTAGGCGCCTTTGCCTATATGGTGAAGCCGATAGATTATGACGAGTTGGAAAATGTACTGATAAGTTTGTCCGAAAAACTAACGCTAAAATAGCCAAATTAGCACTTAAAGTTTGAGTCTGCTAAAATTTCGGCACATCTCACATATACATTATCAACTTTAGGAGTTTTACAATGGCAAAACACGCATTTCAAACGGAAATCAAACAACTACTAGACCTGATGATTCACTCTTTGTATTCCGACAAAGACATATTCCTAAGAGAGCTTATCTCAAACGGCTCAGACGCTATGGACAAGCTTCAATATCTTGCACTGACAGATGAAAAATACAAAAA
>DIZY01000121.1 GCA_002428055.1 Helicobacteraceae bacterium UBA6016
CCGACGGCATATCAGCTATATGGCGACGGTGGTATTTATGTTGCTGCAAGCGGCGTAGTAAATCCTGAAAACTCAAAAAGTTTTGATACGGGCTTTGAGTATAGAGGGTTGAAGGTGAGTTATTTTTATAACAAAATAGAAAACTTGATAGATTATACCGACACGGACAGCTGGGGACCGCAACCGGGATACTACTACAACATTAGCGGCAACTCCATAGTAAAGGGATATGAGGCTTCATACCAAGCTAGAATAGGCGATTTTGGAGTCGGCGCATCATATCAAAGGCTGGATGCAAAAGACGCAAACAAAAACAAACTAGCAAACAGACCATCATACACGGCAAGTTCATCTATTCGATACTATTTTGGCGACAGGGCAAACATCGGCGCAAATATCGAATATATCGGTGACAGAGTTGACTATGATGGAACAAATACCGGCAACTACGCCCTTGCGAACATCTCCGCAAAGATAAACGCCGTAAAAAATATCGAGCTATTCGTAAAAGCCAAAAATATACTAAACAGATATTACCAAACAGTCAGCGGATACAACGGCTACGGCGCATCGATATATGCCGGGGCAAGCGTCAAGTTTTAATGAAAATAGATTTTAGAAACTACATCGGTTACAAATTTCTAAACTCGGTATTCAACGGAGCCGTCACGGGCTCCGTATTTACCGTATATGCTCTTCTCGAACCTTCTCTTTTTTCAATAGGCGGAATAGTAATAGCCGTGGGAATCTTCGTAGTTGCAAAACTATACTCATACTTTATGGATATGCGCCGTTTTTTTGAGGTCTCTTTATTTACCGAACTGCTTACACTAGGCACACTCGCCGTATTTTTGATGTTGCCCAAAAGCTATGCCGTCTCCATAATATACTTCTGGATATATCAGGCTATTTTTATATTCGGAACCTATCTTGTGCGGGTGGAGAGCTATTTTTTGAACAGAATATCGCTGCTCTCCATGATAGATAGAGCAAAACAAAAAGGGTATATGGTCGGTCTCGCATCGTCATATCTGTTTTATGAAGCGTTAAAATTTTACGGCAAGCACGAGCCGTGGCAACAGGTATGGCTACTCTATACCGCTCTTTTTGCGTTGCAAATAGCCGTTACGCTACTGCTGTTTAAAGCGTTTAAGAAAAAATGGATTACAACCAAATGAACTACAAAACTTGGCTCCTGTCACATACAAAAAAACATAGAGAGATTGTGGGCAGACTCAAAGCCAAAGGTTTTAGCGATGAAATGGTGATAGATTATTTTGAGTATGAGAATATGAGAAAAAACGAAGCAGAGTTTTGTCTGCTATATAGTGAGGGCAAAAAATGCCATGACATAAACTACCTCAACTGCTACCTATGCGCCTGCCCAAGCTTTCGATTTTCTGATAACGGACTAAAAACCGAGGATGGTATAACGGTCTATAGCGAATGTGCCCTGTCCTCAAAAAACGGTTCGCAATACGAACACGCAAATACACTGCACCAAGACTGCTCCGGCTGCGATATACCACACAAAAAAGAGTATATATCCAAAAACTTTGACTTAGATTGGTTAAAAATCATGGAGCGGTGTGAAAAACATTAGCGGCACTTTGCGGTATCTTTACAGGCTTACCGCCCATCCTTTCAACTGCATAAACAAACCAAATTTCCACGCAAATTCACTCAAAATTAACATTAAATATCACGATAATGTAATATTATGCCAAAAATGACTGACATATAAGCAATGATTGTGTACAGTTCTATTACAAAATTGTAATAAATAGAGGAATTACATGTTTAGCACTATAAAATCAAAACTTACGCTGCTGGCGGCCGTATCAATCATCGGGTTGCTACTAACTAGCTTTACTGGAGGGAGGGGTATCAATGCCAGCGGAAATGCGCTAGCAGAGGTAAGTGAAACAAGATTGCCTTCAATTTTGGGATTGGAGATAATCAACGAAGGGCAAACCGCAATAAAAGCCAATATGCTTGAAACGCCCATATACGAAAATGACTACAGCGAAAATGCAAAAAAAGAGTTTGCCAATGTGTTGGAAAATGAAAAAGTTATTTGGACGAGAATAGTCAAGGGCTGGAAAATGTACGAGCCTTTACCTCAGACACCGGAAGAAGCTGTACTCTGGAAGCAGTTTGAAAAAGAGTGGAATGCTTGGAAAACGGATACTGAAAAGATAAGAGCGGTTATAGAAAAGCTTGCCGTCAATCAAAACGCCGATATGCAAAAAAGCCTTTTTAAAGAGTTTTACGATTTGTACGCAAAAAATAAAACTAGTTTTTCGGCGGCTGAATCGACACTTGGAAAAATAATAGACCTAAACGAAAAAGTAGCGGCCGAAGCAAATGCGGAAGGTAAATCGACGGTAACTTTTTCCAAAACAACAATGATTATCGTCGCATTGATAGCAATTATTGCGGCCGGTTTTATTTCTTGGATTGTAGGGCAAAAAATAAGACACTCTATCGAAATAGCAAGGGATGGGTGCGAAGATATAGTAAACTCAAAAAATCTTTCAAAAAGCATAGATGTCGGCACAAAAGACGAAATTAATGATGCAATGCAAAGCGTCAACCACCTAATAGCCCAATTATCTAATGCCATAGATGAGGCCAAAAAATCGGCATCCGAAAATGCCTCCGTTGCATCTGAATTATCGGCAACAAGCCTGCAAATAGGTAGAAGAACAGAGCAAACAGCCGATGTCGTAGAAAATACTTCAAAAGCTTCACGAGATGTCTCAGAGATACTGCAAGCAAGCGAAACGGGCCTAAAAATAAGCGAACAAAATATAGCAAAGGTTTCCAGAGAAGTTGTAGAAGCGTCAAATGAAGTGCTTGAGGTATCCGGAGAACTCAAAAAAGTCGTTGAAGAGCAAATGGAGCTATCGGAGAGCTTAAACAAACTTGCCGGAGAGGCCGAGCAGGTTAAATCTGTCTTGGTTGTGATAGCGGATATTGCAGAACAAACAAATCTTTTGGCTCTCAATGCAGCTATAGAAGCGGCAAGGGCTGGAGAGCACGGCAGAGGCTTTGCCGTCGTAGCCGATGAGGTGCGAAAACTAGCTGAGAGAACTCAAAAGAGTCTTGCCGAGTCTAATGCCACCGTATCCGTGATAGTACAGTCCGTTAATGATGCTACGGAAAAGATGTCAGAAAGCTCTGAGAGAATGAGAGTGCTCGGGGAAAAGGCCTATGCTGTAGAATCGGTAATGAAAGAGATAACGCTAACAATTAACGATACGGCAAGAACAGCCGGAGAGACTGCGAGAGAGGCAGCGCTTGGCAACAGTAAAACAAAAGAGATACTCACTCAGATAGAAAAAATAGCTGAGCTATCAATGACAAACGCAAGGAGTGTTGAAGAGATAGCCGCAGCAGCCAAACATCTATCAAAACTATCCGAGAGCTTAAGTATCAACCTATCCAAATTTAAAACTATTTAAAAATCAAGGCAATATCCTGCGGAATCCTTGCAGGCTTGCCATCCTGCACAAAAGCAAGACGGACAGTGGCTTCAAATAGCTTTTCATCGCCTCTAAAAATCTCCTGAAAAAGAGTCAACGAAGCCGCTCTCATCTCCACGAACTCAGTCTTTACGACAAGCAAGTCACCGAATACGGCAGATTTCAGATACTCCGCCCTCACGCTCCTGACAACAAAACTACCGCCATCGACAATAGGCGAAAGCCCTCTTTCAAAAAAAAGCTCGCTCCTTGCTCTTTCGATAAATTTCAAATAATTAACATAATACACAACACCGCCGATGTCGGTATCTTCGTAATAAACTCTGATTTGCATCACAAACCCCTTTATTCTATAGAGCTTCACATAGCAGTAAAACTTGCTTGGCTTGCCGACTCTTTGGCTATGATAAAACTTGGACAACTATTGGAGTTGATGCGAAGTTTTTAACACTCCCCTTTTGAGTAGTCGCAAGAACTCCTCTTTTGGAATCGGTCTGGACATTAAATAACCTTGAAAATATTTGCATTGCTTGCTTTTGAGATAGTCTAACTGAAACTCCTCCTCCACGCCCTCGGCTATGACATCCATCCCAAGCGTTTGCCCCATTGCCACAATAGTATTTAAAAGCAACATACTATTATCGCCCTCTTTTGAAATATCGTCTATAAAGCTTTTATCTATTTTCAGGGTGTCGATAGGAAATTTATTGAGATAGGAGAGCGAGGAGTAGCCGGTGCCGAAATCATCTAGATAGATATTTATACCCAATGTTTTTATTTTTTGTAAAAGCTCGGCGGCGTTTTGCGCATCTTCCATCATTACGCTCTCGGTAATCTCGATAGAGAGTTGCTTGCCTCTTATAGAGTACTTATCCAAAGCGTTTCGTAGGTCATGATATAGCTCAAAATTTTTTACCTGTTTGCTTGAGACATTAATCGAAATATTCAAATCGTCATATCCCAATTCACTTAACTCACCTATAAAGCGTACCGCATCATCTACAATCCACTTTCCAAGCTTCACAATAAATCCGGCACCCTCTGCAAGCCTAATAAATACATTCGGATATATCATCCCTTTTTGAGAATGCTCCCATCTTATGAGAGCTTCGGCGCCGACGATGCTGTTGGTCTGCGTATCCACTTTCGGCTGATAATAGAGCTTGAATTCGCTGCTATCTAAGGCTCTTTGCATATCGTTGATTAAAAACACTTCATCATGTAGCGTCTTATTCATACTCTGGGTAAAAAAGTAAAAATTGTCTCTTCCGTTCTCTTTTGCTTTATACATGGCGATGTCGGCGTATTTCATCAGCTCCTTTATATCCCTTGCGTCATCGGGATACATTGCGATACCTATACTGGCCGATACTTTTAGCGAATGCCCCCTAATCACCGTGTCGTGCCTAAAAATCTCCAAAATCTTATTTACGCACTCCATAACGCTACTCTCGTTTTGCACATCGGTTATGATAATTACAAATTCATCGCCGCCTATTCTAGCTATCAAATCATTTTCTCTCAAAACATCGTTTAATCTGACCGATATTGCTTGCAACAAAAGGTCGCCGATGTCGTGCCCTAGTGTGTCGTTAATGTTTTTGAATCTATCTAAATCCAAAAAGAGTAGCGCAAACTTATCTTTATGTCTATTGGCATTCGCCGTCACCATATCCATTCTGTTGTAGAGATTTTGGCGGTTTGCAAGCCCTGTCAAATCATCGTGTAAAGATGAGTGCTTGAGCTCCGCATTGAGGCTCAAAACCTGCGTTTCCGTTCTGTTGAGCTCTACGGCGTGTTCTATTTGAAGCTTGATGATATATCCAAGCACCAGAGCCTCCATAACAACAAAAAACCCGTGAAGCAGCACTATATCCATTCCACATCCATAGTTAAAAACCATAACAGGCATACCAAAAAGCGATACCTCGTAAAACTGTAGATAATTGAAAATCAGATGGTGCAAAATAGTAGCAAGAGCGGCAACAAAAACAGGAACCGTGTCTTTATATAAAGAAAGGATAGCCATTGCGATAAACAGATGAAAGTGCATCTCTATACGACCAAGATGTTGTTGAATATAGATAAGCGAAAAAAGCATCATACTCACGGCAACAAGCGAACGCATCGTTCTGGTTCCCTTGAGATACCTAAATGCTATAAATAGCGACACAACAATAATGCCGCCGCTTAAAAAACCGTACAAATATGTGTCATATAAGAGCGAACTGACAAAAGTAGCCATTATCCACTGCAGTACCGCTAGCATTAGCATGACTTTG
The DNA here is from genome assembly GCA_002428055.1 of Helicobacteraceae bacterium UBA6016. Taxonomy (GTDB): domain Bacteria; phylum Campylobacterota; class Campylobacteria; order Campylobacterales; family UBA6016; genus UBA6016. The sequence continues at coordinate 5,771 of DIZY01000121.1, forward strand.
TCGGACTGGATAAAATACTGCTCAAAATTCTCTTTTGCAAAATCCGGTACTTTCGGGAATGTAAACAACCCTTTAATATCGCTTCTTCTCATTTTGCACTCTTTATGTCATTAATCAGGCTTTTTGTATTTAACGGATGCGTCGTATATATGTTTTTTAGCGTAAATTCGCCACTCTCTTTTGTGAGCAAATATACCAAATCAGAGTGCGTCATCTGGGAGTTTTGCGTTAATCCATCTGAATAAAACAGCGCAAACTCTCTTTCTATGTCAATCAACTCTCGTTTGTTTAGATATACCCCGACAAACTCTTTATTGAATGCACTAGCGAATATATGCGGCTGGTACGGTGGAATCTGGGGCGTAAGATTTGCAAAAACAACCGCCGTATGTGCTCTGTTTTTTTGCTCCAATGTTTGATAAGTCAAAGCCAACTGTTGCAAAATAGGGGAACACACCGTGCCGCACCCAACATATCCGAAATAGAGCACCACAACACCCTTGTCTACGACGGACAAAAACGGAGCCTGTACTTTTTTATCTATAGTTATCTTACCCTCTTTTAACGCCGTATTGCCGAAAATTGTCGACTGCAACATGGGCAATGCCACCAAAAGCAACAAAAAAACGACAAGAAGGGAAAAACGCTTAAAATAATACATCTGATTATTCTATTTAACGGGGGCTAAAATTCTACCGCTATACTGGGGAGTGAATTACATAAGAAAGCTCTACGCTATTTTGCGTAGAGCAAAGAAGTTTTTTATTCTAGCGTTACGATAACTTTCACATTTTCGAGCGAAATCGGAGCGAATAGGCGTTTGTAGTATTTTTAAGTCTTCGGAGTATCGGCTTTTCCGTAGTTTAATCGAAGAGCTCACCACAAAATGACTCTTTTTGGGCAGCAGTCTATCTCTATGCCGCTTCGCTCGCCGATTACCAGCCTTTCGTCTTTACATACCGGACACTACATTTGGCAACCTTTTAGTTAAAAAATACGCTTTTTTGATTTTTGACGGTTATCGTCTCAAAGTGCGGTTTGAAGCTCTCTTCGCTAACCCCGAATGCCGCAAGGAATTTAGCAAAAGTCTCTTGCTCTTCTTTTGCTGCGTTACCGTCTGCAAAAAGAGTATCTACGATATTGACAAGAATACATAGCTTTTGGGATTCATTTAGTTTTGGAGCGACTTCCGACAAGAAAGCGTCTACGCTATTTGATTTGATATATTTTGAAGCACCTTTTAGCACCTCATTGATGTTTACATTTTTATATTGATTGCCGCCGACGGAGGCTATTAGCTGACCTATCTCGTTTTCATTGATTTCGCCGTCTGCCGCCATAATATACAGCATAGATGTCACAAACGAAGCATACGGAGTAAGCTCAAATGCTTTGTCTCCCTTGAATACATCAAATAAGCCCATGGTTTTCCTTTTTTGTGTTAGATTTGAACATAAGATTTTAGCTTGTATGTGTGACTTACATGTTAACGAAGTGTTGCGGGGTATTTAGTTTTTTTGCATCTTTTTTCTGATTTTACCGACTAGCGCTACGCCCACCAATGCAAATATCCCCGCGGCTACGCCTATCACGGCATCTAAAAGCATAGTAGCTATCGCGCCGACGAGAGGAATACCGGACATTGAAGCCTCCACGGAGTGCGCCATATCTGCCGCAAAAGGTAGACCGTGCGCCAAAATGCTACCCCCGACAAGAAACATCGCAATAGTCCCGACAACAGAGAGTGTCTTCATAAGATACGGTGCGCCGTTTAAAAGCGCACTCCCTACGACTTTTTTGACGCCGCCCTCAGAGTTTGTGACCAAGTATAGTCCGGTGTCATCCATTTTTACTATCATCGCAACGATACCGTACACTCCAACTGTCATAATGAAGGCTATAGCGCTAACGACGGCTATTTGAGAGCTAAGAGCCGCGCCTTGTACGGTACCGAGAGCTATCACTATGATTTCAGCCGATAGAATAAAATCCGTTTTAACAGCGCCCTTTATCTTCTCTTTTTCAAATTCGACCATATCGACGCTCTCATCGCCGATTGCCTTTGAAAGCTGTGTATGATGCGCCTCTTTTTCGTCTTTATAAAACATCGAATGCGCTATCTTTTCTACGCCCTCAAAACATAGATATACGCCGCCAATCATTAATAGTGGAGTAATCAAAAAAGGAGCTGTTGCGCTCAAAAGAAGCGCGGCGGGAACTAATATGAGTTTGTTTTTAAAAGAGCCTTTGGCTACTGCCCATACGACGGGAAGTTCTCTATCCGCACTTACTCCGGCTACCTGTTGCGCATTTAACGCAAGGTCATCGCCCAAAACGCCGCTTGTTTTTTTGGCGGCCACTTTGCTCATAGCGGCTACATCATCGAGTACGGCGGCTATATCATCAAATAGTACGAAAAAATTGCCTACCGCCATCTTTTGGCTCTACTCTAAAGTTACAAGCACTTGCCCGCTCTCTACCGTACCGCCTTGTTTTACATGTATCGCTTTTACTATACCGTCTGCGGGAGCCTGAACTTCCATGACCATTTTCATGGCTTCAAGTATCATCAAATCCTCGCCGTCTTTTACTTCATCGCCTACTTGCACTAGCACCTTGATAACCTCTGAAGGAAGCGGAGCGTGAATATGGATATTCCCGTCAGCATCTATGCCGCCGTCACCGATATCACCTTCGGCTTTTGCTTTTTTGTCAAGCTTAAACGAGATGCTTTTTTGGCTCCAGACCTTCTCCAAAGACTCTGATATATCAGGAAGTGCGGATACTTTTAGCTCTACCTCCTCGGCATTTACCGAATAAGAGTCAAATCTCTCAAGCATATCATGCGCTTTTTCTTCGTGATGCGCCTTTGTTTCAGACGCATGATGGTCTACTTTTCGCACATTGACTTTCGCTTCGCCTTTTAAAAACGCTATACCCTTATCGGCGCATGTCGCTACGATAAATAAATTTTCCTCGGTAATAGGCAAATTATGATGTCGTAACTGCTCTTCAAAGCATGCAACGCTCTTATTAAAATCCCTATCGGCTATATCCAACGGATTTTCCGTAGTAAGCTCTAGTCCTAGCTGCTCTTTTGCTATTGCCACAAGCTCGGCATCAGGCTCTACCGGAGTTTTACCGAAATACCCGAGAAGCATTCTGCCGTAACCGTCGGCTATTTTTTTCCATGGACCAAATACGACATTGTTGAACGCTTGCTGGAAATAAAACTGGCTAACAGGGGTAACAGATGTACCAAAACCGCCTCTAGCTACCACTTCGCCCATCGCCTCAAGCGCTGCGGGGAGCTTATCAAGCGTCTTTGTATCTCGCATCATTTGCGTATTGGCAGTCAATGCGCCGCCAGGCATAGGAGAGAAAGGAATGAGCGTGCAGACCTCTTTTGCCTCAGGCGGTACGAAATAGTCTTTAAGGCACTCTTTTAGTACTTTTTGCGCCTCAAGTAGTCTTTTTGCCTCTAGCCCAAGGTCGTATTCACTCCCTTTAAGAGCGTGCAACATTGTTAGAGTATCTGGCTGACTCGTGCCGCCACTTACAGGGTCCATAGCAAGGTCTATACCGTCAGCGCCCGCGTCAAGAGCCGCCAAATAACAAGCGACGCTTACACCCGCCGTTTCGTGCGTGTGAAATCTAATGTGCATATCAGAGCCCAAAAGCGCTCTTGCCGCCTTGATGGTCTCATATACTTTTCTCGGTCTAGCCGTACCGGAAGCGTCTTTGAAGCATACTGAATCAAACGGCAGACCGCTATCTAGTATCTTTCGCAAAACACCCATATAAAAATCAGCCTCATGAGCACCTTCGCAACCAGGAGGAAGCTCCATTACCGTTACGCACACTTCATGATTAAGTCCATACTTTCTTATACACTCCGCCGGATAAACAAGGTTTTGCACATCATTTAGCGCATCGAAATTTCTAATGGTTGTAATACCGTGTTTTTTGAATAGCTTTGCGTGGAGCTCTATCGTATCTCTTGAGCCGGTATCGAGTCCAACATGACTAACACCCCTTGAGAGCGTTTGAAGCTTAATGTCGGCTCCTACGATACTTCTAAAGTCGTCCATCATATCGAATGCATCTTCGTTGCAGTAAAAATAAAGTGATTGAAATCTTGCGCCGCCGCCGCACTCAAAGTGCTTTATGCCGGCATCTACAAATGCCTCAATGCCCGGCTTAATGTCTTCGATAAGTACCCTTCCGCCATATACGGACTGAAGTCCGTCACGAAAAGTAGTGTCCATAACAGATATAAGTTTTTTTGCCTTCAAAATCTATTGTCCTAAATAAAATAAATGCTTTTTTATGCTCTCGTACCAAACAACAACACAATCAAATGGATGTTTTGGATGACAAAGTGCAGGTTTTACTAACTATAATATTACCCTTTAGAGGCTTAGATAAAGGCGTTATACTTCGCTATCAGACATTGATGGAAGTTCTATCTCTATTCTTAAGCCCTCTTCGTCGTTTTGCGCCCTCAAAATGCCGCCCATATTTTTTTCCACCATCATCTTTGAAAGATAAAGCCCAAGTCCGACATCGTTGGTTTTGTATTTTGTCGTATAGTATGGGTCAAATATCCTCTCCAGCTCTTTTGCGTCTACTCCGCCACCGTTATCCGTTATACTTATTTTTACACCGCCCGACATTTCAGGAACCGCCGATACGGTTATTTTGCCACCTTTTATGCCATGTTTTATTATCGCCTCTTTGGAGTTTTTAAGAATATTGAGCACCGCTTGATATAGCTCGCTTTTATAATTTTTTATCGTATGTTTCGTCTGCGGCGCAAACTCTATTTGTACATCAAAATCAAAATTAACCTCTTTGAAAAAATCCAAACTCCTACGAAGTTCATCTTCGACGCAAAAATACTCTTTGTTTTTTGGCTGTTTATAAAAATGGCTAAACTTATTTAGTGTTTCAGACAATCCTTTTGCCGTCTCTACAATCTTTGCCACTGCATTTTCAAAATACTCATCGGTAAGCTCGCCATCTTTTTTTGCAAAACGCATATCCTGAGCCGCCACCGATACTATGTTTAGAGGCTGTCTCCAATGGTGGGCGATATTTGAAATCATCTCCCCTAAAGCCACAACGCGCGAACGCTGCAAAAGATACGCTTCGTTTTTCTTGTTTTTTTCCAATATCCGCATCGTCTCTTCCATACTCTCGTTGAGCGTGTTGGCGATAGAGCCTATTTCATTGTTACTCATCGGCTCTATATAATTAATGCTTTTTGCCTCGCCCCTCATAAAATCAAAAAAGTTTATAACACCGTTTCTTATCTTCTCAAGAGGCTCCAATATCTCTTTGTCGATTCCCAGCTTAATGCCGTACGCCATTAGCCCGACAACAACGATAGTCGTAATAATAATAAACAGATACTGCCTAAAGGCGGCATTGTGCAACTGGGTATTCTCAGAGCTGATGAGCAATCTTCCGGCTGTCTCGCTATTCGCATCGTAAATATCTTTTGAGTAGCAAGAGTAAACCGTGCTCCCTATTTTAAAATCCTCAAATGAGTTTTTTCGCATCTCTTGCAGGGCAACGCTTTTTATTATCGTCTCCGCCAATTTTGGATTTGAGCTATTTAAGATAACAAAACCGCCTACTTTTTTGCCCTCCGGCACCAAAACAGAACCGACGCTACGACTATATTTATCCACATATTTATCATCCAACAAAAGCGAAACATCAAAACCGGTCTGTTTTTTGAAAAGCCCAAAAAAATGCTCTATCTCTCGCCCAAGCTCCATATATCCAAGAAGTTTACCGTTATCGAAAATAGGCGTTACTGCCCTAAGAGAAAAAAAGTTTTTGCCCATCTCGAGAGCGACAAACTCCTCTTGCGTCTCAATCGCTCTGGCCAAAGTAACCCTATTTATCGTATCTCCGTACTGCTCAGGCTTATGCACCCTCAAAAAACACTTTTTGTCCGGAGAGATAAAATAAAAATGCGTAATATTGTGCTTTTTTTTCAACTCTGCAAAAAAACTCTCCGTAACGGCGAGGAGCTTTTGCCTATCCCCTTCTTTAAAAGCTTTGATATACTCTTTGTTATTTTTGACGGCTACCAGCGTTTGAAGCAAAGAGGACTTCTCCATATTCATATTGCTTTCAAATATATTCTCCGCAATAGCCGCGTTATACTCTTTTTTTTGCGTATTGTAATTTTTTGTATCAAAATACACGGCGCTTGCTACAACCAAAGCGAAAATAGCCATCAGCAAAGCTATAAAAAAGTTTATTTTTCTAGCTAAACTGCGGCTCAAAAGCTGCGGCATTATTCGCCCCTTTGGGCGTGTAGCTCTATTGAAAACAAGGCTCCGCCATCTATATTGCGAGCGCTTATTTTGCCGTTCATTTTTTTCTCTACTATCGTTTTAGAAAGAGAGAGTCCGACGCCTGTGCCTTTTTCGCCTTTTGTCGTGTTGTACGGTTCAAATATTTTGCCATCCACGAGCAGTTTTTCATCAATACCGCCCGCATTATCAAAAATATCCACCTTAGCCGTCTCCCCTTCCCCATACAGTTGTATTTTTACTACTTTATCATTTTTCTGAGTTTGCGACAGGGCGTCTTTTGCGTTATTGACGATATTTAAAATCACCTGCTTAAACTCACTTTCATACCCTCTTACAAATACTGACTCTTCAAATTCGGTGATTATCTCTATTGCCTCTTTTTCAATTTGTCCTCTTAGTAGCGAAAGCACGGAACGGATAGCAACGGATAGCGAAAATATCGTTTTATCTTTTGATGGTTTGTAGAAGTTTCTAAAATCCTCTATTGTTTGGCTCATAAACTTCACCTGCTCACCCATTTCGCCCTTAAATTGCTCCATTAGCTGTGGCGTAAGCTCTCCATCGTCGTATGTCATCTTCAAATTTTGCGTCATTAGCCATACGGCATTCAGCGGCTGTTTCCACTGATGAGCTATGGCGCCTATCATCATTCCAAGCTCAGCTAGCTTGCTTTGCTGGATAAGGAGCGCTTGTGACGCCTCTTTATCTTTTTGAAGCTCTTTTAGTTTTGTTATATCTCTCCAAATTGCCAAAACCTCTCGGTTATCGCCTCGGACTATAAGGGATAGTAGAACCTCTACAAGCCTATAACTTCCATTTTTTGAGATAAATGTCCACTCGTAGTGTTGCGTCTCTCCGTTCAATGCGTTGAACAAAAATAGTTTTTGACTGTTTGTGCAGAAAAATCCGCTATCCGGCTGAATATCCGGCGAAATGTCGCACAATGTTTTGCCTATTATCTCATTAATTTCAAACCCCAACATTTTGGCGGCGGCTTCATTACACTCTTTGATTTCGCCGTTCTTTGTAATCGCAACTATTCCCTCAGGCGTTTTTTCGAATATTACTTTAAATATCGCCTCGCTCTCAAGCCGCATAGCGACTTCATCTTCCACCCTGCTTTCAAGCTTCTCGTTTAAAGAGCGTAGACTCTCCTCTAGCTTAATTCTCTCGGTAATATCCCGAAATACCGTCACGGCGCCTATTACCTCACCGTCCTCAAAAAGCGGCGAGCTTATAACATCAACTGCAAACACATCGCCTTTTTTTCTTAAGAAATAATCTATACCCTCATACTTCTCATTTGTGAGCATAGTCTTAAAAATAGGACACTCCTCTAGATGCGTATCACTGTTTTTGGAGTGCGAGTGGAATAGATAATGCGCAATAAACCCGATGCACTCTTTTGTGCTTAGTCCAAGCATCAAAAGGGCGGCATCATTGATATATTTTATTCTGCCGTCTCTGCCTATAACATACATTCCCTCGCCCATAGTCTGGGAAATCGTAGAGAGTCTTTTTCTCTCCAACTCCAGCGTCTTTCTGCTGTTTATTAGCCGAAATAGCGACAAAACAACAAAAAATAGCATCAAAGAAAAATATAGTAGCTGTGTTTGAAATGCGGACTCCACAGCCTCCAGCTCAGGAGAGTGCATAAAAGATAGCAATGCTGCGGCATAACTGCCCTCTATATCTATCACCGGTGTAGCAGTAACTGCATATTTTTTGCCGCCGTCCAAGGTAACCTCGTAAGAAAACGGAACCCCGCTGTTCATTAGCGCCTTAAATTTAAGACTGTTTTTTACCTCTTTGCATATTTTTTTAGAGGAGTCAGATATTGCTTTTTTGCCGCCCCTTATCGTACCTTCAGCATCCTCTATGAGCCAATCATCGCTAAAACCTGTTCTTGTGTAGTATTTTTGGTTTTCATTAATGAGTTTTGGTAGTATCTGCGAGGCTTTGAGCGTCATTATCGACTCTTTGTTTTTATCAAGCTCTTTTAGCTCGCCTCTAAGCGCCTCAAATGGCTGACTAAGCTCGACGCTTCCGATATGCTCCCCCATATAGCTAAGCGGAAATATATTTCTAAAGCCGCTTACGACCCTGCCGGTCTCAAAGCCTTGAATGGGCTTTTTATTTTTATTTATCAGCACCACGGACGGTCTTGACGCATTGAGCGAATCGCCGAAGCTATGCGGTTGGTGAAACCTCAAAAAAGAGTTGTTATTTTTGTCGTGAAAGTGTAGCTGTCTTACATTTCTATCTTGAAGTCTTTCATATATCGGGCTCAAGAGCGTCAACAACGCAGACCTAGCTTTTGCCTTTGCGACCTCGCTACCGCCATTGGCAACCGCAAGCAACTTTGAGACCTCAGGCTTATCTATATATGCCTCAAAATACGCCGCCATCCCCACCCTGTGAGTATTGATGACGGAGTCCCAAGCTATTTTTTGACCTTCGGTCTGCTTTTCAAGGTATAGTCTTTTGTGTTCATTCTTCTCGGACGATATAAACCAAAAGCCCAAACACCAAAAAAGCGCCGCCGATAAAATTACGGCAATACTACTGCCTGATAAAATTTTTTGTCTATTTAATCTCAATTAAAACACTTTTTTAGCATATAAATTAAACTAATTTTAGGGCTATAAAGATTAAATGCTACTTATTTGTGACCATGGTAAACTCCAGCCAAACTTGCATAATAGAGCGGATAAGCCTTTATTTCATCGGCGTAGAGGCTAAGACTCCTATCTATAATCTCGTTAAATTCACTACAAAAATGCAACAAAACTTCACATATTATGCCGATTGACGATGTATAGCTACTATCGGACGCATCTGCCTCTGTCTCAAACTCTCCCGTAGAGAGCATCCAAATCCCGTCTCGATAAAACTTTTGAACCGCATCTTTTGCAAGCGCTAAAGCCTCATTTTCGTACTCACTCTGACCTGTCGCCTCAAATGCCGCAAGATACGCTTTTGCCAAAAATGCATAATCCTCCAAAAACGCCTCAATTTTCGGCTCACTGTTTACGGTGGCACAGTGATATAGTCTGCCATCTTTTTGAAGTTTATTTGCAATAGCCAAGAGCGACTCTTTTGCCTTGCTTACATACGAAGCCTCAAATGCGGAGAGCTTAAAGAGTGCGGTTATCATCATAGCGTTCCATGAGCAGATAATCTTAGTGTCTATAAATGGATAGAGTCTTGTTTTTCTCATATTTTTAAGCACTTTGAGCGCTTTTTGGATATTTGGGCTATCTTCAAAACTCTCATTTCTGGCTATATTCTTGTGCTCAAAATTTCCTATCTTGCTAAAACCAAGTGTACGAAGCGTATTTTCCGCATCCTCTACTCCATCTTTTTGCAAAGCCTCGCAGGTCTCATTCCAGCCGTACACAAAATATCTGCCCTCCTCCCCCTCGGAGTCCGCATCGCTAGCGCTATAAAAAAGCGCTTTGGCGCTCATCTTCTCATACATAAACTCCGCACACTCATCGGCGATGCGCAAAAATAGCGGCTCGCCGGTTATGCCGTAAGCCTTGGCATAAACCTCGATAAGAAGCCCGTTATCGTATGTCATCTTCTCAAAGTGCGGCACAAGCCAAAAACTATCAACGCTATAACGACAAAATCCGCCCTCTACGATGTCGTACATCCCGCCTTTTGCCATACATCTTAGCGTATGTGAGGCGGCGGCGAGCAGTTTGCCATCTTTGCTATCAAGCATCAACGCCAAAAGCGACGCATGCGGAAATTTCGGCTCGCCCATTATCCCGCCATCCTCGGCGTCAAAACTCTTTAGCGCTGCATCTTTGAGAATAGGCAAAAGCTCAAAGTCAAGCTCTCCATGCTTTCTTCTCTCACTTGTTTTTGCCGCTCTTTCGATATTTCCCGCTACTTTATACACCTCTTGCGGCTCACTCCCAAGTTTTGCGGCAAGCAACTCTACGGTATCCCCAAACCCCATCATTCCGTGCTTTGCGCTCGGCGGTATATATGTAGCGGCAAAAAACGGCTTTTTATCCGGAGTCAAAAATATACTGGTAGGCCACCCACCCGAACGCCTCGTAATAATGTAGTGTATGTGCTGAAAATGCTTGTCGATGTCAGGTCGTTCTTCTCTGTCTACCTTGATGGAAATAAACCGCTCGTTTAGAGCCTTTGCCAGCTCCTCGTTTTCGAACACCTCTCTCTCCATCACATGACACCAGTGGCAAGCGCTGTATCCTATTGAGAGAAATATCGGCTTATTCTCCTCCTTAGCTTTCACAAAAGCCTCTTCACCCCACGCATACCAATCTACCGGATTGTATGCGTGTTGCAACAGATACGGAGAGTCTTCATTGATAAGTCTATTCGGTTTTTTTGTTAAATCAGACATATTAACTCCTTTTTATCGATTTTAGCCGTTTCATTGATTCTAGTCAATATTTATAAATGTTTTGTAACCAATTTACGGCTCTAATCGAAAAAACACTCTCTTTGCCAAAGATTGCGTGATAGCGACCTCCCGTTACGGCAAGTTCAGATGTTAACTATGCCTCTAGAAATTACCTATTAAAACTGTAAACAAATATCATAAAAATTATCGCTGTTCGTTATCGTGTATGTAAATCCTATTTCATACGAAAGTCTGGCAAGGATTTTTTGACCTATTTTTGAGCTGAATAGATATTTTTCGCTCTCTTTTTCGTTTTTGATACAAATGCTTTTTGCCTCTTTGTTGATGATTATTTCTATCTTGCTCATGCGTGCAGCGTATGTAAGCGCATTTTCTAGAAGAGCTGAGAGCAGTTTCTCCAGAAGTCTAGGGGCACACCTAAACGCAAAACTCTCTTCGCTTATCGATATATCTATCGCAGCTCTTTTTCTAAGAGCCTCCATCTTTGCTAAAACAGTGTGAATAGATTGTTTCACATCAAGCTCTTCAGGCTCCTCAAAGTCAAAACTTTCAAAAAAAAGAACATTTTTGAGCTCGTCTGAGAATCTTGTTATATCCGACTCTATCTCCGATATAAACTTCCCCTTGGCATAATCGGTGTCGTTTTCATACACATCAAGTCGCGCCTTCATAATGGCAAGCGGTGTTTTTAGCTCATGCGCCACCTCTCGAAATAGCTCTTTTTCTTTTTTACGGTAGTTTTCAAGCCGCATAACCAAGGCAGCAAAAGCATCCGATACTTCACATATTTCACTGCCACATCTGCTTTTCGCACTCTCAAACCGCTCGCCGTCCTTATACTCCCTGCATCTTTTAGCCAAAAGCGCCAAAGGACGCATAAGCGTCTGGAGCACAATAAGACCTATAATAAGAATAAGCGCTAAAAACACGACATATCTAAGGAGAAGATTTTTCTCATAGCGAAAGACGGCCTCATCTATCTTATTGCTTTTACTCATGCAGTGCAGGTATAACCCATTTGCCATCTTATAAGATCCGACGATTTCATTATCATTCCCTGCGTAAACATCTTTTGAGACGACAAAACTGATAGAGTGCGCATCGGAATCAGTCAATATTGATATATTGTGCGGTACATTATATAGGTATGAAATATCGGTTTTCTCATCTGTATTTTGCGCCATATACTCATCCACACTCTCCATTGCGGCATGTGTCAAAATATTTTGCAAGTCGCTTCTTTTTTCCTCCCTTAGCATATGCGACGCCGTCATAAGGTTAACGGCAAATGCGGCGGCTACAAGCACAAAAAAAAGTAAAAGTATTTTTGCCTTTAAAGAAGCAACAATGCTAAATTTCAATCGTATATCCTCTTGTTTTTACTGTTTTCATAACTGCAAAACCTAGTTTTTTGCGAACTCTCGCAACCAGCTCATCCACTGCGTTTTGTGTTACATCGGACGGGCGCTCATATATGGCGTCCATTATCTCCTCCCTGCTTACTACCTCTTGCTTTCTGGATAGTAGATAAAATAAAAGAGAGTGTTCATTGCGACTCATAGCCACGGGGGCTCCATCCTTTGCAACAGTTTTTTTATCCATATCAATCTCAATATCTCCAAGCTGAATCTTTGAGCCGCTAAAGCGTCTAGAGAGTGCATAGATTCTCGCCTTAAGTTCTTTTATGTCAAACGGTTTTTCTAGATAATCATCCGCCCCAAACTCCAGCCCTTCAACCTTGTCATCTACGGTAGACATAGCGCTAAGCAGTAAAACAGCACACTGCGGCTGTTTGTTTTTTGTATAAGATATCAACTCTTTTGCCATATCCACGCCGCTAAACCCTCTATCATATAATGCTACACCATAGCTAAAGCCGTCCACAAACGCCTTTGCGCTCTCTATATCACCTACCGCATCTACGACGAATTCACTCCCAAGTGAAATACGAAGTAGTTCCAGCAGCTCTTTTTCATCTTCCGCAATTAATATTCTCATACTTGAATCTCCGCCACATCCACCATAAACACTCGTATACCGCCGTTTTTAAACATAGAAGCAAGCTTGAGTGACACACTATCGCAATCATCTTTTTCCAAAACAAGCCGGAACATCCCAAACTCTCGTCTTGCAGTCACCTGCTCAACATCACTTTTTAACAATGCGGCCGATGAGTAGCCGCTACACTCGAAATAATAAAAATCGGCGATTCCTTCTTCTAACAAAAAATCAACGACACCGTCTTTAAGTCCGGCTTCAAAGTAAATATCAACACTTTTTTTATACATGTATTTTTCCTCTAATATAGAGCATTCTAAAGGCCGGAGGCAAAATAAGCAGTGTAAGCGCCGTCGAAGTAACCAAGCCCCCAAGCACAACGATAGCAAGCGGTCTTTGTATCTCACTTCCTACGCCAGAGGCAAATAGAAGCGGCAAAAGCCCCAAGGCCGCTATAAAAGCGGTCATAAGCACCGGACGAAGTCTTCTTCTAGCACCCTCTCTTACGGCGTCATCTATCAAATACCCCTCTTTTAGTAGCGATACAAAATAACTCACCATGACGACTCCGTTTAGCACCGCTATACCAAAAAGAGCTATGAAACCCACGGAGGCAGGAACAGAGAGATACTCGCCGGAAACAAACAAAGATATAATACCGCCCGTTATCGCAAAAGGAATATTGAGCAATACAAGTAGCGTAAGCGAAACTGAGCCGAATGTAAAAAATAGTATCATAAAAATTACGCCGATACTAATCGGTATAACCGTAGCAAGCCTAGCAGAGGCTCTCTGTTGGTTTTCAAACTCGCCGCCATACTCTATCTTATAGCCGTACGGCAACTTGATTTGAGAAGCGATTTGCGCTTTCGCCTCTTCCACAAAGCCAACCAAATCCCTGTTTTCAACATCGGCACGAACTACGCTAACACGACTTCCCTTCTCCCTCTCTATTTTTACGGGTCCCTCCACCTGCCTTATATCGGCTATCGAAGAGATTGGCACCGATATGCCTTCTTCAAGCGGAATTTCAAGCGAACCAAATAGTGCGGCATCATTCGATATATTTCTATCCATTCTCATAACAACCGGAACTCTTGTGTTTTCTAGCGGAATATAGTCTATAATAACACCCTCTAACGATGTCTTTAGAAATTTTTGTAACTGAGCTGTATCAACGCCAACTTTTGACGCCTCTAGGCGCTTTGGCTCTACCAGCAGATAAGCAAGTCCTTCGTTTTGGGGATAAAACACATCCGATGAACCTTTTATATGCTGCAATATGTCCGCCGTATGCTTGCTTATCTCGTTTAGTTTGTTTATATCCGTTCCGTATATTTTTACCGCCAAATCGCCTCTAGAACCCGTAAGCATCTCTGAAATCCTCATCTCAATAGGCTGCGTAAAACCAAAACTAATACCGACAAAACCGGACAATGAGGCTTTTATTTTTTCTTTTATCTCCTCTTTATCTTTTGCCGCCCGCTCCTTTTGCGGTTTGAGCGTTATAAATGTATCGGTCTGATTAAGCCCCATCGGATCCAAGCCAAGCTCGTCTGAACCGCTACGGGCTATTATTTTATCCACCTCCGGCACATTTTGTTTTATCGCTTTTTGTATCGCAAGGTTAAGCTCTCTTGATTTCTCTAGCGATATGGACGGGGCTGTTTCTACGCTTAGTATCAAATCCCCCTCATCGAGCGTAGGCATAAACGCTTTTCCGACGAACGGAAACATAGATAGACTAAGCGTCAAAAACACAAGCGCCCCCGCAAACAACTTTTTGCTATCCGCCATCGCAAACCGTAGCAGAGACTCATAGCGAGCAGCGAAAAACTTATCGAGTCTTGTTTGGGCATGCGGCGTATTTTTTAGCAAAAATGAGCAAACAACCGGAATAACCGTCAAGGAGAGCGCCAAAGAGCCAAACATCGCAAAAACAATAGTAAGAGCAACGGGCGCAAACAGCTTTCCTTCTAATCCCTCAAGCGTCAAAAGCGGCAAAAAGACAACCGCTATGATGAGTATCCCGCTAAATACCGCTCCACTTACCTCTTTTGCCGCTCTGTAGACGACATGCGATTTTGGCAGAGCCCCGTTTGCGCTCGATAGTTTCGAAAAAGCATTCTCCACGATCACAACCGCGGAATCCACCAACATACCGACCGCTATGGCGAGCCCACCGAGACTCATTAGATTTGCGCTAAGCCCAAATCGTTCCATCATAACGAACGCAAATGCCAAAGATAACGGCAAAATAATACTCACCGACACAGCAGCCCTAATGTCTCCCAAAAATAAAAACAGTAAGACGACAACCAGCACAACGGCTTCCAAAAGTGATTTTGAAACCGTATCAACAGCCTTTTGCGTCAAATTGCTCCTATCGTAAAACGGCTCTATATATACGCCTTTCGGAAGCGACGACTTTAATGCTTCTATAGATGCTTTTAGCTCTTTTATGGTCTCTTTGGCGTTTGCGCCTTTAAGCGTCAGCACCAAACCCTGCGTCGCTTCGCCCTCGCCATTTTTTGTCACAAATCCCATTCTTGTGAGAGAATCGTCTTTTACATTGCAGAAATCACCGACCCTAAGTAGTCCATTGTGCGAATGAATTGCGATATTGGCTATTTCGGCTGGAGACTTGACGCCGCTTTCGACCTTAACAACAAGAGCTTCTTCGTCTTTGCCGATTTTCCCGGCGCCGTCATTTGAAAGATTAGAACCTATCGCCTCCTCTAGCGCAGACATCGTAACGCCAAGCCGCCTCATAACCGCAGCATCCGGCTCTACTACTATGGCTCTTGCCTCGCCGCCCAAAGAGTTGACATCGGCCACCCCTTTGACGCCTCGAAGAGCCGGGCGAATAATAAAATCCAAAATATCTCGTTTTTGCTTTTGACTAATATTCCCCTCAACCGTAAACATAAATGCTTCACCCAAGGGCGTCGTAATGGGCGCCATACCGCCGGTAACGCTTTTTGGCAGTGACCCCATCGCAGCCGACAGTTTCTCGGCGACCTGTGCTCTCGCTTTATATACATCTGAGCCGTCGGCAAAATCTATCGTAATATCGGCAATGCCGTATTTGGAAACGCTTTTTAGAAGTTTTTGATGCTCTATGCCTGAAAGTTCCGCCTCAAGAGGCTTGACGACTCTACTTTCCACCTCCTGCGGAGCGAGACCTGGAGCTTTTAGGATTATTTTTACTTGCGTAGAAGAGATATCCGGAAAAGCGTCTATTGGAATTTTGACAAACGAATACGCTCCGTATACAAAAAGCACCAGCGAACAAAGAAGAACAACTGTGCGCTGTTTTAGTGAAAACTCTATCAGTTTGTTTAGCATCACTCAAAACCCATTCCGCTAAGAGCGCCTTTAAGATTGACTATTCCGCCTACAGCAACCTCGGAGCCTACACTTACACTGCCGGGTCTTATATATATTCCCTCCTTAGTCTCTGTCACAACGGATACTTTTTTTGCTTCAAAGCCGCCTTTTGTTCTAACAAAACAAACGGTTTCGTTTTTATACATCGTTACGGAGGAGCGTGGCAACATTATGCTTTTGGCTCCGTCTCCGGCTTGTATGAAAAATTCAGCGGTCATACCGGCCCTAAAACTGCCCGGTGCGGCTGTTACCTTAACAACGCCTCTTGCGGAAGCGCTCGTTTCATCAACTCCGCTTGAAACGGCAGTAAGTACGCCGATTTTTGCTCCTTTTTTATCGGTAACTATGGCGCCTTTTTTGATAACTCCTAGATAATGAGGCGGCACCTTAATATATGCCAGCATAAACGAAGTATCAGAAATTTTCAAATAAGGAACAAACGGCTCTATCTTCTGCCCACCGTTTTTGGGAGCCAAAGTCACCGTACCGCTTGCTTTGGCTCGTACCGTAAAGACGCCATCGGTAGCTGGTGATACGCCTGCCGATCTAAAACGACTTTCGAGCTCTGCAACCTTTGAAGTAAGCGCCGCCGCTTCAAATACACTTTTTTGATACTCTCTGTATGAAATCACCCCGTCCTTATAAAGAGCCTCATCTTTTTTTGCATTAGAAGACAATCCCGCAAGGCGATTTTTCGCCTCTTTTAGTTCAAATGCATCCGCCATAAGCGAAGCAGACGACAATACGCATATTGCATCATTTCTCTGCACGCTATCTCCGGCTGTTTTTATCTGCTTCAAAGCAACCGCATCCGCAGAAAGAACATAGACATAAGATTTTGTGTCATCATAATCAAAATTCCCAATCAGCGGTCCTATACTTTCATAAACACCCGATGTGACTGGCTTTACGGCTATGCCGGCTTTTTTGAGTCCGGCTTCGCTTATTACTATTTGAGCCAGGGAGAGTGTTGCCGATAACGCCAATATGGCAAGCTTTTTTATCATAGAACTCTCCCCAAAGTCGTCTCAAGTCTTGCCGCCTCTTCTATATACTCTTTTTTAAGCGAAACGGTCTGCAATAGCGCATCAAAATATCTATTTTTAGCCGCCAAAAATTCAAATCTTGAGACAACCCCTCCGTCAAATCCTTTTAGCGCCATATCGTAGAGCCCCTTGTAGTTTTGTTCATTTTTTTGGGCTAGATTCACCCCATCTTCGATTTTCTTTAGTTTCTCTAGCATTGCTGCCGCATTTAGCTTAATTCTGGAGCCTACTATCTGCTCCTTAGCGCTTTCTGCGTTTAATTGTGCAGTAAGCATCGCTATCTTCTTCTCGTTTTTGCCGGTAATATGTAGCGGCACCGAAACCATAAAATCAATGCTTTTTTGCGTCTGCTCCTTCGTATGCCCAACCCCTATGCCGACGCTATCCAAAAACGAGGAACGAAGGACTCCTATCTCGCCTTTTAACTCCTGCGCACGCATCGCAAACATCGCTTTATAAGGTGATGAGCGGGAGTATGCATCTAGCGCATGCATGTCAATGTCATAAAAACCGATTTTCAAATCCTTGATATGTACCTCTTCATGGGAAAGTAGTGCAGAGTGGAGTGATTCTTGAAGTTCTTCAGCCTGAAGTTTGCTTTTTGCGGTTCTGCTCTGAGCATCCCCAACTTCAGCTTCAAATACAGTAAGCTCCATATTAGATATACGGCCGGCGTCAAATTTCTTTTTGGCAAGCCGTAACGCCTCTTTTGCATTATCCTCCCTCTCTTGCTGTGCCGCCAACTCTTCAAGGGAAAGCAGATAGAGCAGGTACTCTTTTTTAATACCGATTTTAAACGCCGTTTTTTGAAGCCCCAAGGCAAATATCAATGTCTTTTCTTTTGCTTCAAGGCTCTTTTTTTCAGCGCCTCTATACCACGGTGTTTTGAGTGAGATACCAAGCATTATCGAATTTTCATACGACCCGCTTTGGTCATCGCTTTTTATTTTTCTGCCTGAAGCCTCAAGAGTTAGAGGCTCCAATGCGCTCACATACTCTTTTTCATACACAAAAGATTTAACATCGGCCTTGGCAGCTGTAATCTCTATAGAGTGCATATACGCCTTATCGCAAAACTCTTCAAGCGTCATCGAAGCGCAGAAAAGCGAAGATGCCGTAAGCGCCAAACAAAGAGGCAAACGCATAGTTACGCCTCTTCTTTTAATAGTAGTGCGCCGTTGCCTGCGTCAACAAAGAGCCTATACGGTTTTCCTTCAGCGTCTTTTGCATAAACGACATACATAAGCTCTCCACCCCTATCTTCAAGGCTTACGGAAGAAGCGGTGTAGCCAATTTTAGTGAGCGACTCTTTTATATCCGTTTTTGAGATTTTAGCGAGGGACGCAAAGTATCTTTCACCTTCAAGTTTTATGGCTGGATGGTTTTTTTGGTTTCCTAGCGTGTACTTGTTGTGCTTATCTACCGGAATATTGATAGACGAGTCAACCGAACTAAAAGCGGCGATTGATAGTGATAGTAGTATTAATAGTCTCATCCGAAACTCCTTGTTTTTTGGATGAGATTGTATCGGTGGTGAATGAGAAAATCATGAGAGTCAAACCCATAGGGCAAAAAGACGAAATCTAAGTTCTAAACTGCGTCATCTGTCCATTTAACTCTTCCGTTAAGCCGTGCAGATACTCGACAGCCGAAGCTATCTCCTCGACACTTCTAGCATTTGAAGAGGAGAGCTCGCTTATCACTCCCATTTTTTCTATCATAGTAGTTAGCTCTGTGACCATAGCAGTTACTTTTTGCGCCGTATCTGCCGAGAGAGAAGAGGCTTTTTGCATGGAGAAAGAAACATCTGAAATAGCCTCTTGCGTATCATTTGACCTATCCGCTAGATGCTCTATTTTTTCGCTATTTTTACTCATCGACTCCGACAAATCGCCGATGGACTGCGTAATGATATTAATGGTCGCATTGCTCTCGACAAGACTTTTTTGGGTTCTCTCCGCAAGTTTTCGCACCTCGTCGGCCACAACGGCAAAACCTCTGCCGTGCTCTCCCGCTCTTGCCGCCTCAATAGCCGCATTCAGCGCCAAAAGATTTGTCTGCTCCGCTATGTCGCTAATAACAGACAATACCGTTTTGACCTGCTCAGCCTCGTGCGATACGGATGAGAGCCGTGAAGCAAGCTCATTTTCAGCGGCTACGGCGTCTTGTATCTCCTCTACCATTCTTTGAATAGCGGTTGTCGATGCAATAAGCTTTTGGTTTGCCTCGTTTACTTGCGCTTGCGAGCGAAGTATCTGCTCTTTTGATTCTTCCACGCTTATCTTAATAGCCTCGCCGCTTTTTGTAGTGTTTTCAGTCTCTATGGACTGCTCTTGAGCTCTTTTGCCGATAAGCTGACTGGTAGAGTGGAGTTCGTGCGCTACGGATGCGTTTTCGTCCACACTTCTCTTGGCTTCTCTTATCGCCTTAGCTATTTTTTCCAAAAAGCTATCTACTAGCAAACCAAGCTTGGCTATCTCATCTTTTCCGTCTATTTTCAGCCTTTTAGTCAAATCCCCCTCTCCGGCTTCCAAATCTTTAACGGCCACTGATATTTTCCTCAGTTTGCTAATAATATCTGCGGCTATCAAGACGGCAAACAAAGCCGTAACTGCGAGCGAACCAGCGACAACAATACCCATAACAAGGCTTGCACTCGATAAAAACTCATTTGCCTTTGTCTCATCCGCCGCCGCTTTTTCATTTGCCAGTTTAACTAGCTCATCTATCGCCACTCTATGTTCGTCATATTTCGCTTTTAAAGCGCCTGACGATATTTTATTGGCAAGCGCCGTATCACCTGCCGCCAAAGCCGGCAAAAACTCTTTTTCAATTGTTTCAAAAAATGCGTCGGACGGAAGTTTGGATTTTTCAAGTATGAGAGTTCTCTGCTTTTTGTCTACTAGATTTTCATTCCAGTATTTTTGCCTGTCATAATAATCTTTTTTGAGAGAGGCTAGCTTTTCCGTTAGTTGCTTTTTCTCCTCTTCTTTTGGATTATCAAGAAGCTGATATGCCACAAGCCTAGCCTCTATGATATATTCAGGCGGCGGCAAAATATCAGCTATAAGGTCTTTTGAGAGGATGATTTCGTTATACAAGTCCCCTTTGATTCGCACCTTTTCTATACTAATATGTGAAAAGGCGGCGATAAATACTATTGACACAATCGCCGTCAAAGCGAGTAACGAAAGCTTTAATTTGATGCTCAAATTCCCCAAAAACCCCATAACACACCTTTTTTATACTATATTTTTTCGATTTTAGCTTATATTTTGACACTATTGTTGTACTTTTTTTATACAGTTTCAGTGTTAACACTCATTAATAATCGGTTGTTTTTTGAGTCATACACTGGCGTTATGATTTCATCGTACCAAAAAAAACAAGGAGAATTCGATGTTAAGAAAAATCATACTGGCTACGGTTATAACAGGCGCTCTATCCATATCAGCCTTTGCGGCGTGCGGAAGCGGCATGTGTAGCGATAAAGGCGGGGCGTGCGGAATGGAAAAAGGCGCAAAAGGTAAAATGAGCAAACAAAAAAGGGGCGGAGAAATGGGCGGCGGCATAATGAGCCTATCGACCGTAAAGCTCTCAACTGAGCAAAAAACAAAGATTGAGACAATAAACGAAGAGTTTAGAAGCGAAATGGCAAAATTGCATATCAAAGATAAACCTATGATGAAAGACCCGTTTGCGGTAGCCGGCGGCTTCGACAAAGAGGCGTTCAAAAAAGAGAGAGCGGATAAAATGCAAAAACACTTAGACATGAAGGCCGAACACCTAGCAAAAATCTGGGCGGTACTCACACCTGAACAACAAAAAAGCATAGCGGCTCTAGCCAAATAATGATACAAATCGCAATGGTGGAAGACGACAAGGAGTTATCACAGCTCCTCGTCGATTTTTTGGCTAACTACTCAATGGAAGTTACCGGATACGCAACACCGAAAGCTTTTTTTGAGGGGGTCAAAAACCACTCCTTCGACCTTGCGATAATAGACCTCACCCTACCGCAAATGGACGGGCTAGAGGTGTGTAAGATACTTAGAGAAAGCTCCACACTGCCATTCATCATCTCCTCCGCCCGCTCCGACATCACCGACAAGCTCATAGGGCTAGAGCGGGGAGCGGACGACTATCTACCAAAACCGTACGACCCAAGAGAACTTGTGGCACGAATACAGACGATACTCAGACGACACAAACACCCGCTCTTCACGACCGAAACCTCACGCCTTGCGATAGATGAAAAAGGAATGAGCGTATCGCTTGACGGGCAAAGCTTGGAGCTCACCGTCGCCGAATACGAAATACTAACCCTATTGGCAAACAAAAAAGGAAGCGTTCTCTCAAGGGACTACATAGCCGAAAATGTAAGCGTCATGAGATGGGAGAGCAATGAGCGAAGCATCGATGTAGTCATCAGTCGCATTCGAAAAAAACTAGGTGACAACCCCAAAAATCCGCAGTTTATCAAGTCCATCAAGGGCGCAGGGTATAAATTCGTCGGATGAAAACAAACTCACTATTTTTTAAAATCCGCATATCGTTTGGACTCTCCGTATTTCTCATTTTGAGCGTTTTTTCGCTTTTTTATTTTATACAAAAGCACTACGGGCAGATGGAACTGCGAGAGAGGCTAATGCATGCCTCAAGAGCCGCAAAGCATCTGAAAGACGAGCCTATACTACTAAACGAGCAACTAAAAAGTATTGAATTTTCTTTTGTCGATGAGGGGCAAAAAGAAAATATTTTGCGTCAAGGACGACAAACGGATAGCTTCGGCAAAATGGGGCCTATGAAGATAGCGTTATATGAGTTTGACGGCAAAAAATATATCGTAGCCGCACACCCCAAAGGCATAGATATTTTCGAGGATAACAAAAGTGCGCCCGTGGTGCCGATGCTGCTTTTGGCGGCACTTGTCGCTATTC
>DIZY01000003.1:0-259 GCA_002428055.1 Helicobacteraceae bacterium UBA6016
ATCAAGAATATACGGATGAGATGAAAGACAAAGCGGTGGCGGCGATAGGCAAGGTCGGCATAGAGCATCTGATGCACAAGCCGCTGTGCGAGATGTCTACGGGTGAGCTACGCAAATGCCTTATCGCACGGGCGCTCTCTTTGGAGCCAAAAGCCCTGCTTCTGGATGAGCCGACAGTCGGGCTAGATATGAGGGCGCAAATAGAATTTTTGGACGGGCTGCGAGCCCTTGCTAAGGAAAAGACGATAATTATCATCAC
>DIZY01000003.1:283-9428 GCA_002428055.1 Helicobacteraceae bacterium UBA6016
GGCAAAATCTTCAAATACGGCACAAAAGAAGAAGTGTTGACGAGCCAAAATCTCTCCGAGACATTCGGTGTATCCGTAGAACTAGGGCTTGACGGCGAGAGATATTTTGTCAAATCAATGAGAAAAAACGATGAATTTTAGGATGCTTTTATGTTTAAGATTTTATATATTTTTGTGATTTGCGCTTTGATGTTTGGCTGTTCTTCAAAGCAAGGCTCAAAAACAAATACCCCGATAATTATGAATTCGGAGTGCCATAGCGCAATCTTTCAAGGAAGTTGCAGAGATAAAAACGGAAATCTGATAGATTTGAATTTAGATAAAAAATAGCAATTCAATAGGATTGAAAGTAGATGTTCAGTTACACAAAATCCAAAAGGCAAGCTATGAAACAAGCGATAAATATACGGCTTAAGAAAGACACGAGAGAGGTGTATTAATGAACTTTAAATACATTTTTATTTTACTTTTCGCTATTTTTGCGAGCGCCTCCGAGCCAAACTTCGCCAAATACGATGGCACAGCCGTAATCCTGGATGTTAACACCTCTAAACGCATAATATATGGCGATGCAAGAGCCGATGAGCGGCTATCTCCTTGTTCGACTTTTAAAATCCTCAACTCCATTATCTCGCTAGACACCGAAGCAATCAAAGATGAGAACGAAACGATAAAGTGGGATGGCGTAGTGCGGGAGTATCTGTCGTGGAACTGTGACCACAATATGCGCTCGGCTATGCCGGTATCCGCAGTCTGGTTCTACCAAGAGCTAGCCCGTCGTGTCGGCGGCGGGATGATGCAGATAGGGGTGACGGCGGCGGAGTATGGGAATATGGATACGACTAAGACGCTTACGGACTTTTGGCTTGGGGGCGGGAGTCTAAAGATTTCGGCGAATGAGCAGGTGGATTTTTTGGCTCGGATGATGAGCGGTAAGCTTCCTTTTGCGCCTCGTGCGGTGAGTATCACCAAAGAGATTATGACGCTGGAGTCAAAAGATGGTTATAGATTTGGTGGGAAGACTGGAAGTTGCGGTGGAATAGGGTGGTTCGTGGGTTTTGTCGAAAAAGACGACAATGTGAAAGTCTTTGCTTTTAATATCAAGGGTGAGGGTGCGAATGGTGTGGAGGCTAAGAAAATTGCTGTGGAGTATTTGAAAGAGGTGAAATGAAGCCGGGTAGAAGTTCTACCCGTGTTAAGCCTTATAGAGCTGTTACATTCTCAGCTTGTGGGCCTTTGTCACCTTGACCAACAGTATAGCTTACTCTTTGGCCTTCTTCTAGAGAAACACGACCATAGCTGCTACCGTTAGTATTTATTTGACGAAAGTGTACGAATATATCCTTACCGCCATTTTCTTGTTGGATAAATCCAAAACCTTTTTCGCTGTTAAACCATTTAACAGTTCCGTTCAATACATCTGCCATTTACGATACCTTTGTTTGTAGAGTACACCTTGTTTCCAAGGCGCTTGAAAATATAAAAATCGAGTCTTCTATTTCAATGGGCATAATTATATCTAAATTATCAATACATTCATACTTTTTCTTAAATAATCGGCAAAGCCCGTGATTATAGGCTCTCATTCTACACCGTGCCAACGGGTAAATAAAACTCCAACTCAAATTCTCCGCTTTCGTCCAAATCCAGGAAGTGATTTTTGCCTGTTACAATCTTTAATATGCGAAAATCACAAAGCAAAAATAAAAGGACAAATAATGAAACTGCAAGAGCTTGAGGCGACAAAAGTAATACTATCGGTGTTAGGCGAACGAGGCGTACTCAAAAGCGAAGAGGAGCTAGCCATAATCCTCAAAAAACGCTTAACCAAAAAAGAGATGAAAGCAATAAACGCCTACACGATAGGAGCCGACAAAGCAGAAACCGCAGAGGCAATGAGTGTGGATGAGGAGAGATTGGCTGGGCTAGTAGCCTCCGCCGTCAAAAAAATCAAAAACGAGTCGGTGCATCGGGAGTTTTATACGGTGAGTTTGACAAAATAATTTTTGTTAGAAAAGTTGACAATAAATTTTTTGTCAACGCCCTTTCGGAGAGAAAAAAAGTTTCCCGACTCTATCGATATGCTCTTTCAGCTCCATATTTTCTATCGCCCCATACTCGCACAAGTCTATACTATAAAGAGTCGGCAGATCGTCTAGTTCGTTTTTGACGCTTGCTAGCTCGTCGTTTGATAGACTATCCGCAAAGATGCAGAGGTCTATATCGGAGCCTGGGCGGTAGTTGCCTTTGGCTCTTGAACCGTAGATTTTGACCTCTTTGATTGACGGATGAGCGGCGAATACGGAGTTTATTTGTGAGATTGTCTCCTCTGTGAGACCGTATCTCATATGCTCTCTTTTGCGGCTAGCTCGCCCAGTTTGGCAACCAAGGCTTTAAAAGCCGCAAAATATCTGCCCGTAATAGCATCCGTGATGGCGGCGACTCTGCCTTCGTCGTATGTATGAGATGTTTCGTTGTGGCTTATTATCATGCGCATCCACGCATCGCCGTCCTCTATGATACCGACTTTAAACGCCTCTCTTGCCGTGTCTTTGGAGCCGATGAGCCCTATCACGCCTCTATTTTCCAAAAAATCTTTTAGCGTTTTCCATGCAAGCTCGTGCGTGTATTCAAACGCCTGTATAAGCCCTTGCTTTTCGAGGTTGCTAAGCTCTCTCGTCTCGCCTAGTTTCACGGCATCTTTTAGTTGTGCAAAGGCTTTTTTGAGGTTTGAAAACCGTTGAATCCATCTTACATCTTGGCTCATTTGTGCATCAGTTCGAGTTTTTTGTATTTTAGCATTTTAGTTTCTTACTTTTTGCATATCATCATCACAAACCCCGCACCTCGTCGGCAATTTTTGCCATTGAGATGATGCTGGTTAAGTGAAACTCGTAGTCAAATCTATCATCGTAAGTGAAGAGAAAGTGTCCGCTGAGGCAGAGGTCAAAGCGCTCTGTGAGGCGTAGATGCGGAAACTTCGCATACATATAGTTCTCGTGAGAAAAGTCGGCGATAAAGTCTCGTAGTGCGCGCTCTCTCATCCGCCGATGCCCGGCCAAATCGCCGTAAAAGCTCATATTGTGAGCCGCCAACGCAGTGTTTGCGTAGATTTTTTCTATCCCTATTTCGCCTAGTTTTTGAAGTGTGGTTTTGTCTCTTTGATAGAGAATGTCGGCGGCTTTTGCATCGGCTCCGGCTCTATCGGCGTGAGCCGTGAACGAACACGCACCGCCAGGGACAGTCCAGTATCCTTTTGCCTGCCAGCTCCTCTGCACGAAGCCCAAACATGGCGAGATACTCTTCGTAAGTGCGCCCGATAAATATTACGGTGTCTAGTTCTAATTTGGACATGATTAATTCCTTGTATGTTTTTGTATTTGTGTATATATTATGATTGTGTGTTTGTGTAGTTGCGGCGCTTAGCGCCAGATGAAAGAATAGGCAAGGAGAGTATGCACAGATAATTTATCCGTCATGATACCCTCCTTATTTTTTCGTAATTATACGGCGTTAGTTCTTTTGTCGCAAGAAAATTCTAGGCTTTTACCCCGCCGTGCACCATATCATTAATGACGCTAAATAGTTTTGCGCTTGCCTCCTCGGCGTCTTTGAAGCTTTTGAGTATATTTTCTCCGTTGCTTAGTATTTCGCCCTCTTGTACTATTTTGACAACCTTGATGATATTGTCGTGTACTAGCTTGTGCGGTGCGTCGATGGCTGCGTAGTGAGGAGAGTGCGAATATTTTTGCTTGCCGGCTCCGTTATACCATTTACCAAATCGGCACGATGTATGGTCTGCTAGGGCTTTGCTAGAATCTCTCAAAAATACTGCCGAATAGCCGTTCACTTTGAATACTATATGGTCTAGTTTGATGAGGTTTGAGAATACCTCCTCTGAGACCATTGCCGTGTCGCTTTTGATTTGCGCATTGTTGCTTAGTAGTCCGTCGATGCTCTCTCTGAATGCGCCTAGTTCTTTTTGTGATGCCGCCGCCATCTCTTGCATACTCTCGGTTCTGTCCAATATTCCGCTTGAACTCTGTTTTAGCACGGAGATTGTGCCTTCTACCTCAAGCGTAGCTTTTTGCGTTCTCTCTGCTAGTTTTCGTACCTCGTCGGCAACGACTGCAAAGCCTCTTCCGTGCTCGCCAGCTCTTGCCGCCTCTATCGCCGCATTTAGCGCTAGAAGGTTTGTTTGGTCGGATATATCTTTAATGAGTGCAATAACATTTGAGATACTAGTAACCGATGTGTTTAGCTCATCGCTTGAGTGTCTAGTCTCCGATACTGCATATACTATTTTTTCCAGCGAATCCTCTATGATATGGGTATTTGACTGAACATCTTTGGCGTTATTTGATGCCGTTTCGTTGAGCTGCGTTACATTGCTGATTTTTTGCATAATATTTTCAAATCCATGATGCAGCTCACTAACGCCTGAGTTGATTCCGGATGTTAGGGTTTCCGTTATGGATAGAAGCGTTTGAGACTCTTTGTCGCTTTGCTCGGAGACGACTTTTGCCTCTTGCGTTCGTTTCATTTCTACATCTAGCGAATAAAATAGTTTTGCCAGCTCATCTACGGTGATATTAAACGCTTTAGCTATCCGACCTAGTTCATCATTGGAGTCTATGATTACTTTATCGGCTGCACTTATCGCTTGTGCGTCATGGCGAAGTTTGTTTTCTAATACCTCTATTCCTTTTGTTACCCTTTCTATAGGGTTGCCTATCGATTTTTGGATGATGCCGGTAAGAACTATGACAATCAAAATATTGATTGCGGTATTCATATAAAACTGTCTAAAAAGCCCATTCGCACTCTCATCGACAATAACATTAACTGCGTCGAGCGGTTTTGCCGCAACACAGTAGCCTACAGTTTTGCCGTCAAAATCTTTTAGCGGTTCGCATGTAGCAAAGTAACTGCCTGTTTTAAAGTATCCGCCTTTTGCACCGGAGAGTATATCTGCTTCTTTGAGCTCGGCAAATAGCTTCATATCGGTAGAGTCGGCTTTTTGAGAGAGTCCGAAATTGCCTATTGATTTCATATCTTTATCAAAAGTATCTACGACTCTTTTATCCATCAAGAAGATGACGCTCGTGTTGGAGTCTTTTTTGATTTTTGATACTACTGAGTTGAAACTTTGCATAAACTCTATAGAGCCTATGTATTCAGAGCCGTCCATAATTGGAGATATACCCCTGACGGACAAGCCACCCTTCCCGGTTTCTAAGGCTACAAGCGGTTTTTTGGTCTCTTTTACTTTTAGTAGCGTGTGCCTAAAACCGCTGAGGTCATCTCCAAATTTCTCAGGCTCCCAGTTTCTCAAAAAGCTCTTTACATCTTTTGTGTGGATGTGTATCTGTATATTTTTGAACTCCGTGTTTTCTTTGTAAGTTTTTACGAGTCCGCCTAGTGCATCTATCGCTGTTTGCCTATTGCCTGTTTTTAAGGCGTTTACGACATGGATATTGTTCGCTATATTGATGGCGTTTGTTATGCCGACCGACTTTTTGGAGCCTAGCTCGTTATTTACAGCAAGTTTGATGTCGTTGGAAATATCCGTGTATGTGTGTTGCTCTACGGCGTCTTTTGAGATATAGACATTAGTTAGCGCTGCCAGCATCCCGATAAGAATAGAGATAATAAGCGGAATTTGAATCTTTTTTGCAATGGATAAATTTTTAATCATTATTGTGCACCATGCCTTTAATTTATTTTTTTGTCATATCAATATAAATAATATGAAAACTAATCTTAATAAAGCCCTCCGAACAGCTCAAGATGAGTCAGATATAACCGCACATCAAACTCTAGTTGTCCGTATGAGGGTTCAATATTTGTGCAGAGCGCATAAAACGCCTTGTCGTGCTGTTTTTCTTTGAGGTGGGCTAGTTCGTGGACTACTATCATTCTCAGGAACTCTTCGGGGGCGGTTTTGAATGTGGAGGCTATGCGGATTTCGCTTTTGCTTTTGAGCTTGCCGCCTTGCACTCGTGAGCTAAATGTATGAAGTCCGAGGGCGCCGTGTAGTTCGCTTAGTTTGCCGTCATATATGGCTTTGGAGATTGGCTGTGACTTTCGCATGTGCTCATTTTTGAGCGAAATTGTAAAATCATACAGCGCTTTATCCGTTGTTACGGCGTGCTTTTTCGGGTATTTTTTGAGGATGTATTTGCCTAGATTTTCTTCGTCTATTAGTCGGCGTACCTGCTCTTTTGTGTGTTCTGGATAGTGGGTGATGTATTTTAGTTTTGGCATATTTGTTTTTTAGTTGCCAAACTCAACCCTATCTCTTCCGGCATCTTTTGCGGTATACAGGGCATCATCGGCTCTTTTTGAGCAGCTTGAAGGAGTGTCATACTCCCTAAAAGTAGATACGCCAAAGCTAGCCGTCACTTTGCCGACTACGGCAAATTCGGTTTTTGCTATCTCTGCCCTTAGTTTTTGCGCTAAAGCTATTGCATCCGTCTCGTTTGTTTCTGGGCAAAGTATCATAAACTCTTCGCCTCCCCAGCGTCCAACTTTGTCGATGGCTCTTGTGTTGTTTTTGAGTATCTTAGCAAACTTTTGCAACACCGTGTCGCCTATCTCGTGTCCATAGGTATCATTGACTGATTTGAATTTGTCTATGTCTACAATAATTATCGAAAAAGTAGTTTTATGCCTACCATAAAGCTTTGCCAGCTCTTCAAAATCCGCATCTAGCTTGCGTCTATTTGCAAGCCCCGTTAGGGTGTCTGTGAGCGCCAACTCCTCCGCTAGCTTTTTAGCCGTAATGTCATGGCTGATGGAGTAGTAGCTGATAATTTTGCCGCTAGCGTCCTCAATCGGGTTGATTGTGGCATCTATCCAGTATGTCTGCCCATCTTTGGCTCTGTTTCTTATATCTCCATGCCAAGCCTGCCCTTTGCTTATGTGCTCCCAAATATTTTTAAAAAACTCTTGCGGATTGTCCGGATGCCTGACGATGTTGTGTGATTTGCCTATTAGCTCAGCTTTTGTATAGCCGCAAATCATACAGTAAGCTTTGCTGACATCTATTATTTTGCCGCTTGCATCGGTAGTTGATGTGATTATGTATTCGTCAATTTTTTCTAACTGCGCCGCTACGAGGTTGTTTTTTGACACTATCTGTTTGCGCATCCCTTCAAGAGCAACGGATAGTTCGGACACCTCCGTAGAGCCTTCGTACCCTGCA
The DNA here is from genome assembly GCA_002428055.1 of Helicobacteraceae bacterium UBA6016. Taxonomy (GTDB): domain Bacteria; phylum Campylobacterota; class Campylobacteria; order Campylobacterales; family UBA6016; genus UBA6016. The sequence goes on from DIZY01000003.1 coordinate 7,491, forward strand.
AAACTTACATTTTCTTCGTTTCCAAACTGTATAGACTTTTTCGTTAGCGACTCTATGGACGAGGCTATCAGGGCACTTAAAATGTACGCTATGCCAATACCTAGCCCAATATCAAAGATGATAAACCAAAAGCTTCCCTCAAAACCTAAAAAATCCAGAGCTATAAAGATTGACTCTGTAAATAGTAGAGCAAAAAGTATTTGTGTTTTTATGGATATATTATTCATTTTTGTGCCCACTCGTTTTTTTGATGCTAGCTATGATAGATATAGCCAGCACGCCTATGACAAATCCAAGCGAAAGAAGTGTCGGGATTTTGTAAAACTCCACAATAAGAAGTTTGATACCGATAAATACAAGTATGACGGCAAGTCCGTATTTGAGAAGCTCAAATCTATCCGCCATATCGGCAAGGATAAAATAAAGCGCCCTTAGTCCCAAAATCGCAAATATATTTGAGGTATAAACGATGAACGGATCGGTGGTAACGGCAAAAATAGCAGGGATGCTGTCTACTGCGAATATGAGGTCGGTAAACTCTATAAATACAAGCACGACAAAAAGCGGAGTTATCCAAGTTTTGCCGTCGATTTTTACAAAGAATTTTTCTCCGTGGTAGCCCTCTGTTATTTTGAAGTTACTCTTTAAAAACTTGATAATAAAGTTATTTTCAATATCCCCACTATCTTCTCCGGCTTTGAACATCTTGATTCCTGAAAAGAGCAAGAATGCGCCAAATATATACAAAACCCAGTGAAATTCGCTTACAAGCGCCGCACCGATAACAATCATAATCGAGCGAAGTATCAAAGCGCCGAAAATTCCGTATAAAAGCACCCTTTTTTGGTATATTTCCGGTACTTTGAAGTATGTAAAAAGCATTACAAAAACAAAAAGATTGTCTACGGCTAGTGACTTTTCGAGGATATAACCTGTTAAAAACTCAAGGCTCTTTTGGCTTGCCACCTCTTCGCCGTATTTACCTCCCAGATAAAAATATAGCCACAGATTGAATGTCATAGCGACACATACCCATACAATCGACCAAGTAAGAGCTTCTTTTGTGGATACTTTCGAATCGCCTTTGCGACCGAGCATAAAAATATCTATAATTATCATAGCGATTACCACTACGAAGAAAACCCCTAGCATCCATGGCTCGCCTACTGTTTGAAGTTGCATATTTATACTTCCTTGTTCATGTTCTGATATGCCGCATTTCACTAAGCGCAAAGCCTGGCGCATTTGTCGATAGCGATTGGTTAAAAGCTTTTAGTTAGAATACCAAAAAAATAGCAGGAATAATAGATGAAAATAACCAAAAACAGTGTAGTTACCGTAGATTATAGTGTCGTAGATGCCGAGGGAAATCTTGTAGATGAGGGCGCAAAGCCTATATCTTATCTGCACGGCGGATACGAGAGCGGACTTTTTCCCAAGATAGAAGCCGCACTTGATGGTAAAGATGTCGGCTACTCCGTGGATGTAGAGCTTGCTCCCGAAGATGCTTTTGGTGATTATGAAGAGGAGCTTGTAGAGGTCGAGGCTCGTTCTGTTTTTCCGGCTGAGCTTGAGGTGGGTATGCAGTTTGAAAGAGGCGAGGGTGATGAGGCGGAGTCTTTGTTTTATGCTGTTATGGAAATAACCGATGACAAAGTAGTTCTCGACGCCAACCACCCTTTGGCGGGGCTTGTGCTAACTTTTTCATGCACCGTGACCGGCGTACGAAGTGCAACGCCCCAGGAGATAAAAGAAAAAGCGGCGATACAGCCGTAAATTCTAATGTCTATATAGCTTTCTTAATCTATCGTCGAGGGGCGCCATTATTTTGTAAAATGCCGGAACGACGAAGAGGCTAAGAAGCGTAGATAGAAGAAGTCCAAATATGACGGTGACACCCATCGGTCCTTTGACTCCTGAGCCTTCGCCGATTGAGAG
>DIZY01000053.1 GCA_002428055.1 Helicobacteraceae bacterium UBA6016
CCTTGCATAACTATCGGGTTGATCTCAAGGTAAGCAAAGTTCATATCTCTGTAAAATTTGAAAAACGCTACGGCAAATTTGCCGAACTTTTCTTTGTCTTGTATGTCGGCAGGAATGTTGGCTCTTATTTTGGCTTCCATATCAGCGTCACTCATCGTGATAGGCACGGCTACTTCGATGACTTTTTCGTCCCATCCCTCTTCAACTTCCATACCGCCCTCGGCAGACATATAAAGAACATCGTCTTCGCCTACGGTAGTTGCGGAAATATAATACTCTTCTTCTTGGGAGTGCGGAGTAAAAGGCTCAACAATAAAATGCGTTAGTGTGCCGTGTTGTCCGGTAAGTAGCGTCGTATTTTCTCTTGTTTTTTCATCTATCCATGATGCCGCTTTTTCAAGACTTACATCGCCAGGTTTTTGATCCCTGAACAAAACAAGGTTGTTTTTGCCTCTTTTTCCAAATAGCATATCCGGTTTTGCGACCAACGCTTTGTTGTTTAGCCACTCATATCCGGCTTCTTTCGCCTTAGCTCTAAGCTCGTCACCGCTTGTTACCAATACCGATTCAAAACCGTATTTGAACCCGTCAAAATAGTTATTCCACACTTTGGCAAAAAGCGCTTTGCCGTCATACTCTCTAATAGCTCTTTGCGCCATAGACCTCTCCTCTTCGTGATTTATCAAATTGTAACATTTTTACTAAATAGAAAATTTAAAGGCAGGGTTTTATGTGATTCAAAAACTAGAAAGTGTTTACTTTGGTAACATAATAAGAAGCTACTTCCACTCCACTGTATACTATTGAAACCTTTTTGCTGTTTTTGAGTGGTTTTTGCCCTACCACATAGTCACTCCCCTCGTTTATCCCATAAAACTTCAGCCTAGGAGCCATATCTGCGTCAAGCACTAGACATTCGGTAGCGCCTATAGCCTTTAGCTCTTGTGCCAGCTCTTTTGCCACCTGATAATTGTACGCAAAATGTGTTTTTTTATTCTCTATAAAGGCATAAAGCGGGCGATTGAAAAAAGATAGAGCAGATGCCGCAATAAGAGATGAGACAAAAACAGCGAATCCGACCTCATATACTCTTTTGTTTTTGCCTATTCTGATGCGATACGATGCAAAAAAAGTCTTAACCATAAAAGGAACGGCTAGTACCACAAAAGGGGCAAAGTCGTAAAGCATGATTTTTTGCCTAAACGACAAAAGCAGGGAGAAGATAAGCGCCCAAAACGATATATACCAACCTATCGGTCGCTCCTCGGGCTTTATCTTATATATCGCAAACACAAAATAAAAAAATACAGCGGGGGAAAATATGAGCATATAAACGCCCAAAGTATCCAAGAAGTAACCCCTCGGCCTTCCACCGTCGTTAAAGCCGAACATCCCCATCGAAACACCGAAAAGTGCGATGCTTACCGCTATGAGTGAGTTATCTTTTTTGTGGATAGCGTAGAAGATAAGGGATAAAAACAAAATAGCGAATGCGCCGTCAATCGTAGCAAAAAAAGCAAGAGCAATAAAAGAGAGTAGCGTACGCCCTTTGCCGTATAGATATATAAAAACAAGCGTCGCAAAGATTATAACTGCGGATTTCATCACAAGTAGCGCCGAGAGGCTAGCGGCAGGGAGAAGGCAGAAGATAATCAGGGATATTCTTGCATCAGACTCCTGCTTTAACACCCTTTTTGAAACAGAGTAAAAAAGCGGAAGAGAGATAAAGTAAATAATAATAAAAAAAGCCCTCAGCGCAAAATCGTTTTGTCCAAAAACGGAACAAAAAAATCTAGTTATATGCCCAAGATAGCCGTCGTCTTTGTAAAATATAGCCGCCTCAAAAGCGCTAATAGAAAGATAGTTTGGATAAATGGCTATTAGGATTGCATAGCAAAAAAGAAACGCTAAAAAAAAGTTCTTCGAGCCAAAAAGCCTAATCATCTGATTTTATAGCTTTAAAAAGTTCTCGAATATCTTATGCCCGTGCTCTGAAAGTATAGACTCTGGGTGAAACTGTACGCCGTAAATCGGTTTGCCTTCCACCTCAAGTGCCATTATCTCACCGTCGTCTGCGCTAAATGCTGTCGGTATGATGCAGGATGGGATACTCTCTTTATTGACGATAAGCGAATGGTATCTTGTCGCCGTAAACTCTTTTGGAATATCTTTGAATATCGGAGAGTCTTTGCACACTTGCATCTGCGAGGTTTTGCCGTGCATCATATTTGACGCCCTCTCTACCGTGCCGCCAAACGCTTGACCGATAGCCTGATGACCTAGGCAGATGCCGAGAATCGGTATTTTGTGTCCAAGTCTTTTTATAACCTCAAGACTCACACCCGCCTCGTTTGGCGTGGATGGTCCTGGGGATATGATGATTTTCTCAGGGTTTAGCGCCTCTATCTGCTCAACCGTCATCTCATCGTTTCGTATTACTTTGAGGTCTGCGCCAAGCTCTCTAAAGTATTGAACGACATTGTAAGTAAAGCTGTCGTAGTTGTCTATCATCAAAATCATATTAGTTCTCCTCGTAAGCTCTTAGCATTTTTATCTCATCCGCCCAAATCGCCTCGTTTGGGGTCTCTAAGATAAGAGGAATACCGTCAAAACGGCTATCTCCCATAATGTACTCAAAACAACCAAGGCCTATCGTGCCTAGTCCAAGACTATCATGCCTATCGAGCTTTGAGCCAAGCCCACCTTTTGAGTCGTTGATGTGCATCCCTCTTAGATGAGAAAAACCGACGATCTCTCCAAAAGCCCCAAATGTAGCGTCAAGCCCCTCTTTGTCTCTTAGCTCATATCCGGACGCAAAAGTATGGCAAGTATCGAGACAGACGCCGACTCTTGCCTTGTCGTCTGTTAGTTCGATAAGCCTAGCTAACTGCTCGAAGCGATACCCCATATTGCTACCCTGCCCCGCCGTGTTTTCTATGACCAATACGACCTCTTTTGTTTTTGCAATAGTCTCATTCATCGAATCTGCTATCAGCTTCAGACACTCATCCTCGCCTATCTCTCGAAGATGGCTTCCGGGGTGGAAATTGAGTAGTTTTAGCCCCAACTCCTCCGCCCTTCTAGCCTCATCCAAAAAAGCGTCAAACGATTTTTGTCTAGCCTCTTTTTGCGGCGAGCCGAGATTTATAAGGTAGCTGTCATGCGGCAGTACCGCATCCGCCGTAAATCCACACTCTTTCATATTGGCATGAAAAGCGTCTATTGTTTTATCATCATAATCTTTTGCATTCCACTGTCTTTGGTTTTTCAAAAACATTGCAAATGCGCTTGCCCCAATGGCTTTTGCATTCAGCGGAGCGTTAAATACGCCGCCCGAAATACTAACATGAGCGCCGACTAATTTTTTTGACTTCAATCTAAAAACCTTACCACAAATTTAAAACCGCTTTTTCTCTCAACAAAAAAAAGCTCCCTGCCGTCAACTCTATACAAAACTTCATAATCTTGCGTCAAAGCTTCTTGGATAAAGCCGGTTTGTGTTTTTGTTATTTTTGACTCTATTTTTAGCGGTTTTTGGCTTAGAATGTCATTCATAATATCAGAATACAAAGCGGACGAAATGTATTTTTCTACAAACTCTGCCTTATCCATGCATTTTGAATCGACACATACAAAATCGTCAAAGCTTGCTTTAAAAACCGGAACGCCAAGCGAATAAACTTCCAAACTTTTTTTATTGTCGAATTCATCAAAAAATCCCATATCCGCAAATTTAATATTTTTGGCGGCTATTGAAACAAAAACGGTTTGCGATAGTTTGGGCCGTGCGGTGGCGCACCCACAAAAGAGGGCGGCGAAGATAAATATGAAAAGAGGTTTGGAAAAGTTGAAAATTATTTGCTTATCCTCTTGGAGTGTGCAAGTTTTACTTTTTCTTCTACATCGGAGAGGCTTTCAAAAGGTTTTAGAATATAGCTATCAGCGCCTTGTCTATGGCTATTTAGTACTCTATCTAGTGTTGAATAGGCAGTCATCATGACAACTACCGTGCTAGGTTCTATCGCTTTTATCTTCTCCAAAACAGCCAAGCCGTCCATCTGCGGCATCATAATATCAAGAAGTACAACATCCGGTTTCACGGTAGTAAAACTAGAGACGGCAATTTCTGGATTGTTGTATATGCTTACGGAAAACTCTCTATTTTTCGAAAACCATTTTTCAAGCATCGTAGTAATTTGCGTCTCATCATCCACTATCATTAGCTTTATCATTTTTTACCCTCGTTAAAAAGTTCTTTTACGGCCATTTTCATTAACTGTTGTGTTTTTTCAGTGACAATCAAATCTAGCGCTGCTCCTACTTCTACACTCGCATTCTCTATTGCGTGTACTTTTTCCCCAACCTCTTTTTTGCTACATGCGATAGTCTGTCCGCCGCCGCATTTTTGAGCAAGCTCTATCGCATAGGTATGTACGACAGAGTGCGGTTTTTCAAGCTTAGAGTAGCTTGGCATATCGCCGAACTGTTGCTTGCCGACGCCGCCCTCGTACCATTTACCGAGACGGCAATTGTGATGATCGACTTTTGCAAATTCTGCAACTTGCCCAAACAGATAGGCGTATAGATTGTTTTTGTAAATGACATGGTCTATTTTTGCTAGATTTACAAACACTTGGTTTGATATATCTAGCGTCTCAAATACCGCTCTTGCGGCATTTTTTTGGAACATATCTAGCTTTTCGGAGAAACTATCCACATGACCTTTTGTAACGCCTACTATTTCACCTATCTCTTCCGTACCTCTTTGCGTATCGCTAATCTCTTGCTGCATAGTCTGGACAACTATTGCTATCTCTTTCGTTGCCTTTTGTGTTTTTTCGGCAAGCTTACCGACCTCGCTCGCAACAACGGCAAAACCTCTACCCTGCTCTCCTGCTCTTGCTGCTTCTATTGCGGCATTTAACGCAAGAAGGTTTGTCTGCTCCGCAATATCTTTAATAAGCATAATAACGCTGGAAATCTCGTTGCTTCTATCGACAAGAGAGTTCATCATTGAGTTGGCCTCAGACATCAGCGTAAATAGCTTATCCATACTATTTACAATATTATTTAAAATATCCATACCGTCCGTAGAGCTCTCTGCCGTCTCCTTGGATTGCGCTATCATAAAATCAAACTTAGAAAGCATATCTACAAATGATTTTTGAGTATTTGCCAAAGCATTTTTGATACTTTGCTGATGCATGCCTATTAGCTGATCATCATTTTTGAGGCTGTTTTCTTTTCTGGAAAGCGCTATTAGCAAATTACCGTTCGAGAGTCGCTTTGTCCGTACATCCGCCTCACAAGTGTCGTCCTCTATTTTTTTTGCGCCTGCAAACAAATCTGCCTTAAACTGATATAGTTTGCTTGGAAATTCCGGACAAGATTCGTTTTTGAAAAGCACATTTGCGTTATCGTCTATGATAAATATACCCTCGTCAACGCTAAAGCCTGCAAGCTCTTTGTAGTATTCAACTTCTGCTTTTAACGCTCTTATCTCCTCTTCATATTTCAAACAATCTGTTTTTGACGAAAAAAACATTAAGACTCCCCTTTTTCTTTAAAGACTATTTCAAATACGGCGCCATCGCCTTCATTTTTGGCCGTCATATCTCCGCCGTGATCCTCTACTATCGACTTTGCGATATTGAGTCCCACGCCCATTCCGCTTTGCGGTTTTGAGCTCTTAAATATCTCGAATATATGCGAAAGGATGGACTCTTCAATACCGCCTGCATTGTCTTTGATGGATACTTTTATTGTATCTAAATTTTTTGAAACTTGAATATCGATGAAGCGTTGCTCAAACGGAAGTTTTGATTTTGCATACTCATCCAAGGCATTATTTAAGATTATAATCCACACCTGCTCAAGTCTTTGAGGAGTAGCCATCATTGTAATATTCTCACCGTCTTTATCGAGCGACATATCAAAAAGCTTGCCATTTATTTTTATATTACATATCTGCTTTGCTTTGTTATACACCATTCGAAGAGAGTAGGCGATAGTTGTATACACATTTATCTCGGCTATTTCATCACGACTTACGCCCGCTATCTCTCTCATTGACTCCACTATGGCGGCCATTCTTTTGATACCGTCTTCCATTGCTTCGCAAGATGTTAAAAACTCCTGCTTTAAGTTGCAGTCGCAACCATCCTCTATATCCATTTTTAATATCTCTAGATTGCCTTTGATGTATGTAAGCGGCGTATTTATCTCATGCGTAATACCTGCAGCCAATTTGCCTATGGAGCTAAGCTTGATATTATTAATCTGTTGTTGACGCATAAATTCAAGCTCCGTAATATCGACAAAACTAAAGATATTATAGTGCTTGTTTTGCACCATCTTGTCGCTTACCGTACTCACCCTCACGGCATAATATCTCTCTTCGCCCTCGGGGGTAAGCATGGCAACTTTTCTCTGCCTTTTGTCACCCTCGGTCAATACTTTTTTGAATTTTCTATATCTCTCTTTTTGCGTAGACCCAAGCAGATCCTCTTTTGATAAAAAACCGTCACGCACAAGAAACTTCTCATATATCGCTCTATTATTTTTGTAAAAATCGTAGATATTTTCAATATCCAGCATCTTTAACATAGACTTATTGACTATTTTTATATCAAATCTATCATCCGTTACGACAATAAGCGACTCATCGGCGTTAAAAATGGCTTGCAGATTTCGCTCGTTCATCTCCCTGATGCCGGTAATGTCGTAGGAGATACCGATATATTCCACCACTTCGCCGTCTATGCCAAGTATCGGAACTACCGTATTGTCCACAAAAAAACTTTCGCCGCTTTTTGTCCTGTTCTCTAAGACACTCTTCCACACATGCTTCTCTTTTATGCTTCCCCACAACGCCTTAAAGACGCTTTTTGGGGTTTCCGGGTGTCTTATGATATTATGAGAGTTACCTACCGCCTCTTCTTTGCTATAGCCCGTCGTATGGACAAATTCTTCATTTACATATTTAATAGTGCCGCTTGTATCGGTTACCGTAAAAATAGCCGCCGAGTCAAGCGCCTTTTTATACTCTTCCAGAAGTTTTCTATTCTCTTCAAGTGTTTTTTTTGCGGCCAAATTATCCAGAAACTGCAAAATAATATGCTCTAAACGCCTCAAATCTATTGGCTTTGGCAGATATTTATCTACCGATATTTCTATTGCCTCTGCTAGATTGTCTTTGTCCTCAACGGCGGTAGTCAAAACAATAAAAGTATCTTTATCCAAAGCCTTTATCTCTTTGCTCATCTCCAAACCGTTCATGACCGGCATTACAATGTCAGATATTATAAAATCAGGTTTGTGGCGCTTATATAGCTCCAACCCCTGCTTTCCATTTTCGGCCTCAAAAATATTTTTTGAGAACCTAGCTAAAAAGCTTTTGAGAACCTCTACAATAAAAGGGCTATCGTCTACTACTAAAACTTTAAAATCGTTATTTATCTTTAAGTTCGACATAGTCGGTTTTTTCCTCGTCGCTTTTTATTTTTCCAACCTCAAGTATTTTGTCTATGGGGACTCTGATGCTCAACTTATTAAAGCTAATAGTAAGCCCTTCGGCGTCGAGCGATATAAGCGGGTCTTCTTCTTGTATTTTTTTAATAAAGTCATTCTTGGCAAAATCAACTCCGCCATGACTAGAACCACCGCTTTTTATTTCTTCAACTATCGGTATAACAACCTCGTTAAAGCTTTTAAGATCAAACGGTTTTGGAACAAAACTGGATACGCCAAGATCTAAAAAAGCCTCTTTTACGCTATCGCTCAGATGTTCAGAGATGACGATGATTTTGATATGGGAAAACTTCGGCTGTTGCTTTATTTTTTTGCAAAACTCCAATCCATTCATATTTGGCATATTGAGATCCGTAAATACAATATCCAAATCCGAATTTGCTCCAACAATGGCAAGCGCACTCTCTCCGTCAAAGGCTTCGTATATTTTGTTTACCGAGAGTTTCAAAAGATTGGTTTTTACAATCTTGCGCATTATCTGACTATCTTCGGCTATCAGTACTTTCATGCAAACGCCTCATCCAATTTTATCTCAGGTTTTGGCGAAGGTATGCCTATATAATAACCTTGCGAATAATCTATGCCCATATTTTTCACTATCTGCTGGATTTCACTGGAGTGTACAAACTCAGCCGCAGTCATAGCTCCCATGCTATTCGCAAAACTAATAATGCTTTTAACTATTTTTTGGCTCGTTTCACACTTGTCAAGATTTTTTATAAAACTACCGTCTATCTTGATCAAATCCACCTCAAGTTCCAAAAGCCTTCTAAAATTGGAGTGTTCCGTGCCAAAATCATCCACGGAGAGTTTGCAACCCATTTTTTTTATCTCTTTTAGCGTCTCTAGGGAGTTGTTGGCGACATCCGTACTGATACCCTCCAAAAGTTCAAAATACACCCTATGCGGCTCTATTTTATTGGATAGTAGTTTTTTTTCCAAAAAGCTTATAAAATTTTTATTCAGCAAATCTTGCTCCGTTATATTTACGGAAAACGAATGGTCGCTTTTTGAAAAGTCTCGAAACGACTCGGATATCATAATCCTAGTAACGGAACTTAACATACCGCCCTCTTTGGCAGCCTCCAAAAAATCCATCGGCAACACTATGGCTCCCTCATGCCTTAGCCTAATCAGCGACTCAAACTTGTCAATATATCCGGTATTGTTGTTTAATAGCGGCTGATAAAATGGCGTCAAATGCCCCTCGGTTAGAGCCTCCTTGAGTCTCGTCTGCCAATAAAATATTTTTTGGATTCTCTTTTCAAGCTCATTGCCCTCTACATACACCGTTGAGACTTTTTTTGAGAGTCTGGCTTCCATGAGCGCGATAGAAGCTTTTTTAATTAGTTCATCGCCGTTCCCAATTGATATTCCTATCGTAACGGCAATTTTAAGCTCAACGCCGCCCACATCAATACTGGTAAAAGAGAGGCAGCCGTCTATCTGCTCGGCAAACTCCTCCACTTTTTTGCTCTTTACTGTATCAAAAAGCAAAGCAAACTCATCCCCATAGCAACGATATATCGTAGTGTTGTTCGGTAGGTTTTTTTTCAATATCTCGCAAAAACCCTTTAAGAGCATATCTCCGGCATCTATTCCGTAGGCGTTGTTAACCGTAGAAAAACCGTCTATATTTATAAGAGTCAAAGCCCTATCTTTGCCTTTCGACAAATCAGCCCTAAGCGCCTTTAGATTGAGTACCCCCGTCAATTCATCGACTTCACAAAAAGGTTTTATTTTGCCAAGTAGACAACTTGTAGCCCTAAGCACCCCCGCAAGACCGTATCTTCTCATCTTTACAACCGTATCCCGCTTGTCGGAGCGGAAAAATAATACCCCTGAGACATATCCACGCCAAGCTCTCTTACTTTTTCAAAAACACTTTCGGAATGAACAAACTCGGCTATCGTTCTAATATTTAGTTTTTTAGCAAAACCAACTATCGTATCCACTATTATCTGTGAGTTTCTATCGGTATCTATATGCTTTATCATTGAAGCGTCTATTTTGATATAGTCTACATTTAGGCGCAAAATATGCTCAAAATTGGAGTACCCGCTGCCAAAATCGTCTATGGATATTTTGCCGCCAAGCTCCTTCACTTTACGAATAAACTCTCTTACTTCGCCATACTCCTCTATCCGTTCTGACTCTAGTATCTCAAAGGCAACTTTTGTTCTGCCTTTGTACTCTTCCAGCTTGGAACATATATAAGCGCTAGTCATATGATCTAGCATATCCTCGACGCAAAGATTAATAGAAAACTCATATTCTTTGTCGGCAAACACCTCAAAGGCCATATCAAGCATTTTTTTTGTAATTCTCGGATAAAGCCTATTTTTTTTGGAAATATCGAGAAAAAATTGAGGAGCTATACTGTTTCCCAACCCGTCTATCATTCTGGCTAGACACTCGTATTTTGTTATCTCCATCGTACGATTATCGATTATCGGTTGAAAGTAGGCGACTATTCTGTCCTCTTTTATCGCCGTTCTCAGCCTTTTGCTCCATGTCAGATTATTTGAATATATCTCCATAACTTTAAGGCTCTCTTCGTAAACTACGAAGTTTTTCTTTTCCCTTTTAGCCTCTTTTAGCGCCATATCCGCTTTTGCCAAAAGAGAGACTTTACCGATAGCAATTCCTGCTGTAAAGGATACCGATATTTCATTTTCATCATAGCAAAAACTCTCAGACTCCATCCGCTCAATCAAATTTTCTATATAGTCGCTAAACTCGCCCTTGCCCGCAGACTCCTTAAAAACTGCATACTCGTCGGCCGAGAGCTTATATATCTCATATCTGTCTTTTGAGGTAAGTGAAGAGAGTTTTTTTGCAATCTCAAGAAGTACCATATCGCCTACGGTATGCCCGTAAAAGTCATTTATCTCTTTAAATGAGTCGATATTTAGTATCGCCAAGGCTGGGGCGTCGCACAACTCTATTATCTCTATCAGTTTTCTTCTATTCGGCAGCAGTGTTAGAGAGTCTATATTCTCTATATGAACCAGCTCTTCTCTTTTTTTTGTAAGCTCTTTTTCGGTGGCTACTATTTTTGCGCACGAAAAAAAAGACTTATCAAGTTTTTCAAGAGAGAGCGGCTTTGTCAAAAACCTATCAACTCCTATCTCGATAGCCTCCATCAGATATTCGCTACTGCCGTACGCCGTTACTACTATGATTTTAGTTTTCGGCGCCAGCTCCTTAATCCGTCTTGAAAGCTCCAAACCGTTCATTGAGGGCATCATAACATCTGTAATAACCACATCCGGCAGCTCTCTTTGGAATATCTCAAGCCCTTCTGCGCCGTCTTTTGCCACAAATACGGTCGGGATAATTTTTGAGAAATGCTTCAAAAACCACTCTGCGACATCCGGTTCGTCTTCGACACATAAAAGCTTTATCTCTTTATAGCTATCAAGATGAGACAACTCTTCAAAAAGTTCCAATTCTAAGCCTTTCTTAATCAAAGCGACATAGGAGCCGGTTGCCCCAAATGATACCCCTGCGCATAATCAACGCCAATCTCTTTTATTTTATCATACACCTCTTTTGATTGCACAAATTCGGCAACGCTCTCTATATTGAGTTTTTGGGCGAAACTAACGATAGTCTGCGTAATAATTTCAGCGTTTTTGTTGACGTCTATATTTTTTATCAGGCTTCCGTCTATTTTTATAATATCCACGTTTAATCTAGCTAGATGCTCAAAATTTGAGTACCCGCTTCCAAAGTCGTCTATCGCTATTTTTGCGCCTATCGACTTTACAGTTTTTATAAAATCGGAGACCTC
>DIZY01000103.1 GCA_002428055.1 Helicobacteraceae bacterium UBA6016
GTAAACAACTTCAACATAACTACGATTTTGGTATTATAAAAATAAAAAAGAGCGCTCAAAATGCAAACTAGAGAATCTATATTGTCAGAGCTAAAAACCATAAAGCCCATGTATGAAACAGATGGTTTTAAAATACTTGGGATTTTCGGCTCCGCCTCAAAAGATGAAATCTCAAAAAGACTAGGGATGCGGGTGGACTTGGCTTCACCTTCAGGCATGGGCGCTGTAGCAAACAAATACATCGTACAACAAATGCTATATATATGAAAAATAAGAGTAACTAAAAATTTAAAGTAGTAAAAGGCAAAAATGTTTACGGGATTAATACGAGAATTTGCGAATGTCAAAAGCTTTAGCGGCGAAAAGCTAGTACTAAAATCAAATTATAAACCAAAAATAGGCGATAGTATCGCCATAAACGGGGCGTGTCTTACGGTGACGGAAGTGGCTTGGGGCGGGTTTTCGGTACAGCTTAGTCATGAGAGCCAAAAGATATTGGCTACCGAAAATTTGCGGGGCAAAGTGCATATGGAGCCTGCGATGCAGATGGGCGATAGGTTTGAGGGGCATGTGGTGCAGGGGCATATCGATTGTGTCGGCGAGATAGTGCGGATAGATAGAAGCTCGAAAGCGTATGACTACTATATCAAAGTGCCTGAGAAGTTTTTGCCGCTTCTGCCGCCGAAGGGTTCGGTGACGATAGACGGCGTGAGTTTGACTATCAACGAGCCTCTTGAGGATGGGTTTCGCCTGACTATCATTCCGCATACGCTTCAGACTACGCTTTTTGGAGATTATAAAGTTGGCAGAAAGGTCAATGTGGAGACTGATATGTTTGCAAGGTATTTGGCGCATATGTTTGGCGGTAAAAAAACCCTCTCTTGGGATGATGTGGACAAAATGCAGGCGCTTTACTAGATGCTGACCCCAAAAGCTGCGGCGTTAAAATACGAAAAAGAGGGTGACAGAGTCCCAATCGTAGTCGCCAAAGGCAAAGGGATAATAGCTGAGAAAATAATAGCAAAAGCTTCGGAGGTTGGTGTGCCTCTTTTTAAAAACGAGCTTTTGGCAGACTCACTGTTAAATGTAGAAATAGACAGAGCGATACCGCCCGCTCTTTATAAGGCGGTAGTTGAGGTATTCGTCTGGCTCGCCAAAAACGAGGAGGGTGCACGGACAAAAAAATCAGCCTCTTAAGCCCCTCCCATACTTCCACTTTATTACACTAAGTGTTATTTAATGACAAAAATACTACAAACAATAAAAACTTGACCGTTTATTTAATAGGATTTTATATTGGCTAAATTTGATATTTCAAGACTCTTTAAATATATGGGAGATGTTTGGGGTGGAGCGGCTGCCATGCTTGTGGCTCTGCCTTCCGCTATCGCTTTTGGGGTTACCGTATATGCTCCTCTCGGCGGTTCATACGCCGCCATGGGGGCCGTTGCCGGGATTATCGGCGTTGTCGTAATAGGTATAGTAGCCGCACTATTTGGCGGAACAACACGCCTTATATCGGCTCCGTGTGCACCTGCCGCCGCAGTTTTGTCGGCATTTGTCATTGAGTATACGGCGATGGGCGTGGGCGCTGATATGCTTTTATTGATGGTTATTATATTGGGGTTGCTTGCCGGAGTGATACAGCTGATTTTTGGCGTTATCGGACTCGGTAGGCTTATCAAGTATATGCCTTATCCGGTTGTTAGCGGCTATCTAAGCGGTGTAGGTCTGTATATTATCGCCTCGCAAACTCCAAAATTTTTGGGTGCGCCAAAAGAGTCTCACTTTTGGGATAGCATCCTCTCTCCCCTTCTTTGGCAGTGGCAGAGTATTGTTATTGGTGTGCTTACCGTTATTGCCATGCTTTATGCGCCTAGATTTGTAAAGTCGGTACCGGCGGTTATCGTTGGGCTTCTTTGCGGCACGGCGGCATATTTTTGCATATCGTTTTTTGATGCGTCAATGCTTAATATCGACAGCAACCCTTTTATTATCGGTTCGCTCGGTGAGGGTGGCTTGACCGACGGATTTGTGGAGAGGGCTTACGCTTTGGGCGGATTTGGCTTTGACAAGCTTGCCCTGCTGCTTGTGCCGGCCTTGACGCTTGCGGTGCTTTTGTCTATCGATACCCTGAAAACCTGCGTAGTGCTGGATGCTCTTACCCGCACCAGTCACAACTCAAATAAAGAACTCATGGCGCAAGGAGCGGCAAATATATCGTCTGCGATTGCGGGAGGTATGCCCGGAGCCGGTACGATGGGCGCTACGCTCGTGAATATTTCAAGCGGTGCGACTAGCAGACTCTCCGGCGTGTTTGAGGGGGTTTTGGCTCTTGCGGCGTTCGTGCTTTTTGGTTCGCTCATAGCGTGGGTGCCGATAGCTTCACTTGCGGCGATACTTATCGTTATAGGCGTTAGAATGATTGACCGCCATAGCTTTAGCTTTTTAAGATCCCGTACTACCGTCCTCGATTTTGTCGTTATCGCCTCCGTCGTCACCACCGCCCTTACGGCGAGCCTCATTATGGCATCCGCCGTCGGTGTTGTGCTGGCTATATTCTTGTTTATAAGAGAGCAGATTAGCGCAAGCATAGTGCATTCAAGACTCAACGGCGACGAGGTGTTTTCAAAGCAGGTGCGAATTCAAGATGAAGTCGATATTTTGCAAGAAAAAGGCGACTGTTATGTGGTGTACGAACTGCAGGGAAGTCTATTTTTTGGTACCGCAAACCAACTGTATTCGATACTTGAGGGTGATTTAAAAACAAAGACATATATCATCTTGGATATGAAGCGGGTTCAGTCGGTTGACCTTACCGCTGCGCATATATTGCTTCAAATCAAAGATATTTTGCATGACAAGGGCGGCTTTTTGATTCTTAGCCATATTCCCAGCAAGCTACCCACAGGGCAGGATATGGAGGGATACTTCAATCAAGTCGGGCTTATAAGGCATCATAGCCCGGTAAAAGTATTTGCAGATGCGGACGATGCGATAGAGTGGGTGGAAAATGAGGTCATTAGCTCTGCAATACTGGAGCCAAAAGATGAAGATGGATTGGAGCTTGCCGAATTTGAGCTGTTTGACGGAAGACATGAGGATACTTTGGTTGATATTGGGTTGCAGATGCGCCAGCAAAGTTATAAAGCAGGAGAGACTATATTTTCAATCGGTGATAGCGAGAGAGATTTGTACTTGATACGCAAAGGCTCTGTTCGTATTATGCTGCCGATAAAAGAGGAGCAAAGCTTCCATCTTAGGAGTATGGGCAAGGGGAATTTCTTTGGGGAGTTTGGATTTTTGGACGGCGGAACAAGATATGCCGATGCAGTGGCCGATACGGATGTGGATTTGTTTGTTCTTTCAAGGGAGTCTTTTGATGAGTTTTCAAAACATCACAAAACCGCCTCTTTGATGTTTATGGAAGGGTTGGCGGTTATCTTGGTAAATAGACTGCGCATAACAAGTGCAGAGCTTGGCGCTCGTGACGCATAAATTGAACCCTCTGAATAAATATAATTTTTTTAAGAGCGACAAGTCGCGAGAGCCGTCCGCTGAGGACCTCATTTTGGGCTTTGCTCAAAATGTGAGAATTAATCAGAGAGTTTAATTTTTTTCTCTAGAGCCTCTACTCTATCCTCTAGGCTTTTTACTCTTTTTTTGAGAATAGAGACTGTATCGTCTTTGTGTTTTGTCGCCTTTATTACTTCGCACAGCGTATTCACAAACTCCGTATAGCTTGCCGGTTTTTTCAAAAATGCGTTTGCGCCGTGAGTAGAGTCTTTAGCGGCATAATCCGAAAAGTCGTAGGCTGAAACTATAATTATCGGCACCTCCGGTTCTATCTCTCTTATCACGGCCATCATATCTTGCCCCTCCATGATAGGCATTACGATGTCTGTAATAACAATGTCTTGTCTATGTCTTTTGAATAGCTCTACGCCCTCTTTGCCGTTTTTGGCTATGTCTACGGAGAGAAAAAATTTTTTCAAAAACTCTGCGGTCTCTTCTCTTATCGCTCTTTCGTCTTCTACATAGAGCACGCTCATATCTTTTGCGAGCTCTTTTAGTTTTATCGCCTGTTCCATTCTCTCTTTCTCCTTTAAAAAACTATTTTTTCATATTTTTGTTTGAGTTTTGCAAAATATTCGTCGATACTGCCAAAAGAGTGCTCCCCTAGTATTGCCGTCTCAAATCCTGAGTGTACCGTCTCGTTTGTGTCTGCTTCGTGCCTTGGCAGATGGGATGTAACATCCAGCGAGGCTATTAGCTCGCCAACTCTTTTTGCATCATCTTTTCTGCATATTGCCACATAGAAGTTTTTATCAAAATTTGCAATAAAGGGCTTTTTGTCAAAATGAGCTTGCTCGATGGAGTACAATAGCTCGTTTGCGGCTGTTTTTTCTACATCAAACCCCTTTTCCTTGCCGTGCCACGCTATCACATGTTCGAGATTTTTGATGTAAAAAACGATAGAGCCAAACTCTCCGCCTCTTTTGATAAGCTCGCCGCCGACCTCCGCTAAAGTCTCTTTATTCGGTAGTCCGGTGAACGGATTGGTGTGGAGTTTTTTGGATAGTACATCTAGATCCTTTTCCAGCTTTGTAATGTCGATAAGGGAGAGTAGATACTTTTTTGTCGGCTGCAGTACTGCATGTCTCAAGATAAAAGTGCGCATCGTCATGTTGTCGCCGTGGTCTTTGATGACTACTTTATGAATATCAAAAGGGTCTGCTTCTAGACGCTCAATGATGTCGCCTTCGCATTTTGACCTGCCGCTTATCTTTGTCTCTATGTCCGCAAGGGCTATCTCATCTATCTCACTAAACCCGAAAAGCGAAGAAAAAGCTTTGTTCATCATCGATATGCGTCTGTTTTCTACGACAGCTATCGGAGTATCTAAAAAGCTTAGTATCTGGGCGGTCTCTTTTGCCTTTGCTATAAGTTTGCTTTCAAGCTCTTTATTGGTTGCGGCTAGGCGTATCGACTTTGCCACATTGTATAGCAGTATCAAAAAAGGTTTGTTGGCGATGGGCTTCATAACAAACTTATCCACTCCGATGTCGATAAGCTCCATTAGCTTTTCGGTGTCGTTGTAGGCGGAGGTGACAATGATTATCTGCTCTTCGTTAATCTCTTTAATTTTGCGCGACATCTCTATGCCGTCCATGCGTGGCATCATAATATCCGTAATAACAATGTCGTACTCGGCTTTTTTGTAGAGCTCTAATCCTCCCACTCCATCTTTTGCGGTGACGATAGTGGGAAAAAACTTTTGTAAAAAAATAGATAT
Organism: Helicobacteraceae bacterium UBA6016; assembly: GCA_002428055.1. Lineage (GTDB taxonomy): Bacteria > Campylobacterota > Campylobacteria > Campylobacterales > UBA6016 > UBA6016. The sequence continues at coordinate 5,297 of DIZY01000103.1, forward strand.
TTGCGTCTTTACGGACTCATCATCTTCAACATACAGCACTCTAATATTGTGTGCATACTCTTTGAGCGCCAAGATATTTATTTCCATTATTAAGCCTCGAGCAACGGAATTTCTTTTATAAGCAATTTCAATAAATTTTATATTTTAGGCTATCTCTTTTTAGCTTATTTTATGGCAACATACAGCAAAGAATAAGTTTTGGAGTTTGCCTAATGGATCACTATATATCAAAACTAAAAGAGCTTGGCGAGGGGTGTCGGATACTCTATGTGGAGGATGAGGAGAGCATACGAAACGAGATGGGTATTTTTTTACAAAAGTTTTTTTCTGTAGTGGAATGCGCAGTTGACGGCGAGGATGGGCTGAGGCTTTATAGGGGCGGCGGCTTTGACATGGTAGTTACCGATATAGCTATGCCGTGCATGGACGGCATAGAGATGGCCAAAAAAATAAAAGAGCTTAACCGTGACCAGATAATAATTGTAGTGACGGCATACACGAACGATGACTACTTCAGGCGGCTTGTAAGTATCGGCATAAGCTCTTTTATACTAAAACCGGCGCAAAACGAACAGATAATCCATACGCTTTACGATGCGGCTCTCAGGGTTGTTGAGAGCAAAGAGAACAGAAGATATAGAAATAGTCTGGAAAATATAGTGCAAGAGCGCACGGAGGAGCTAGTGCGGCTCTATACCACTGATGAGTTAACAGGGCTTGCCAACTACCAAAAACTAAAAACCGACCTACAGGACAACAAAGAAAAAACATTATTGCTTTTGAATATCGATAATTTCGAGATGATAAACAACGCTTTTGGGGTAGAGGTTGGAGACAGTGTATTGCAGGAGGCTGGCAAATTGTTAAAGCTTTTTTCGTCTGACGGGGAGGGGCTTTATCGCATACACGGTGATGAGTATGCGGCGTTGTTAAATTCCGGAGATATAGAGTTTGGACGCGATAAAGCGCTGGAGATAAGAGCTTTTTTCTCTCAGCACAAAATTTTTATAAACGATGCGCAGATTGAAATCAGTTTTACTATCGGCATTGCCGTCGGGCGCAATATCGATATGCTCAAAAACGCCAAAATAGCGATTCGTGAGATTCGCGCTTTTGGTAAGGACCGCATTCAGTGCTACAACGAAAACTCCCGTTTTTTGATGGAGCAAAAAGAGACAAGACTCTGGATAGATCGCTCCAAAGAGGCTATTAAAAAAGATTTGTTTGTTCCGTACTTCCAGCCTATTTTCGATAACAGCGCAAACACAATCACAAAATACGAGTGCTTGGCAAGAATGCTTTTGGGCAACGAGGTCATATTCCCCGCAAAATTTATAGAGCCGGCAAAGCTTTCCGGCCTTCTTCCTGGGATTACAAGGGTGATGGTAGATAAAAGTTTTGAGTATTTTTCAAGCAAAGAGGGAAAGTTTTCGGTAAATATCGGAAATTACGACATTAAAGAGGGGTATCTGTATCAGTTTTTGTTACAAAAACTGGATAAGTACGGCATTGACCCGTCTCGTGTTACACTGGAAGTGCTTGAGACGATTAGCGTCCAAGACGCCAAAGAGTCTTTGGAACAGTTGCGAGAGCTAAAAAAGCTTGGATTTTCGCTTGCCATAGACGATTTCGGTACGGAGAGCTCTAATTTTAGCAGGCTTTTGGATATGGAGGTGGAGTACATCAAAATAGACGGCAGCTTCATAAAATATTTAGATACCGACGAAAGCTCCCAAAAAATCACCGCCTCCATCGTGGCTTTCGCTAGAAGTATCGGGGCAAAGGTGATAGCGGAGTTTGTGCATAACGAGGCTGTTTTTGAGGCGGTCAAAAGCTACGGTATTGAGTATTCTCAAGGGTATTTCATAGGTCAGCCCAACGCTACCGTAGAGATTAAAAAATGATAAAAAAATCACCGCCCTATCTTATGCTTTTTGTCGCTTGGGCGGTTGTAGTCTGGATATTTATTTTGGATTATCAGCGTGAAGACGGGACGCATAATCAAGCGCATCTAGATGACATATCATCCATATACCGCTTTGCTACAAAAAACTACGAACATACCGCAAAACTTTTTTTTAAAAACACTATAGATACGGAACAAAATAAAAAACTTCTAAAAAACGCTTTGCGTCAAAAACTTTATGATGGCATCAAATATGATTTTGCCAACCTTGGCAATGCGGGCTTCAGTAATGTTACTTTTACCGATGCGAAAGGGAATGTTATTTTACGGATGCACGACAAGGATAAATATGGAGATAACTTAGCAAAGTATAGAGCGCTACTTGCAAAAACACTTAAAAGCAAAGAGCCTAGCAGCGGCTTTGAAATCGGCAGATTGCATAGCGGAATTAGTTTTTGCTACCCTCTTATGCTGGACAAAGAGCTAATAGGGGCCATTGTGGAGACCGTTCCTTTGGAGAGCGTAGTTTTGACGCTAAATGAGAGATTTAGGGATAATTTTGACTTTATTGTTGCCAAAAGCCGTATCGACAAAAATGTGTCAATTGATATTCAAAAAGAGTATGCGCAAAGTTTGTTATCTTCAAAGTTTGTTAGAAATTCAAAATTACAACATGACGAAATTGCGATTTGTGCAGATAAGCTTGTACGAGATAATGAGTTGCTTGACATGGAGAGCTTTAAGCCGCAGGTGGCGCATGTAAAATGTAAGGATAGCGGCATAGGCGTTGCTTTGTTGCCGATAAAAAACAGCGACGACGAGGCGGTGGCTTATTTTGTCCAGTATTCATCTGGCGCCCATATGGAGGAGGTGCGCCAAAGGCTATTTGTGAAGTTAGCTATTGTGAGCATTTTGTTCGTAGCTATTTTGGTCATTTTACTTAGACAAAAAAAGCTTTTTGCGAGAATAGAGGAGAGTGAACGATACTATAAAACACTTTTTGAAGATGCGACAATAGGTGTTTGTCATGTTTCTACGGAAGGCATGTTTTTGAGGGTTAATAGAAAGTTATGCGATATTCTGGGATATACGGAAGAAGAGCTTTTGCGCACAGATGTTTGGAGTGTCACATATCACGAAGATATTTCGGCAAGTATTGAGAATATGAATGCGTTGGTATCCAAAAAAATAAAGAGCTATACGCTGGGGCAGAGGTATGTCAAAAAAAGCGGTGAACCGATATGGGTAAGGGTGGGGGTTGGTTATCTCTCGTATAATAATGAGAACCCGAAGTATCTCATATCTACCGTAGAGAGTATAGATGAAGAGATGACGGCAAAACAGTTTATCGACATACAACGCAAGCAGATGAATGCGATATTGGAAGCAATACCGAGTATGGTGTTTATTAAAAACAAAGAGCATCGAATGATTTATGCTAATGCTGCGGCTTGCGCATTTTTGGGATTCGATAGTATAGAGCGGTTAAAAGGCAAAAGCACATTCGACCTAGTTTCTCAAGGCGAGGCCGAGAAGCTTTTTGAAGATGAAGAGCGGGTTTTTAGAAACGGCGAGACTCTTGCGAATTTTAAAGAGAAGATAACGGGTGCGGATGGGATAAGCAGGGTTATCCTCTCTCATAGGCAGCCCTTTATGCTTGAAAACGGCGAAGCAGGGCTTCTTGGTATCTCCACGGATATTACTAGTATATATGAAGCCAGACGCACCTCCGAGCTTCTTAGAAAGTTTTTTGACAATACAAAAGAGGCGATGGTAATCGCCGATGAGACTGGCAAGATACAAAGGGTAAACACTGCATTTACGCTGATTACGGGGTATGCGCCGCAAGAGGCGGTCGGCCAAAACTTAAGAACGGTCAAAGCAGAGCCGCAGGACAAAGAGTCTTACGAGATGATATGGAGCGAGCTAACTCAAAACGGTAGATGGGTGGGGGAGATATACGATAGACGCAAAAACGGCGAGCTATATCCGGAGTGGCTCTCTATCAACGCCATCAAAGACGATAGCGGCAAAATAACAAACTATATCTCTACTTTTATAGACCTAACAAAAATAAAAGAGGACGAGGCGACGATAAAACGCCAAGCCGAGCTGCTCGTGTCACAATCTAGATATGCCGCTATGGGAGAGATGATAGGGATGATAGCGCACCAGTGGAGGCAGCCTATTACCGCTATCGGCATGGCCGCAAATAATATGATGCTGGATGTAGAGCTGGGAGATATAAATGCTCAGATGTTCCGCAAGCATCTGGAGTCTATCGATGCTCAGGTACAGTTTTTGTCTCACACTATTGATGATTTCCGTAATTTCTTCAAACCGCAGACGGAATCGACTGTCGTAAAGATAGGCACAGTCATCAAAAACGCTCTTAAAATAATAGGCAAATCGTTGGAAAACAATAATATAGCCGTAACGATGAACACGGGCTGCGACAAGGTTTGCAATAGCGAAAATTGCGATATTAGCGTGGAGGCGCACGAGGGAGAGTTGGTGCAGGCATTTCTCGTATTTCTTGGCAATGCCAAAGATATATTACTTGATAGCGTAATCAAAAACCCGACGATAACGGTAGGTTGTACACCATATCTGCAAGACGGATTTGTAGAGATAAGTGTCTGCGATAACGGTGGAGGTGTGCCGAATGAGCTAATGACAAAGATATTTGAGCCGTACTTTACGACCAAATCCGCCAAAAACGGCACCGGACTCGGGCTATATATCGCAAAAACAATTGTCGAGAAGCATCAGGGCGGTAGTATCGGGGTGAGAAATGATGAGGGTGGGGCGTGTTTTTGGATAAGACTGCCGATTAAGCCGCAGCAAAGAGAGGGCGCATAAGAGCGCTACTTTGCTTCTTTCGATGCTTGGCTCTATATTTGGCGGCTCTCTGCTAGTGAGCTTGAGGCAGAGTACTCTTTTAATCAGAGGGTTCTATTTGATAATATGCCCTACAAACTTACTCATATTGTCAAGTATCTTGCCACCTTTTCTAAAGCCAAGCCCCGCCCCCTCGTATGCAAAGAATACGCCGGCTTGGTAGTGGGCTTGGCTCGCGTCTTTCGGTAGTTCTACAAACTCTTGAAACACGCTTTTTGAGTTGCCGTATATCCCACCGTTTTCGGCTATTACACTACCGTCTACACCGACAATCTTGACATTTTCACCCTCTCTTGAGAAGCATTTTTTCTCAACGAACGCTTTGCCCGCAAGTGGCTCAAATGAGGCGTCAAGCAGGTACGGACTGTTTGGGAAAAGTTTTTTGAGAATCGGGAGCATCCCTTTTGAGTGAAACATTGCCGCATATGGCGGGTTGAGGAAAATACTTGTCTGATTCTTTATCATGGCGACAAGTTGCTCCAAGAGGCCGCTCTCGTTGATGGCTATATCTTCCCACGGGTAGAGCTTGAACCAAAACTCATACTTTTCCCCCTCCTCGTCAAACACGCCGTGATTTGCGTCAAATCCGACTTCGTCCATATAGGTAAATCCGGTCGTCCAGCCGGCCTCGTGCGCCGTTTGTTGGAGGAATTTGACCGTATTCTCCTCCTCTTTATTTCCACGCACCGCCGAAAAGAGTATGCGCCAGCCGCTATAGACTTTTTCAAACTCCTCAGGGTCTCCTTCAAGCGTGACGACTCTTTTAAAGTTTGATTTGAGCGCCTCGAAGAGATTGTTAAACTGCGACGCTTCGTTAAAACCGTTGTGTCGAGCAAGAGCCCACTGAACCACTGCCGTCTCAAACACCGCCGTCGGCGTATCGGCGTTAAATTCAAGTAGTTTTATCGGTTGCCCGTTTACCCCGCCGGCAAAGTCAAATCTGCCGTAAAGATGCCAATGCACATCCGACTCCCATGAGAGCTTGATAGGCTCTACGAGATTAAAAGGTATGCCTATCTCATGAAAAAGATTGTTGTCTATCACATATTGCCCGGCTTCCACGAACATATCGTATATCGCATTTGCAGCTTCATAGTAGCTCTCCGCCTCCGCCTCCGTAATCTCTACCATACTATCTGCTATATAGTCGCTGTTGTCGATGTCCGTATGCCAGTACATCCCCATCTCCTCCAAAGCCTCTTTAGGCAGTGGCGTTACGCTTCTTAAATTTATCATATTAACCTCCGTAACTATGTGAGCCGCTTGAGCTACTTGGACTTCCACTAGGTGTTGCCGGAGCTTGCGTTGGAGTCTGTTTGAAATATCCGCTTTGAGGTTTTGCCCCCGTGCTTGCTGCCGTTGATGGGCTTTTTACGGCTGGTTGGCTTGCCGCCGTCGGCGCATTCATTCTCTGATTTGATTGAAAGTTTGGGTTATTAAACAGCTTATTGGCTATATAGCCGCCGATTAGTGCGCCAGCAGCCGAGGCTAGGATGGTCTCCCCGAGGCTCATACCTCCGCCGTGCATCTGCGCCGACCCTTCTTTTGTGAGGTTGGAAGTGTTATTTTCTACTTTTTTTGCCTCCACTTCGGCTAGTTTTTTGAGTTCATCCTCGCTTAGTAGCCTCTCCGTGCCATTCATCTCTTTTAGTATCGCACGGCTTGGACCGTTTGCCGGATACTGCTCTACGACTTTGTATTTCTCTTTTTCAATCTCTTGGATTACTAGAAACTGTCCTTGCGCTTTTGATGCTTCGGCTACCGATGAGCCTGCCTCTTCTTTTGGTTTTTGCTCACACCCGCTTAATGCTAGCGCTGCAAGAACGGCCATAGAGCCAAACGCTGAGACCTGTGAAATTTTTTTGATGTAGTGTTTCATTTTCTCTCCCGAAAAGGTTTTTATTATTTTAGAACACGCTCTTATATACAAAGATTAAACCGACAAATAGTATCGAACTAACCAAAATATTTGCCGTCACCGTGTAGGGCTTGCATCCGTACAGCGAGGCGAGATTGACATTATTGACGGCAAGAGGCATACAGAGTTGCAAAAATAGAAGAGTTTTAATAAACGGGTCAATACTGAGCAGACTAAGAACCGCAAAAGCTAGAAGCGGAACGGCCGCAAACTTATACGCCATAGCCCATGCGACAAGCTTGAAATCGGGCTTGAACCGCCCTAGTCCGCCAAGAAATACGCCAAAGATAATGAGCTGAAGGGTCATAGAGGTGTACGCTCCCATCTCAACCGTTTGCGTCAAAGAGGATGGTAGTTCAAATCCGGCGTAGTTGAGCATCAGGGCAACTGTCGCCGACCAGATTACGGGCATTGCTAGAATGTTTTTGAGAGCTTCTTTTGGTGTGTAGGAGCCTAGGGAATAGAGGAATACGCCGATAATGTAAAGTACGAAGATATTTGCTAGGTTGATAAGCACTGCGTACAGTACAGCCGATTTGCCAAACATTGCCAAAAGTATCGGGATGCCGAGGTTGCCGGTGTTGCCTATCACGCCGCCCGCGGTTACGATAACAGCATCTTTTTTGTCGGCAAATATACGACTGAACAGAAAAAACCCAAATAGTGCGGCAAAGAGAGAGATACCAAAATAGATAAGCGGAGCGCTAAGTGCCGCAAAGTCTATTTTGGCGCCCAAAATTCCCCAAAAAGAGAGAATCGGTTGTAAAAAATAGACAGAGAGAAGCACAAGGGTGCGCTCATGTATGTCGCTAAACAGTCGTTTTGCCGCAAACCCTAGAGAGACAAAAAAATATACGCCGACAATGGCCAAAAGAAGAGTCATCTAAGTTTTTTCATTTTTTTACCGAGCGTTACTATCTTTGAAGGGGCGCTCTCTTTGAAGCTATCCCCGACAATCTCGCTTGCTACGCTTTTTGAAAACTCAATGTCAAACTTTTCGCCGGCTTTGTTTGCGCTTGTGGAGTACATCCAGCCAAACGGCTTTAAAAACTCATAATAATGACCGTCATGAATTACTCTTACGGCAAGCTTTTTGTGTGGATAAACAAAAGTAGTTTTTTTTGCCCTGCGGATAAGTTTGCGTTGTTTTTTTGGAGCCCTTGTTAGCCTCTTTAGTTCTTTGCATCCAGCCACGGTTACTATGAAAGGTTTGCTTGATTCTCGTTGCTTGATAACAGCTAGAGCCTCTTTGTTTTGAGAGGCTAGACCGACGGTGGTGTCGGTCTGTATTAAATAAACCTTCGAGGGGTCCATTAGCCCAGATAGTCCTGAATAGCTTTTACACCGAATTCGCCTTTTTGAAGTCCTTTGGCGCCTTCTATCGCTGCATTTGCGGCGGCTATGGTCGTGATGTACGGCACCGTAAATCTGACTACAGATTGACGGATTTTTGTCGTATCGTCTTTTACGGAGTGGTTGTCGGAGGTGTTGATAACCATTGCTATTTGACCGTTTTTGAGGTGGTCTTC
>DIZY01000113.1 GCA_002428055.1 Helicobacteraceae bacterium UBA6016
AATATCGTTAATAAGCCCAAGCAGATTTCTTCCGCTCACAATAATCCCGTTTACATAGCTTTTTGATTTTTGATCCAGCTCCTCATTTTTTAATAGCTCCGCAAAACCCAACACTGCATTCATCGGAGTTCGTATCTCATGGCTCATATTAGCCAAAAACTCCGATTTTGCCCTATTTGCATATTCTGCTATATTTTTAGCGTTTTTCAAATCCTCTTCTATTTTTTTGGATTCGCTAATATCCCTAAAGGTGCAAAACATGACAGGACCGTCTCCGATGTAAATAAGCTTGACAGTTACAAGCATATCTCGTATTTCACCGTTTTTTGCTCTATGCTTAGTCTCAAAATTATCGAAACCAAGCCTTTGAATTTTCTCTATGTGTGTTTTTGTTATCTCAGGCGTCTCTATAATATCTATATCTTTAATAGAGAGAGCGGCAAACTCTTGGGCTGTATAACCAAGCTGAGAGTGCGCTTTTTCGTTAAAATCAAAAAACAGTTGGGTAACCGGATTGATAATAACAAGCCCGTCGTGCGACTGTTCAAAAATAGTTTTAAACTTTCTCTCGCTAGACTCAAGCCTTCTCTCTACCACTACCTGCTCGGTTATATCATGCACGATGCCTATCATCCGCACTGCGTTGCCGTTGTCGTCAAAAAAAGTATTACCTTTTTCTTTTACTATTTTTTCCTCGCCGTTTTTGAGAACTATTCTATGGACTATTTCGTACTGCGTTTTATTTGCTATGGAGTTATTTACAGCCGCCGACACTGCATCTCTATCGTCCGGGTGTATCCGCTCCAAAAACGCATCATAAGTGGCGGCAAACTCTTGCGGCTTTAAACTGAAAATACGATATATCTCATCCGACCACCAAAGATAGTTTGTCTCCAAGTTAAGATCCCAACTCCCAAGATGCGCAACACCTTGACCTCTATCAAGGCTCTCTTTGATATAGATAAGCTCTTTTTCCGTTGTTTTTTTATCGGTTACATCTAGATTTTCGCCTATAAGCCTTTTTACTACGCCATCTTCTTGTATAACCTCCGCTTTTGACTCTATGTAGCGTATCTCGCCGTTTTTATTGATTCTAAACTCCATCTGAAGCTTTGAACCGTCACTGATTGATTTCAAAAGCTTCTCTTCGGCTTCGGCTAAATCCTCTTTTAATACGGCCTCTCTCCATATTTCATAGTTATTTTTACCGCTCTCCCTTGGTATGCCGTACATATCGTAAAGAGAGTCATCCCAGATAAGCTCATTTGTATCGATATGAAGATCCCAAATGCCAAGTCCAACCGCCTTTTTGGCAAACTCAAGCCTCTGCAAGTTTAAAGCGGCGGCTTTTGTTTTTTGCTCCAGCTCTTTTTGGAGCTCCACTATATGCGTTATATCGTTGAGTGACAACTGGAAGCGGTCGCTATCCGACATTAACGAACAAATTTCAAAATATCGCTCACCGGTTAAGGTCATAAGCGGTTGCACCACAGCGTCACAAGAGCCAAGAAATACCCCGCCCCAATACTCCTCGCCCACTATTTCACCTAGTCTCCTATCGACAAGCCCCATACCAAACATACTTTTTGCCCGCTCATTTGCCCACTGAATACGATATTCGCCGTCAACAACGACTGTCTCCATTACTATCTGCGGCAATGCGTTTAGAGCGTCTCTCGTGCTTTTGAGTTTTTTTTGAAGAAACCGCCCGAAACTGCCCTCTATATTTCTAAGCACAGCCATGGAGTCTATAACTCCGACGGCAAAACCATCAGAATCCAGCACAGCCAAATGCCTAAAACCCATACTCTGCATCTCTTCTACTATTCGACCCAATGGGGTTCCCGTAGAAACGGAGTCGAGCGGAGCGCTCATTATCTCGCTCAGTCGCATCGTTTCTATTTTTGACAGAGATAGAGCAAGAAGCGTCGACTCGGTGACTATACCTATCGGCTTATTATCGTCATCTACAACAACGGCGCTGCTTACTTTTTTATCCACCATCTCGATAAGCGCTGCTTTTGCGATAGTATCAAGGTGCATACAGACTATGTCGCATTGCGAACCGAGCAGATGAATAGCTCTAGGCTCCTCGTAGTACGACTGCTCGTTAAACTCAAACATCAAGTCGTCTTGCGTAACCAGACCGATATACAAACCGTCGTCATCCACTACGACTAGCCGCCTAATATCGTGATTTATCATAAGATGCATAGCATAATCTATGCTTCGCCTGCCGGAGGCGTAAATAATATCTCTCTTTGCGTACTTCATCGCAGGCTCGTCGAACAAAACCCTATCATTCAGTAAAAACAGCAAATCCCGTCTCGTAATAATACCGACAACCCTACCCTCGTCCATAAGCACGACTGCGCTCTTATTTGACAGTATGAGTTTTTGGGCATCAAAAAGCGAGGCATCTTTTTGGGCTATCGTATCTTTTGAGTGGGCTAACGCAGCTATCTCTTTTTGCAAAATAACTTCCTTCTTAATCATCTACTCTTAAATCGTCGTCATCATCCAATAAATCACCGTTTTCGTTTATCCTAGCAAGCCCTTCGTTTGCCGATAGCGTTGATTTTCTATGCTCCGCCAGCTCTGGAAATATCTTATCTATAGCTTTTCCGAGTTTTTCGTTAGTTACTGGTTTTAGCACATATCCGCTAGCTCCGGCTCTTATGGCACCCATCACCATATCTTCTTGCCCGTGAGAGGTCACCATGATAATCTTTGCGTCTTTGTGCTTCTTTTTGATCTCCATAACAGCCTCTATGCCGTCCATATCAGGCATCGTAATATCCATTGTCACGAGATCCGGTAAAAATCTTTCGTATGCCGCAATCGCCTCATATCCGTTTTTTGCGTCTACCGGCACACGAAAACCCATATCCGTAAGCATCTTCGCCAAATTTCTTCTAAGTATCAAAGAGTCGTCGACAACGATTATATTTAGCATAAATCTACCCTTATCTGTATTTTTTAGTCTTACCCGATAATTGCCAAAGTAATCAATCCGCTTGCGGTCTCTATTTTTGTCATCGCTATTTTTGATTCGGCGTTTTTTGTTATAGTTTTGCCATGTTCTATCATAACCGGTGGGGTAATGGTAACGCCGTTGCCACCTCCGGGAAAGTTCATTATCGCATTTCCAAGCACCGTGTTTGCCGCTTCACACACTACGCTCTCCTTCAAAGACTCAAGCTCGCTCTCATCAATCTCTCCGTATGTAAACGCTCTTGTCAAAGTCTCTAAAATATCGTTTTCAAAACTCATAGTAAACATTAGATTTGCCGAACCGCCTATACCTATCATCGTCGTGTACGCAAAAAGCTCCGCCTTATGGGGATATAGTATTTCAAAACTACTATTTTTAAGCTCTATGCCCATCTCATTCGATAAAAATTCGATAGTTCTCTCGACTATCGGTCTTAGTATGTAGTCATTATTCATATAGCGCGCCTTATCTCTGATTTTGGTATTTTAAAAATCAGCGTAGAGCCGACACCGATTTTTGTAGTTATTTTAAGGCTACCGCCTATTTTTTGAAGCTCGCTTTTTACCGCACCGAGCCCTACGCCTCTGCCCGATATATCGTTTACCTCTGTTTTTGTCGAAAAACCGTCCTCGAAAATAAGCTCCAATATTTCATCTTCAGGCATATTCGCCACCTGCTCCTGCGTCACCATACCGTTCTCGATCGCTTTTTGCGCTATCTTGGTCGCATCCATACCCCTGCCGTCATCCGCTATAGTTATCTGCACACACTCGTCATCGGTCGAAACGACGCAAGAGATTGTGCCGTTCTCATCTTTTTGGCTCAAGATTCTCTCCTCAGGAGTTTCCAGCCCGTGGTCTACGCTGTTTCTAAATAGATGTATCAAAGATTTTATAAACGGCTTTACGGCGTCATCGACATATATATCTTGACTACAAATGAGTTTTACCGGGTATATATTTTTTTCAACTCTTGCGGCAAGCTGCCAGACAAACTTTGGATATGAACCAAGAAGCTCGCAGAGTGGTCTTTGTCTTAGTTTTTCTATTTCAAAAAGAATGCTTTTTAGCTTTTCGTCCTCAGGCTCGCTTCGCCCGACCATTACTCTTATTTTTTCTTCCAGCTCCTCCAAAAGCTTCGTATTTATCACTATTTTGTCTTTTTTATCAAAAAACTCCTCGCCCAATATCTGAGTCAAAATATCCAAATCTTTTTTTAGCCAAGCCTCTAGCTCTACCTTTTGAAGCACTCTTATCAGCTCTTCATTGGTCGTATTTTTTTCATTCATAAACTTTGAAAATCTACTCTCTAGCTTGTGCAGCCCTTGCGGCGTCGTTATAAAATCCTTTTGCGCAAACACACCCTTAAAGGTATGCACCATCCTGTATATCTCCGATATGTTGTGCAATACCGTCTTTGAGCCGTCAATATATGTAAGCCTCTCAAGCATAAACTGCTCATAATCATTTGTTAACTCAAAAAACTCGGCAGGATTTACAACCGCCGAGACCACCATCTTTAGTATATTTTTCTCTTTCTGGAGGTTTTTTTCAAGTATCTTTTTTTCCGTTATGTCGGTTAACACCACCATAAAATCATCGACATCAACCCTCTTATAATCCACTTGAACTATTTTGTCGTTTATCTTAAGCCCTCTAGGTAGTAGCGAGAGTATATTCTCAACCATCAACGCATCGTCATCTTTGCCAAAAGAGCGAATTGCGTCCGTAAACAATGTTTTTTGTCTCTCATCGCCGTAAAATAACAACTCTGAAATATCTTCGCCGCCTATCTCTTTTGCAAAAATCCTAATACACTCTTTTGAGTATTCATTATGGACTGTGAGGTCTTGCGAAAATGACAAAAACCCCTGCTCTGCATTATCAAGGAGCGCTTTTACCTGCTTTGTTCTCTCTTTTACTTTGTTTTCAAGCTCATCGTTAACCTGCTTATTGTGTCTTCTATACGCGACAAAAAGTGGTATCAAAATAACAATATAAAAAAGCATCTCGGATACGGACTGCATTAGTACTCTACTCAGCTCTTGTTCTATAAAATCTATTCTAACATCGGCGCAAGCAAGATAGGTGACTCCATCGCCGCTTTTGTACGGAATACTTACGGTTCTAAAATGCCCCCATTTATCAACAGTCTCTTCAAATAGCGGTTTCTCACCAGTAAACGCCTTAAAGAAAAGCTCTTTTGCATCATCATAAACATCAAAATAGTGCGAAAGCTTTTCATTTTTTGCCAGCTCTTCATCTGTGGCGCTACTGGAAGTAAAAATAATTTTATTATCTACTTTTATGCAGGAGTATATATATTCAAGACTTGCCAGCTTTGCTTGCTCGGACAGTCTTTTGATATTTTCCATATCTTGTTTTTCGGAAATATCTCCTTTTTGCATTCCTTTATGATGAAAATTCTGAGGCAGTATAAGAGGTACGCTTTTTGCCCCTCTCGTTAAGTTTTCGTCTATCTCTTTTATGATTGTTTGTTTTGAGGTTGTGTAGTTGTTTGCAACATACAAAAATGCGCAGACAAAGTAAAATGAGAGGGCTAGATAGTAATATATTTTGTTAAATTTTATTTTTTATCCTTCTCTGCTTTTTCCTTCGATTATACAGATATAAAAATGAAATGCCGCTTTATTTATTCATTTTGGATACTGGCTAGCTCTATCGCAAA
>DIZY01000035.1 GCA_002428055.1 Helicobacteraceae bacterium UBA6016
ATGCGGCGTACCTCTTGGCATATCTTCTCATGCTTTTGGCCTGTGAACATATCACCTGCAAACTCTGAAAACTTGGCTTGTTGCTTTTCCGATAGACCGTACGATGAGTACATTTTTAGCACGCCGACGGCTTGGTGGGCTGTTTTGTCGGTGACCCTGAATGTATCAAATCTGCCGTATACTCCGGCTGTTAAATACATCATCACTGCATCTTCGTATTTGTCCGCTTTGATACAATCGGAGACGCCTAGATACAACTCGACCGGAGTCATTGAGCTTTTGAGTTCTGCGGTCTGGATGCATTTATAATCTTTGGCAAAGCAATCCGCCGAAAAAATAAGTGCCGCACAAACCCCAAAAAATATTTTTTTCACGCCGCAACTCCCGTCTGTTATAGATTTTTAAGATAATATTTAAATAAAAATAAAAGAGTTTTAAAAAATGAAGATACTCGTATCCGCTCTAGAACCATCGGCAAATCTACACCTAGAAAATCTGCTCACGGAGCTGAAGAGCGTGGAGCTACACGGGATATTTGACGAGAAGTTAGGCGCTCCGATGATTAGTCCAAAAGAGTTTAGTGTGATGGGCTTTGTGGATGCGATAAAAAAAATATTTGCGGCAAAAAAGGCGATAAACGCTCTAGTTAAAGAGGCGGCGGAGTGTGATAAGGTGCTACTCATAGACGCCCCCGCTTTCAATCTACCTCTGGCAAAAGCCCTCAAAAAAGCATATCCAAACAAAGAGATAATCTACTACATACTGCCGAAAGTATGGGCGTGGAAGAAGGGGCGCATAGCGGCGATAGAGCGGTACACCGATATGCAGGCATATATCTTTCCTTTTGAAAAAGAGTTTTGGACAAGAGGCGTATTCGTCGGAAATCCGCTAATGGATGAGATAAAAGAGAAAAAGAGTGCACCAACCGGCTCTAATATCACGGCGTTTTTGCCAGGGAGTAGAAAGGCAGAAATCACGAAACTGATGCCTGTGTTTCGGGAAGTCGCCGCCAGAATAGAAGGTATCAAGATACTGGCTGTGCCGCCTTTTTTTGATGACACCAAGATAGCCGAGCTTTACGGCAATACAAGCGGATTTGAAATAGTCAGGGACGCCAAATACGCTCTTCTTCACGCTTCAAAAGCCGTAGTCTGCTCCGGCACGGCGACACTAGAGTCTGCCATCATCGGCACGCCGACACTTCTCGTATACATCGCAAAGCCTATCGATTACTTCATAGCTACAAAGTTTGTGACGACACTAAGACATGTGGGGCTTGCCAATATCATAGCCGACTTCGAGGGCGAGGGCGAAATACACCCGGAGCTCTTGCAAGACGCAGTAACGACGGAAGCGATACTGGGGGAGCTAGAGCGGCTGGATGAAGCTGAGTTCCTTAAAAAATCTTTTTGGCTTAGAGGGCGGCTAGAGGGCAAGGAGAAGGCTTTGACCCAATTTTTTGTTTAAATGTTGTTATAATGAGCTAAACATCAAAAAAAGGACTTCCCCTCAATGCAAAAAGAGCCGATGACCAAGTTCGGGTTTGACAAAGTAGCAAAAGAACTAGAACACCTAAAAACAGTCGAAAGAGCCGTAATCGCACAAGAAATTGCAGAGGCTAGAAGCCACGGAGACCTCTCCGAAAATGCTGAATACGATGCCGCAAAAGAGAAGCAGTCGCACCTTGAAAAAAGAATAGCATACTTAAGCGATATGTTATCCCGCGCACAGGTTATAGACCCTTCCGCCATAAAGCATGAAAGGGTATGTTTTGGCTCAACCGTCAAAGTGTGCGGCTCAAAAAACGATAAAGAAGTGTGCTATACGATAGTAGGCGCCATCGAATCAGACCCAAACAGAGGACTTATATCATTTAACTCTCCGCTCTCAAAAGCTCTTTTAGGCAAAGAAGAAGGCGATATGCTGACGATAGAACTACCCGGAGGAGCGGACGAATTTGAGATAGTAGAGGTTTACTACGAAGAGATAAGCTTCTAATGAAAAGGCTGGGCGTCAAAGTAAAAATACTAAATCCAGATGCAATCATCCCAAAATACCAGACCGAAGAGGCTGCAGGCTTTGACCTGCACTCGGTGGATGAAAAGACGATAAAAGCAGGTGAAAGAGATGTCGTCAAAACAGGTCTCGCCGTCGCTCTGCCAAAGGGATATGAGCTACAAGTGCGCCCAAGAAGCGGTCTTGCTCTCAAAAACGGCATTACGGTACTAAACACCCCAGGAACAGTCGATAGCGACTACAGGGGCGAACTGATGGTAATACTACTCAATACCTCCGGAGAAGATTTTATTATCAAAAAAAATGACCGAATAGCACAAGCCGTCATCAAAGAGATACTTCAAGCAGACTTCGCAGTAGTAGACGAGCTAGACTCAACGGAAAGAGGTAGCGGAGGATTTGGGAGTACAGGTAAATGAGTGGCAAAATAAAAGTAGGTATCGTAGGCGTTAGCGGCTACACTGGTCTTGAACTTGTAAAAATGCTTGTAAGCCACCCGAACTTTGAACTAACATACGCCTCAAATACCGAGGGCGAAACAACTCTAGCCAAACTCCACCCGTCACTCACGGGCGTCATAGACCTGCCCGTACAAAAAGCGGATAGCAAAGATACTGCTAAGCTCTGCGAGCTGGTATTTCTAGCACTACCGCACAAAGCCGCTATGGGTACGGCAAAAGAGCTTTTGAAGCTTGGCGTAAAAGTCGTAGACCTATCGGCAGACTACCGTACATCAAAAGAGTCGTATGAGTCCAACTACTGCTCACATGAAGATATAGACAATTTGGCGCACGCCGTATACAGCATACCTGAGCTTCATGGCAACATAGCCAAAAATGCGCGCCTTGTCGCAAATCCGGGCTGCCATGTGACCGCTACACTTCTCTCTCTCGTACCATTCTTACCCCATATAGACCTTGCACAGCCGATATTTGTAGACTCCAAAACAGGCGTATCTGGAGCAGGTAAGAGCCCGACGGC
>DIZY01000090.1:0-1116 GCA_002428055.1 Helicobacteraceae bacterium UBA6016
ATCAATCCACTTCGCCGCTTCAGCTTTAGCAAGAGCCAAAATTTCATCTTTTGAGGCCTCTTTTGGAGCGTTGATTTCCGCTCTTTTTTTGCCGTTTACAGTAATCGCATAATATACCGTATCGCTATCGAATGCCGTTTCGTCAACTTCTATTTTACCGAAGTTTGCACATCCAAAAAGTCTCTCGGCGATTTCATGGCAAGCGTGCGGAGCTATCGGCTCCAGTATGTTTGTCAGCACCCAGTACCCCTCAGACCATACAGACTCGCTGTTTTGCGCATCAAGAGAGTTGAGAGCTTCCATGCAGGCGGCTATTACGGTGTTAAAAGCAAAACCCTCGTCAAAAACCGCAAGGCTTTTTTTGAGCGCTTCGTACACTTTTTTTCTAGCCTCTTTCGACTCTTTTGAGAGGGTTGCGGCGTCTATTGCGGGCTTTGTTTTTGAGCCCTTGACCGCTTCGCTTTTCTCATAAAAACGGCGTAAAAATCTAAAACACCCCTCAACGGCGCTATCGTTCCACTCTAATTCCTTGGTCGGAGGAGCGGCGAATAGTATAAACAGCCTTGCCGTATCTGCGCCGTATTTTTTGACCAACTCGTCAGGGTCTACGGTGTTGCCTTTTGACTTACTCATTTTTGCGCCGTCTTTTAGCACCATTCCTTGAGTAAGCAGGTTTTCAAACGGCTCATCAACATTCACATACCCGAGGTCTCTAAGGGCTTTTGTAAAAAATCTGGAGTAAAGAAGATGGAGTATCGCATGCTCAATTCCACCGACATATCTATCGACAGGCATCCAGTAGTTCACATCCTCTTTAGCAAACGCCTCCTTAGAGAAGTTCGCCGGATTTTGTGCATACCGTAAAAAATACCAGCTAGACTCCGCAAAAGTATCGAGCGTATCGGTCTCCCGTCTAGCCTCACCGCCGCATTTCGGGCATGTGCATTTCATAAAGCCGCTATGTTTTTCAAGAGGATTTCCGCTTCCGTCTATCACGACATCTTCAGGAAGCAGCACTGGCAAATTCTCTTTTTTCTCAGGCACTACGCCGCATTTGTCACAGTGGATAAAAGGAATAGGTGTACCCCAATATCTCTGTCTTGAAATACCCCAGTC
>DIZY01000090.1:1191-19707 GCA_002428055.1 Helicobacteraceae bacterium UBA6016
CATACCGTCAAACTCGCCACTACCAAACATCTTGCCCTCACCCGCATAAGCTCCGCTCGTCTCTTCGGGAGCTTTGATAACAGCTTTTAGCCCCAAGCCAAACTTAGTGGCAAACTCATAGTCTCTCTCATCATGCGCCGCAACGCTCATAACGGCGCCGCTACCGTAATCGGCTATGACAAAATTGGCAACCCATAGCGGCAAGCTCTCATTTGTCAGAGGATGAACTACTTTTAACCCCGTATCAAATCCGTCTTTTTCTGCCGCACCTCTATCTCTCGGAGCGACTCTTTGCATTGCCGATACTTTTGCACTTTTTTCACCGTCCAAGAGTCCGTTTTGTTGCATATATCTGATTATCTCATGCTCCGCCGCAAGCGCACAGTAAGTCACGCCATATACGGTGTCGGCACGGGTCGTAAACACGGATAGCTTCTCAAAATTGCCACCAAGAAGCGATTTTGAAGCCTCGTCAAGTTCAAAGCTAAATTCAAGACCTTCACTCTCACCAATCCAGTTTTCCTGCATCGTAAGAACTTGTTTTGGCCACCCTTTTTCAAGTGTTTTGATGTCTTCTAGCAGTTCCGCGGCGTAATTTGTGATAGCAAGATAGTATTGGTTCATCTCCCTTAGTACCACCTCAGTGCCGCATCTCCAGCATTTACCCTCTTCCACCTGCTCATTTGCAAGCACGGTCAAATCATGCGGACACCAGTTGAGAAGCCCACCCTTGCGGTAAATAAGCCCCTTCTCCCACATATCAATGATGAAGCCCTGCTCAAACTTCGTGTACTCAGCGTCACAAGTCGCAAAATCCCGCTTTGCGCTGAATGAAAGTCCAAGACCTTTTAGCTCGGCTCTCATGTAGTCGATGTTTTCGTATGTCCATTTTTTCGGATGCACTTGATTTTTGATAGCGGCATTTTCCGCAGGAAGACCGAAAGCATCCCACCCTATCGGATGAAGTACATTAAAGCCAAGCTTTCGGTAGTGTCTGGCAAATGCATCGCCTATCGTATAGTTGCGCACATGCCCCATGTGTATTCGCCCGCTTGGGTATGGAAACATGGAGAGGATATATTTTTTCGGTTTACTCTTATTATCTGAGGGCTCAAAAGCGTTTGTATCCGCCCACTCTTGTTGCCATTTTTGTTCAATTGTTCTAAATTCGTAGCCCATTAGTTAGATTGTCCCTTTTTCAAAGTCTGCTCTCATTCTGTCTTTTTCGATTTGAGCTTTTAGTCTCTCCGCATCTTTTTCTTTGGCTCTTTGGACGCTATATCCAAACCAAATAAGGAAAGGCGAGGCAATAAATATGGAGCTATACGCCCCGATAATAGTACCGATTAACATCGTAAACGCAAACCCTTTTATAATCTCTCCGCCGAATAGATAGAGCGTCAAAATAACAAAGAAGAGTGTAAGCACTGTAAGAATCGTTCTTGAGAGTGTTCTTGATATGGCTTCGTTGATTATCTGCGCAAAATTATATTTGCCGTTTGCATCAGGCTTTGCATCTTTGACATGCTCTCTTATTCTGTCAAATATGATAATCGTGTCGTTAATAGAGTGCCCCATTAGAGTGAGAAGAGCAGCCAATACTGTAAGGTCAAAATCGATACCGACCACCGCTACCGCTCCGGCAGTAATAGCTACATCGTGAATAACGCCAAGAAGTGCGGCAAGACCAAATCTCCACTCAAATCTAAACGCAAGATAAAGAAGTATTCCGAGCGACGATATAAGCATCGCCATAATTCCCTTTTGGCGAAGCTCGTCACCGACTTTAGGACCTATTATTTCAACTCTTCTTACTTCAAATTTCCCTGTAGAAGCGAGCAACTTAGATATGGCATCTCCCGTATCTTTTGTAACACTCTGATTTGTTGTCTGGAAACGAACAAGTATCTCATTTTCTTTGCCAAACTCTTGTATCTCTGCGCCTTTAAACTCGCTTGTTTTGAGTATCTCTCTAATTTTTTCCGTATTCGGCTTAGTATCGTACTTTAGTTGCACAACCGTACCGCCAGCAAAGTCAACACCAAGCTTGAAGCCATGCACAAGCATAAAGTAGACGCAAAAAGCCATAACAACAGCGGAAACGGAAAAAATAATCTTGTTTTTACCCATAAAATCATAGGTTTTGGAGTTATTAAACAATTCCATTATTTCCCGCCTTTTAGGTAGCTGTTTGGCATACCAAACCACAATCTGATATTTCTGCTTCTCTCTATTCTTGATAAAAATGCGTCAAATAGTCCATGCGTACCAACTATCGCCGTAAGCATCGAGATAAGTACTCCGATAGCCATAACGACTGCGAACCCCTTAATAGGTCCGGTACCATAAACATACATTGCGACAGCGGCAATTACGGCTGTTACATTCGAGTCTACGATTGCGCTCATAGCGTTATTGTAGCCCTCTTCTATCGCCTTTTTAATAGGCATTCCCTGCCTAAGAAGCTCTCTTATCCGTTCATTAATAATAACATTGGCGTCAACCGACATACCGATGGTAAGCACAAGACCGGCCATTCCGGGCAGCGTCATTGTGGCACCGAACATCGCCATTACGGCAACTATCAAAATAATATTTGAGATGAGAGCGATATTGGCAAACATTCCCGCCGCACCGTAATAAGACACCATAAATACAAATACCAAAATACCACCCGTTACAAACGCCATAAGGCTTGCATGGATACTGTCGG
This sequence comes from Helicobacteraceae bacterium UBA6016, assembly GCA_002428055.1. GTDB lineage: Bacteria > Campylobacterota > Campylobacteria > Campylobacterales > UBA6016 > UBA6016. The sequence continues at coordinate 3,905 of DIZY01000090.1, forward strand.
CTCCTAGAGAAGGGCCTACACTTCTTTTCTCCAGTAGCACTACACCTGCGGGCAGTGCGCCAGAGCGAAGAGCGATAGCAAGGTCTCTAGCCTCTTCAGGCGTAAAGTGTCCCGTTATCTGTCCGCTTCCGCCACCTATTCTCTCTTTGATAGACGGAGCAGAATATACTTTGCCGTCAAGCACGATAGCAAGTCTCTTGCCTACGCTTTTTGCCGTAAAGTCGCCGAATATTGATGCGCCTTGCGAGTTTAGCTTGAACTCTATAGCAGATTGTCCATTGTTATCGTAACCGACTTTTGCGTCCGTAAGCATTGAGCCGTCAAGCACCGGAACATCTCTTACTACGAACTTTTCGTTTGGATTTTTATAATCTGCAAGCACTCTAAGGGAAGCCTCTTTTAATTCCGTATCGCCCATATTATAAGCGTCGCTTCTGCCGTTTTCCACTTCCATCAGTTCTAGCTTCGCCGTTTTTGCAATAAGCTCTCTTGCTCTTTGCTCTTCAGCTTGGCTTTTGACGCCGGGAAGCTCAACGATGATATTGTCCGCTCCCGACCTTGTTACACTAGGCTCTGCAAGACCGAACAGGTCAAGCCTGTTTCTAATAGTCTCGACCGCTTGACTTACCGCAAACTCTTTTGTTATCGCTATCTCTTTGGCGGTTAGAGAAACTTCGGCATTTTCACCGTTATAGGCAACAATGAGTCCGGCATCTTTTTTGAAATACTCATCCAATTTTGGCTTAGCCTCTTTGTCTATCAGCACAAAACTAAACTTATGCGGCTCTATTTTGAGAGAGTCTATAAGTATGTCGTTTTTTTCCGCATGATATTTAAAGCCTAAAGCCGTAGTTTTGAGCTTTGCCTCTACGGCTTCCTCGGTTTTTACGCCAAGAGCCGTATAGAGACCGCCTTGCAGGTCAAGACCTAGTTTTACTTTGGCAAAAAAGTCCGCACCGGTGAGAGATGGGACACAAAGCAGTATCCCGATAACCGTAGTGACTATGAATATCCATAGTCTAATGTTTGATTTTTTCATTATGCGGCAGTAGTGTCTTCGATTTTTCTAGCGACAAAATCTTTTGACAGCTTAACTATTGTACCTTCGTCGTTTATTTTGACTTTGATAAAATCAGTCTCAACTTTAACAACCTCGGCATGTATACCGCCAGCGGTTATTATTTTGTCACCTTTTGCAAGAGCCTCGACCATCTCTTTGTGTTTTTTTGCTTGAACCTGTTGAGGTCTGATAACAAGCACATAAATAATACCGAACAATACGACTAAAGGCAGAATTTGAACAACAGCTTCCATATAAGAATACCCTTTAAAGAAAAAATTAAAAATACGGCGATTTGGTTTGATTTTAACAAAAGCGTCATTATAAAAGGCTTTTTGGCGGCCTGCGCGCTTTTTTTGCCGATAGTTTTTGAGGGGCTTAAAGTAGAGTCAAAACTCCTGTTTACGCTTTATGCACCGCTTGCCCTGTCTGCCTTTTTTATATTTAAGCGCGAGGAGCTTTTTTGGTTTGGCGGTTTTAGCGGACTCCTTTGGTTTTATTGGATTAGCTTTTCACTTTATTACTATGACATGCTTTGGCTCGTACCTTTTGTCTGGGGGTTTGCGTTTTTTTACTACGGAGTATTGTTTTGGGTTATCGGCTTTTTATCCGCAAAACTTTTTTGGCTTCGCATTATTATCGTAGCTTTTATTTTTGATTATTTAGCTCCTCTCAGCTTTGACTGGCTCCGCCCTGAGATACTCTATTCATCTTCATATTTTGGGGCTTCAAAGCTTGAGATGCTGGCTATTTTGTGCGCCGTAGCCCTTATCGTAAGAGCAAAAAAGATTTTAAAATTTTTAGCCATACCGTTATTTGCGGTCGCCATAACTATTAATCAAAATGCACAAAAACAGCTTCCAGATATCAAAGTAGAGCTTGTTCAAACAAATATAAAACAAAATGAAAAGTGGGACGATAGATTTAAACTACGGATTACAAGAGAAAATTTTGTACATATTGACAAGGCTATATCAAACAGCGCTGATTTGGTCGTGCTTCCCGAGACCGCTTTTCCATATTTTTTGAACGAGTCACCGCAAATAATGGAAGCCCTTAAACAAAAAAGCTTTGATATAGCGATACTTGCCGGTGCGCTGAAGCTTGAAAACAGTATGACCTACAACTCCTCTTATCTATTCAAAGACGGCGAAGCATATATGTTTGACAAAGTTGTCGCTGTGCCTTTCGGAGAGGTAAATCCGCTTCCTGAATTTATGTCAAAAATAGTCAACGACCTCTTTTTTGACGGAGCAGACGACTACAAGACGGCGGATAAGCCGAGCGACTTTGAGGTAAAAGGGGTGGTTTTTAGAAATGCAATATGCTATGAGGCGACTAGCAAAAAACTATACGAAGACAAACCGCAAATTATTGTAGCAATATCAAACAACGCCTGGTTTGTGCCATCTTTTGAACCCGTCATACAAAAAATGCTCATGCGCCATCTCTCAAAAAAATACGGTACGATAATATTTCATACGGCAAACAAAAGCAACCCTTTTATAATAAATTAAGCCTTTTTTTATCTGTTTTACTGTTAACTAAGAAATACATACTGTTTACGGCATTTTACACAATTCGGAGTTTATTAAATGGAAAGAGAGTATACACTTTCAGAAGGCGATTTTTTGGTCTCGGAAACCGATGAGAAAGGCGTTATCACATTCGCCAACGAAGATTTTTGCGCAATAGCTGGCTACAAAAGAGAAGAGTTGCTCGGCAAAAACCATAATATCGTAAGACACAATGATATGCCCAAAGCCGCTTTTAAAGATTTATGGCAAACCGTACAAAGCGGAAAAGTATGGACTGGAATTGTCAAAAACGCCGTTAAAGGCGGAGGCTTTTACTGGGTATTTGCTACCGTCTACCCAATGATAAGCTGTGGAAGCAAAAGAGGTTATATGTCTTGCAGAAGAATGGCAACAAGAGACGAAATCAAAAAAGCCGAAGAGCTTTACAAAACACTAAACTAAACAAGACAAGGGCGGATAAATAATGTTTTTTGGAAATGCAAAGCTTGATAAGCTAGAAGAGTTTTTAGGGCAGTTAACGGAGCTGATGAACGGTAAGAGAAATATTCTCACACTACCCGAAGTAGAAGGTAGCGGACAAGTAGCCGAACTACTGCGTAAACTTGAAAAAGCTGCTGAGATATACATAAACAAAACTCAACAGGATATGAAAGTGACCGGAGAGATGGTACTTTTGGCATCCAAGGTCGCCAGCGGGTACTATGACTGCAGAGCAGGCTCAACTTCGGATACGCCTCAAATAAAAGTACTTGCAAAAACCATCAACGGTATGCTAGATAGCATTGAAGATAGTCTCCAAAAATCAAACAAAACTCTTAAAGAGTATGGCGATAAAAAATATAACGCCAAAATCGACACGGGTAGCCTTGGTGGACAGATGAAAGAGATGCTTGAGGGCGTAAACTCTTTGGGTGATGCACTGCAAGAGGCCGAAAAACAAAATGAAGAGTCTGCAAAAATGCTAGAGCATAAAGCCGGCGAACTTGAAAGCGCCATAGATACCCTCAAGCAAACTACCTTTAAAGAGCTAAGCCACATAGTAGAAAGAACTACCGGAAGAATTATGGACGCATCGCATAAGCAAAATGAACTGGCTGATAACCTTGCAAGACTAAGCTCTGATGCGGAGCAGGTCAAGGGAATTTTGACCGTAATTAGCGATATAGCAGACCAAACAAATCTTCTTGCGCTAAATGCGGCAATAGAAGCTGCAAGAGCAGGAGAGCACGGTAGAGGGTTTGCGGTTGTTGCCGATGAGGTAAGAAAACTTGCAGAGAGAACGCAAAAAAGCTTAACGGAAATAAACGCTACAATTAGCGTCGTAGTTCAAGCAATAGGCGACAATTCAGATTCTTTGAACAACAATGCAAAAGAGATGAACAAACTAACCGAAGATTTAGCGCAAGTCGACCAAAAAATGGAAGAAGTGCTTAGTGTTATGAATAGGTTGACTAGCAAATAGGGGCAGACATGGCTGAAGAAAAAGAAAAAGCCGAGGGCGCCGAGCAGCCCAAGAAAAGCAAGACGGTTATAATCATTGTAGCCGTAGTTCTTGTTTTGGTAATCGTAGTGGGCGGAGCGCTTGCGTTTTTGATGCTAAAAGGCGGCGAAGAAGGCGCAGATGCGGCTCATGGCGGTGATGCGCATGCCGCAAAACCAGCCGATAAAAAGAAAAAAGATAATGGGCACGGCGGGGATGATTTGACGGTTGGACCTATGTTTGCCGTAGACGGTCTAATCATCAATCTAATGAGCGAAGGCGGCGCAAGATACGCTAAGCTATCAGTAGCGCTTGAACTAGATGCCCAAGAACTAGCTCCGGAAATGCTTGCAAAAAAAGCGATGGTAACCGATAAGATTATTACGGTCGTATCCTCAAAGACTGCAGAAGAGCTTATGAATCTCAAAGGCAAAGAGGGCGTTAAAAACGAAATAATGGAAAAAGTAAACGAAAAACTAAAAGACGGCAGAGTTAAAAATGTTTACTTTACAAACTTCGTAGTCCAGTAATTTTGCTAGGCATCGATCTCGTAAAAATAGCTCGTATTCAAAAAGCCGTGGATAGACACGGCGAACTTTTTTTGAAAAAGTTTTTGGATGAAGATGAGATAGAAAACTCCAAAAATATATCAAGCATCGCCGCAAAATGGGCAGCAAAAGAGGCGGTATCAAAAGCTTTAGGGTGCGGCATATCGGCAAAACTTGGATTTTTGGATATAAAGATACGAAAGTCCGAGGTGGGAGCGCCGTTTGCGCTACTTAGCGACAAAGCCACAGAAGAGTTTGGCGGTATACAAAGAGTACATCTCTCTATCACTCACGACGGTGATTACGCCGTTGCCGCCGCTTTTATTTACCCTCCGCCTACAAACTGAAGCAGCTCTACTTTATCACCCTCTTCTAAGCTTTTTGTACCCCAATCCTCTTTTTTTACTATCTGCATATTTATCGCAGCTGCCATCACTTTACCCGTTACCCCCTCTTGCTCCATAAGCGCAAAGAGACTAATACCATCATTCACCTCTTTAGTTTCTCCGTTAAGAACTATTTTCATTTCAATCCTTTCGTAAAACTAATCATCTTAAATCTCTCGCCAAAACCCTCCGGCGATATAAGCGCTTTTGCCTTTTGCGCTTCCCGTAGATACACCGCTTCTCCGGCTTTTTGTAGATAAATTTGGAGCAGATCCGAAATACCAAAATCTATCATTGCCGAAGCTTGATTTTTATACTCCGCAAATTCAAAGCCGACCCCCGTAAAAGCATCTTTCAGATGGGAAAAATTGACATCGTATGTAATGTCGGAGTTTTTGAAAAAATCACATAAATTCTCTATTGCAAAAAGCGGCTCGGTTTTGTGCTCTTTGTATGCCCGTATGGAAAAGTCGTTTCTAGGAAAATCCTGCCCGTAGTCGAATGTGACGAAATAGCTATTTTTAAAGGAGCCGTATAGCTCTTTTGCAAACTCTTCATACCCTACCGCCACCTCGCCTTTTGTCACTCCGAGGAGTTTTGCGGCTTCAACCGTCTCTTGCTCGCACCCGGTAAATTCAATTTTATGGTTTTCTACAACGGCACTCTTGCCGTCCAAGAACAGCTCGCATGCAAAAGCGTCAAATATCTCGTTGGCAAACACAAAAGCATCCCTATCTTCATATCCGCTCAAACTCTCAACAATCTCAAAATCAACATCCGAAAAAAACTCTCGCAGCTCTTTTTGCTGAAACTCGGCCGTCGTAGTCTGCTTTTCGACTATGACAAACTTTACGGTTTTGAGAAGCTCTGGGGCGAGCCCCGCCAAAAACGAGGCAAAATCTTTGATAGCAAAAAGAGAGTTTGCTCCAAATTCACAGACTATAGAGTCTTTTGCAAGCTTGCCGCTTTGCACCAATGAGACAAATTTATTAGCCAGCGCTCCGCCAAAAAACATCGACACGCTAGGAGAGGTAAGAAAATCTCCCTCTCGCCCGACCTGCCCTACGCCTTTGTAATAGCCACCCTCTCCGTAGAGCCAATCACCCATATACTCCGAAAATCTCAACTGCCTAGCCCGATATGCGAGAAAGCGCGACACGGAGTCTTGCAAACCCCTCTTCTATTTCATCTTCTTTGATTGTGATGGATGGCAAAAATCGAACAGTACTTTGCGCTGATTTGATAACGAGCACACCCTCTTTAAACCCCTCGGTTATCGCATTTTGCATTATCTCGTCGCTTTTTGCTTTTAGACCTCTGAGAAGTCCTAGTCCCACGCTTTTTTCAAACAGATGAGGAAAATCAGAAACTACCCCATTCAAATGTTTCTCAAAACTCTCTATGGTTGACGCAAGGATGCCGCTTTTATACTCCTCATCCAAAACACCGAGCACCGCAACGGCCGCCTTAGTAGAAAGCGGATTACCGCCAAATGTAGAGCCGTGGTCTCCAGGACTAAATGCATCTTTTAGCGTCGTACAGACAGCGCCTATCGGCACTCCCCCAGCAAGACCTTTGGCAAGGGTAAACACATCCGGCTCTATACCGTATGTCTGACACGCCAAAAACTCGCCGCTCCTAAAAATACCGCACTGGATTTCGTCAAACATAAGTAGCACGCCCTGTCTTTTCGTCTCTTCCCGTAGCCTCACAAGCTCCTCTTTGGCAAACGCATACACGCCACCCTCTGCCTGTATAGGCTCAAGCATCACGGCAGCAGTATGTTCGTCTATTCTAGCTATTGCGTCTTCAATATTTTCGGCATGCACAAAACCATCCGGGTAAGGGCCAAAAAAGTCATGAAACCTGTCTTGCGCCGTTGCTTTTAGCGTCGTTATCGTTCGTCCATGAAAAGAGTTTTTGATGGTTATTATTTTGTATCTTTTGGTCTCGAAGTTTGCCTCGCCATATTTTCTAGCTATTTTGATAGCGCCTTCGTTCGCTTCGGCTCCGCTATTGCCAAAAAATACCCTTATATCCATCTTTGAGAGCTCTTTGATTTTCTTCGCCGCTTTCATTTGCGAATCGATATAAAAGAGATTTGAGATATGATGTACTCCGTTTATCGCTTCACTTACCGCTTTTACAAGTGCGGGGTGTTTATATCCGACCGAATTAACGGCGATACCGGACATAAAATCTATGTACTCTTTGCCGTTCTCGTCATACAGCCTTGCGCCGCTGCCGTCTACGAAGTTTACATAGTTTCTTTTATAGGTATGAAGCAGATATTTTGACTCTTCTTGTTCGTAATCCATAAAAACAGACCTTTTAGTTAGTTTATGAAAAAATTGTGGCAATTGTATCAAAAGCATAATAACAAAATAAAGGCATTAGATGCTCCCAGTTCAAACGGATAGTAGCGCAAAGGTGCTCATTGTTGACGACACTAAAACAATTGTGCAGATACTTACTATGATACTAAAAAAAGAGGGGTTTGAGGTATTTACCGCATCAAGCGGCGAAGAAGCCATAGAGCTTCTACAAAATATCTCGGTCGATACGATACTTCTCGACATACAGATGGGTAAAGGCATAGACGGTTTTGAAACCTGCAAAATTCTAAAACATAATTCAAAAACAAAAGATATTCCCATAATCTTCCTGACCGCATTTGATGATTTGGAGACAAAGCTAAGAGGTTTTGAAGTGGGCGGCGTAGACTTTGTCGCGAAGTCGTTTGATAAAACGGAGATACTCACAAGAGTTAAAAACCAAACAAAACTCTTTAAGCTCCAAAATAGTCTAAAGAGCGGTCTGGCATACATCAGGGCGATACTGGATGCGCAAAAACATTTTATAGCAATATTCGATTCACGCCTCAATCTGGAAAACTACAACCGTTCATTTGAGCAAGCATTTGACCCGCAACCTGATTTTAGGATTAATTCAAAACTTATGCAATATGACGGCTATCACTCCGTACAAAATGACGAAATGATATTTGAACTACTATCAAATGGCGGTGATTTTAAAAGTCTTATAAAAGGGTTGGACGGCATATATGCTTTCGAGCTGACACAGGCTGAGGTTTTAAATGAAACAAAAAAAATACTGACAATTAGCGATATTACGGCGCACGAAACAGCAAAAAGACAAGAACTGGAACTACTCAAGTATCAAGAGAGATACCATAACACACAGCAACAAGACGCCTTCAGAAAACAAAAAAAGATAATAAAAGACGAGGTCTCGCACCTGTTCAAAAACGGCTGGCTGTTTGATTCTTATTATAAACCGCTCGACATTCTAAGCGGCGATACTTTAGGGGCTATCAAACTAACAGAGGATAGGTATCTTTTTTATATCGTAGATGCCATGGGCAAAGGGCTTAGCGCATCCGTTACAAGCATCCAATCCACATCTTTTATAAATAACAGTATAGAGCGTGCGATAGAACATAGTGACTTTAGTCTTGATGCAATAGTCCGTTCATTTTGTCACTTTATACAAAAACAACTCTTGGAAGATGAGCTTCTCTGTGTTGCCTTTATGGATTTTGACATAAAAAGCGAAAGTATGAGAATTGCCAATTACGGTATGCCACCAATACTTATAGAAAAAAACAATGAAATTGAAAGTATAAAACCAAACAATCCCCCTATAATGTCATTTCTTGCCACCGACGCAATAGATGAGGTCTCGCTTTCAAATATAAGCAAGATAGCAATGTACTCGGATGGCTTGAACGAAAGCCCTACAAAAGACGGCAAACCGTACTCAAGACACATTGAAGCAGATTTTAAAAATTCGGTATTAATGAGGCAATTTTTGAGAACTTTTGAAGGTAAGGTTTCGAAACTAGACGATGATATGACGCTTATTTTTATCTCTACAATATCTTCAAAAGAGGATATTTATTCCAAAAAAATAGAGATAGACTCAAAGCTATCCGATGTTATTTGGCTAAACAAAGAGATAGAGCAGATGCTGGACCAGATAGAGATAAACGAAAGAGACTCGTCTGAAGCTCTTTTAGTATTTAGCGAACTTTTAATGAACGCTTTTGAGCACGGCGCTCTTAATCTATCCCCTGCGGAGAAGCAAAGGCTTATAGAGGAGGATAGCTATGAGGAGTTTTTGGCGAAGATAGATAGCTCCAGGGTAATAAAAAAAATAGAGGTGGAGTTAACGGTCTCAAAAACAAAAATTGGCAGACTAATGTTAGAAATTGGCATCAAAGACCCTGGAAGCGGTTTTGAATTTTCAGAGGCGTTAAAAACTATATATGTTGAAGAAAACGACAAATACTCCGGCAGAGGCGTATGGATGGCAAACGATATAACGGACGGGATTTTCTTCAGCGAAACAGGCAATAAGACGACATTTTTTAAAACAATTAGATTAAAAAAATAGTTTATTTATTAACGACTAAGAGTTTTTTTCTTACAATCGTCAAAACATCAACGAAAAACAGAAAGGATTTGCTGTGCAAATAGAGACCTCGCAAAGCGCCAACGGCTACAAAATTACCGTAAAAGAGGTTATTAAGACCATAGAAGACAGTACGATTTTCAAAAAAAGCATCTCCGAGGTACTACTTAAAGAACCTGGTGCAAAAGTAGATATACATATTGTAGACTCTTACATCATCACTTCCTCCATTATCGGTACGCTTCTAAAAATGGTTCAAAAAGATAATGCTAAAATTGCAATTTTCGTATATAGCGCTGACCTGTACGAGCTTTTGGACAAACTAAATTTGATTACGCTCCTGAATGTAAAAAAAGAGTTTTAAAAACCCAAGGGTAACAATTCCGTAACCGATGCTATATATAATTCAAGAGATACAAAACACTACACAACGCAGTGATAAATAGGGTACTTTAGGTGATGAAAAATATCAATTTTGGCGACTTCGTATTCGAAAGTCTATCTAGACTTATGGCGCTCTCTGTATTTGTTGTCTTGGTGGCTATTTTTGTCATTCTTTACATAGATGCAAAGCCTGCCATTGACTCATTTGGGATTAGCTTTTTAACCGGTGAAATTTGGGCGCCAAACATGGAGACATTCGGGGCGCTCCCTTCAATCTACGGTACCATAATCAGTACCATAATAGCCATGATAGTGGCGACGCCGATTGCTATCGGGATTGCTATATTTTTGAGCGAAATAGCGCACGCTAGGATAAAAGGCACCGCCGGTACACTAATAGAGCTTTTGGCTGCTATACCGTCTGTCATATACGGCATGTGGGGACTTTTTTACTTTGTGCCGATAGTCAGAGATGTTACCGGCGGCTCGGGTATGGGACTTCTTACAGGCGGTCTAATCCTTGCCATTATGATAATTCCGTTTACGGCGTCAATCACTAGAGATTCGATGAATACGACTCCGGATATCTTAAAAGAGTCTGCGTACGCTCTGGGCGCAACAAAATGGGATGTTATAAAAGATGTCGTATTGCCTTACGCAAAAATAGGTGTTATAGGTTCTATTATTCTCTCCTTAGGTCGAGCGCTTGGCGAGACGATGGCGGTAACATTCGTTATGGGTAATGCACAGAGGATTCCGGCAAGTATTTTGGAGCCTGCGACAAGCATTCCGGTAACTCTTGCGAATGAGTTTACAGAGGCGGATAGCGATATTTACTATTCAAGCTTATACCTGCTTGCGTTGCTCTTGTTTGTCGTAAGTTTTGCGATTATAGCGACAGCCAAATTACTCTTTTTGAAAAAAGAAAGAAGCTAAAATGCACAAAAACAGACGAAAAATAATAAATACGATAGTCCTTGCGCTATCAACACTAGCCGCACTAGTCGGTATCGCTATACTATTTTGGATTATAGGTATTTTGCTAATCAAGGGGCTTTCGGTTATATCTCTTGATACATTTACAAAAGATGGAACGCCTCCCGGAATGGAAGGCGGTGGTCTTAGACAGGCGCTTGTAGGACATCTAATACTAACAAGTATTGCAATGGGTATCGGTATTCCGGTCGGCATGCTAGCCGGTACATATCTTAGCGAGTACGGCGCCGGCTCAAAAATAGCAAACTTCATCAGAGACCTTTCAGACATTATGATGTCTGCCCCCTCTATCGTTGTCGGTGTATTCGTGTACGGCATTATGGTAGCCCCCGTACATCACTTCTCCGGCTGGGCCGGAAGCGTGGCGCTTGCGATACTTGCCATTCCAGTCATCATTAGAACGACCGATGACATGCTAAGTCTTGTGCCTCAAACGCTAAGGGAAGCGGCGTATGCGCTAGGCGCACCGAAATGGAAAGTAATATTCCAAGTTGTATATAAAGGCGCCGCTGTCGGTCTTATGACGGGTATCTTGCTTGGTGTCGCAAGGGTTGCGGGAGAGACTGCTCCGTTACTCTTTACATCGTTTAATAACAACTTTTTCAGTCTCAATATGAACGATTCGATGGCCTCTTTGACCGTTACGATGTTCGGATACGCATCAAGCCCATACGAAGACTGGCAGCAACTAGGCTGGGCGGCGGCGGCGATACTTACTTTTGCCGTACTGTTTGTCAACATACTAAGTAGAGTTATTATGAATATCAAAAAAGGTAAAAGGTAAAATATGTCGACTATAGCAAATGTAAAAGAGGCTTTAGAGCTAGAGGTAAAAAACTTTAACTTCTACTACAAAGGCACTACAGCGCCAAGCCTAAGAAATATCAATATGCCGATAGCAAAAAACAAAATTACGGCGCTTATCGGTCCGTCAGGATGCGGCAAAACTACGCTTTTAAGGTCTTTTAATAGAATTCACGACTTATACCCAGGCAATAGATATGAGGGCGAAATACTCTTTGAAGATACGAAAAAAAATCTTCTCGACAAAGATGTAGACCTTATCGACCTTAGACTAAACATAGGCATGATATTCCAAAAACCGACTCCGTTTCCAATGAGCATTTTTGACAATGTCGCATACGGGCTAAGACTCCAAGGCATCAAAAACAAATCAGAGCTTGAGGGAAGAGTAGAGGCGGCTTTAAAGGGTGCTGCGTTATGGGATGAGGTATCAAGCAGGCTAAACGCAGACGGCAACTCTCTATCGGGCGGTCAACAGCAAAGACTTTGTATCGCAAGAGCGGTAGCGGTAGAGCCAAAAGTAATACTATTTGACGAGCCGACATCGGCGCTTGATCCAATATCTACGCTTGCGGTTGAAAAGCTCATTATTGAGTTAAAAGAGAAGCTTACGGTCATCATCGTAACGCACAATATGCAACAAGCTGCAAGGGTATCGGACTACACGGCGTTTATGTACATAGGTGATTTGATTGAGCTTGGACAGACTGAAGAGCTATTTATTAATCCTGCTGAAAAACTAACTGAAGAGTATATTACCGGTAAATTCGGTTGAGAAAAGAGAGGTTTTTACCTCTCTTTAGAGTGTTTTTTTACTTTATCTTCCACATAATTAAATACCGTAAGACCGCGGTTTAAATACCCCACCTGAAGCATCAAAATCTCTTTAAATACATACAAAAATCCTAAAAACGGCGCACACCACAATATCGCTATTTTGGCTATATTGGCTTTTGCCTCATAGGTGCTGATAAGATAGATAGCCTCCGGCTCGGAGATGTTTGAGGCTTTGTATATTCCAAATCCTACCGTTGCTACGATATTTAGCAAAACCCCTAATGCAAAATAGTTTTGATAACTCTCAATCGCTTCCAATTATGCCTCTCCCGCTTTCATTATTGTCTCTATAGCTTTTTTGTACTCGGCGTATGTAAAAAACTCTTTTATATTATTCGCTCTGCCGCCGCTAGCGTTTTTGTGTCCGCCGCCGCCGAAAAGAGTCTTTGCTATCTCGCTAACATCGGCTTTATTGCTAGAGCGAAGCCCTATATTGCCCTTTGGCGAGACATCGATAAAAAAGTCGTACTCTTCATTTGCAGATAAAAAGCCGTTTGCGATAACCGATACATTTCCGATAGATACGGTAAGAAACCCCGTATATCCGGCGTATTCGACGGTAAATTCATCTTTTTTTGTAGCCAACAGAGCCGTTACGAATCTACAAGATAGATTATCCAGCGTATCGTTAGCCGCTCCGTTTCTCAAAAAATCTTTTTTAAGAAAGTGAATTGCATCATCCAACGCTATATGAGCATCTTCTCTATCCAAAAACTCTTTTGCCTTCTCAAGCGCATAAAGCTTATAAGCCACGCTCTCACTCGGGAAAATAAGCTTGTTTAGCTCTTTTGCTTCGGAAATTAGCCTCATCAGCGTCTTTCCAAATTCAAAAAGCGGCTCATTTTCTTTCCAAAGGTCTATCGCATTGATGGCGTTGACAAGCCTAGTGGTCGTTTCATCCAGCTCGCCGAAGTAGTCGTAAGTAAGCTTTGTACCGCATCTGTTGTTGTCCAGCGTATACCAGTCAAACTCTCTGGCCTGCTCCTCGCCGCTTATGTGATGGTCAAGCAGTTTTAGCTCGATACTAAATCCGCTAGTGTTTAGCGCACGGATTTTGTCATCCAGATACCTGCAATCTTGCGTCGTAAGGTTGAGGTCGGTGATAAGGAAAAGTATCTGCTCGTCCTTGTCGCCAAGAGCCTCTATCTCGGAGGTTATCTGCTTTAGTCTGGCGTTTATCTCATTGCCGTAATTGGAATTGAAATATCTGCCGTTTTCTATAAACTTTGAGGAGACATACTGACACCCGTAGCCGTCAAGGTCGGTGTGTGATAGATGAAATAGTCTCATTATTTAGCAAACAACTCCGGATTTTCTTTTTTTACATGCTCTACGACTTTGATAATCTCTTCAATGCCAAGCATGCCGTCTTCCTCTTCGCCGAACACATCGTCAATAGCGTCAAGATACAAATCCGCCGCATCGTCAAGACTGCTCTTTTTGACCCCCGCAAAATACAGAGCCGCTCTCAACATCTCCTGAAGCACGGCGCTCATCTCTTCGAGTGTTACATCATCTTCGTGTTGCGTGTTTTGATTATTCTTTGCCATCTTGTTCTCTCTTTGTTTTATTTGGGCGTAATTTTACTCAAAAGCTACTGAGCCTCGCCGCCATCCCTCTCCCAAAAAAACTCCACCCACTCATCCGTCAAATGTAGGCAATAATCAGCCTTAACCACGGCACTCTCCCGCTGAAACAGTGAGACTGTTTTGAAGCTTTTATTTGGATATGCGGCTTGCAACTTTTCGACTACCGCTTTTAGCGTCTCGCCGCTGTCTACTATCTCGTCGGCTACGATGATTTTGTCCGCATCTGTGAGATTTGGCAGTTCGCCGACTATAGGTGTGCCTAGTTTCGTCTGTCCCTCGTATGAGAACGTGTTGATGGCGTACATCTTGCGTACACCCGTGTGCATGGCCAGAAAGTGCGCCATCGTAGCGCCGCCTCTGGCTATGAAGAGTATGCCATCCGCTTCAAACTCCGCCACCATCTTTGCAAGCTTTTTTATGTCACCCGCAAACTCGTCGTATCCGTATTTTCTCAAAATCAGACCCTTTTTAGTAAAATTCTGCCGTGATAATAACAAAAGAACAAAAAGCCGTCCTTTATATGCTAACCGCCACGCTTCTATTTTCGATAGTTGCGATGTGTGCGAAGCTCGTCTCTAGGCTGGGGGCGTTGGAAATAACATTTTTTAGAAACTTTATAGGCATCGTGATACTAGCGTTCGTTTTTCGCTTTGCGGTGCGGGGAAAGTTTGAGGCTTCAAAACTTCATCTGCTTTTGTTTCGGGGGTTTATCGGCACGGTCGCACTTATCGCCTTTTTTTACAATGTCAGTCTCGTGCATCTAGCCGATGCGATGACCATCTCAAAGACGGAGCCGCTTTTTAGCGCTCTTCTGGGGTTTTTGCTCCTTCAAGAGAGACTCACCGCCGCCAAGATAGCCGCTATCTTTATAGGGTTTTTGGGCGTGCTTGTCATCGGGTTTGACAAGGGAGTGCAGATGGCGTACGCCAATCTTATCGGCGTATTCGGCGGACTCTGCGCCGCTCTTGCATACACCACGATACGCAAGCTAAAAGACGATTTCGACCATAGATTTGTGGTGCTCTCTTTTATGGGGTTTGGGACGATACTGCCGATATTGCTTATGTCTTTATCCGCTGTGCTTGGAGAGGGCGAGATAATCAGAAGCTTTGTGAAGCCAAATACGGACGAACTGCCGTTACTGTTACTTGTGGGGGCTTTGTCGGCGGCGGGGCAGCTGCTGATGACGAAAGCGTATTTTTATGCCAAGGCTGGGATAGTCAGTACGGTCAGCTACTTTAGCATACTTTTTGGCGTAGTTCTCGGGCTTCTCATAGGCGACGCATGGCCTACGCTGATAGGCTTTTTGGGAATGGGACTTATAATAATATCCGGATATTTGATAGCGAGAAAATGAAATTTTTATGAAAAAAATATACTTTAAAACATTCGGTTGTCGGACAAATATGTTTGACACGCAAGTGATGATAGAAAACATCGGTGCGTATGAGCTGACAAACGACGAAAACGAGGCGGACATCGTAGTCGTCAACTCTTGCACGGTCACAAACGGTGCGGATGCGGGAGTGAGGCAGTACATATCCAAAGTAAAAAGCAAAAACCCAAATACAAAGATACTCTTCACGGGGTGCGGCGTGGATACGGAGGGCAAAAAGCTATATGATGCCGGCAAGATAGATTTGGCTTTCGGGCACTCGCAAAAGAGCAACATAAGCTCGTTTTTTGAGGCAAAAGAGAGGCTCTTTGTGGCGGGCGACAAGACGCATATCGATGAGAGCGTTGTCAC
>DIZY01000143.1:0-10485 GCA_002428055.1 Helicobacteraceae bacterium UBA6016
TGTCTTTGTGGACGAATTTCACCATTGAGCTGCTACCATCCAATTTTCAAAAAGTTTGTCGTGTTTTGCCATAAAATGGATGGTATCAAATTTTAGTTACAAAGTCAATTATATACTCAGCCTTAGGTCTCACAATCAGATATTTAGTAAATAAGTTTAGGCGCCGGTAAATTAAAGGGGCTACTTTAAGGGTTCGCTTGACAGAGATACAAGATAGATTTTAAATCATAGACCTAGAAAAGCACTGGGATACAAGACGCCCTATGAGGTGTTCTTTAATAAAATGCTAGAAGAAATGGAAGATGCTAGATTATCTGATTGTTTGGCTGATGATTGAAAATGATGTTGCAGTTGGGTGTTGAATGGGCGAATAAATAAGTGGAGTCCCCAAAAGCCAGAAAACCACTTTTAAAAAACAAAATAAAAATTAGCTGACTTGATAGAGTGGATGATTTAATGCGTTGAAGACTTAGGCTCAGAGATTAGGTAGCCTTGGGCGTATGTGATTCCTAGTTCTTTTACCGTGTCCATTATCTCTTGGGAGTGGACAAATTCTGCTACTGTTTTGATGCCTAGGTCGTTGGCGAATGATACTATGGCTCTTGCCACGGCTTTTGCGTCGTTGTCTTTATCTATATTTTTTATGATTGAGCCGTCTATTTTTAGGTATTCGGTTTTTAGCGTCAATATGTGCTCAAAGCTGGAGTATCCGCTACCGAAGTCGTCTATGGCGCATTTGCATCCATATTTTCGCACCTCTTCGATAAATGCTTTTACATCTTCGTAATTTTTGATTCCCTCAGATTCCAAAAACTCAAAAATGACCCTCTCTCCAATGTTGTATTTTTGTAGCATATCAAAAATATATCGCTTGGTCTCCTCGTCCGTTATATCTTCATATGAGATATTGATAGAAAATTCATACGGCTTGTCAACAAACCATTCAAAGCTTTTTTGGACGATTATGCGGGTTAGCGTCGCATACTGCTTACTGCTTTTTGCCACTTCCAAAAACGATAGCGGACCGATTGCGCAACCGCCGTCATCTATCATCCTCATAAGTACTTCGTATTTTTGGATTTTACCCGTTTTGATCTCTTGAATAGGTTGAAAATAAGGAACTATTCCCTCCTCTGCAATTGCATTTTTGAGTTTTTTGGCGCACTCTATGTTTTTTATATAGTTTGTTTTGAGATCCATCTCATCTTTGTAAAATAAAAACGACAGACCTTCATTTTTTGCTTTTTTTAGAGCCATATCGGCGTCGGAGATAGTATTTTTCGGTTTATCCCAGTCGTCTAGCGTTATTTTGTCGCTATCTGATATGCCTATTGTTACTTTTATTTCTATATCGATACCTTGGCACCAAAAGTGGGCATTGTCGATGAGATGAGATATTGAGTAGGCTATTTTTTCTTGCTCCTCTTTTGTCGGGGCTTCTGGCATCAAAAATGCGTATTCGTCCGAGGATAGCTTGTAAAGCATCCAGCCGTGCGGCTCTTTGTCAAACTTGTATACGCTTTTGAAAAGCACAATTGCTTTGTTTAGTTTTGCGGCTAGCAGTGAAAGTAGCTGGTCGCCTATTTTGTAGCCGTAAAGGTCGTTAATTGTGCTAAAGGAGTCTATGTTGATAAGAAAAAGTACCGGCGCTTCCGTGCCGACCATATCCAGCAACAGTTTTGTCCTGTTTGGAAGGTGAGTTAGCGCATCTGTGTAGAGCCTTTTTCTAAGCTCATTTTTTTGCGCCACAAGAGCCGTTATATCGTCCATTGTTACTACAAAAACAGTTTCGCCGTTTTGTTTGTGCTGTTTTGCATTTACACCGAAATGCCTTGGTATGCCGTCTTTGCGCATTAACGCTCTTTGCTCCAAGCCTACCGCTTTTTTAACCCAGTCGTCCTCTGACGGCTCAAAGTACTGCTGTTCTCCGTCATCGTACCCCTCAAAAAAAGAACATACGCATCTATGTACACTTTTAAACTCTTCTAGTTTTTTGTAAGGTGTAAAAAAATCCAAAAAAGCTTGGTTGCAGTCCAATATCTCATTGCCATTTGTTACGATAACGATACTGGTTTGGCTATCCAATATAGTTTTTGTATATAGTCTCTCCTCTTTTAAGCGCTCTATGAGCTGCTCTCTCTCCTCTTTTTTTGCCTTTAAGCCTTGCGACATATCGTTGATATGCATCCCTAGGTTTCTAATCTCTTCAGCCGCCATTTTATCGAATGATACGCTCTCGTATTCGCCGTTTTGTATCTTGTCTAAATGCGCAAATATGTGCCGAAAAGGTACATTGACGGCCCTGTATAGGATTATAACGGTAGTTAGTCCGATTAGAGCTGCTACTGCTATGATAATCAGCGCTATCGTCTGCTTGTTTGCCTTGATAATCGCCTCTAGCTTTGCGTGGTCATATATTGCGACAAAGCGCCACCCCCAAGGCAAAAAAGCTTTGCTGGCGTAAATGTTTTCTCCGATAAGACCGTTTGTGTTCCAATGCTTTATCTCTTCAAACGAGATTGATCGATTATTGTCGTTTAATGGTATGTATTTTGAGCCGTCATATAGATAAAAAAGATAAGTAGAAGCTTTTGAGATGCTTTTCAGATCTCTTATAGCCTCTTGTTTTACCGCCGGCTCAAGCTCTCTAAAGTTTTTTTCGTCTGCGCCGTGACTAAAAAACAGTATCTCATATCTGCTCTTTGTGACTCCATAGAGTCTATCCGTGCTCGTCTCAAGCTCGTTTATAGCTGTTTTGGATATCTGTTTTACAAATATTTTTTCAACAAATTGTTCGCTTAGCCAAATTACGGCGATACTTATCAAAAATATCGGAACGATAATTCTAAAAAGGGTAGTGTTGTGCCATTTGCTCATTTTAGCACATCCATATTCTTTAGCTTTTCGACGATTGTTGCATACTCTTGCTCATTGGCGCCCACGGCTCCGTATTTGATATTTTCGCCCCAATTTTGTGTCGTCTCTCTGTCTTTATCATTCGTGAGCGGCAATAATTTTACTATTGCGTTTTTGATTTGAGCTATCTTTTCGGGTGATAGTTTTTGTTTGTTTGCGGCTAGTAAAAATCCAGGAAGTTTTTCGCTTTCATATATTTTTTTGAGCCCTAAGTATGCGTATTTATCAAAATATGTAGTTTGCAGCGAGCCGCACTCTTTCTCTCCAAGTAGTACACTCAGCGCCACATTGGCGTGATTGCCGTCAAAAGAGTAGTTATCAAACTTTAGTCCGTTGGCGTCAAAAGCTATTTTGGCGCTGTAGTAGCCGCATGTGGAAAATTTTTGCGGTAGCGATATTTTTTTGCCGTTTAACTCTTTTATCGATTCGATACCGGAGTTTTTATGAACTATGACAGAGCAGGTATAGCCGCTACTTGCCTTTTTATCCAAGAATTTTACTATTGGAGTTACTAAGTTTGTGCGCTGCCTAATGAGCGCATACGGTAGCGGACCAAGGTATGCTATGTCTATTTCGCCGTTTTTTATTTTATTTGTTAGGTCGCGATAGTCTACGCTCATAACAAGCTCATAGTTGTCGCCTGTTTGGTTTGATAACCACTCTAAAAAAGGCTTATACTCCCTCTCTAGCGTTTCGACCTTCTCTTTTGGTAGAGGCGCAAATTTTATATTTTGCGCGAATAGTTCGGCAATATAAAAAACAGTCAAAAACAGAAGCGCCCTAAATATCAAAACTTAACCTTATTTGGCAATATAATGCTAATTCTATGCTATTAATAATTAAACCTATTTGAAATAATAAATTAAAATAATGGAAGATGATTATTTAATTAATTAAATAAATTGCTCTCCCTTTTGTAGCCTCTGGGCAAAATCATTGTATTTTATAGTTTTTGATTCTAATAGCTCTTTGAGCTTGACTGCCGCTTGACCAAGCTTGCCCGGCAATTCTAGTGATGTTAGTCTTTTGTATATTCTATCTATTTGAGCCACACCGTTTCTATTTGCCGCTTTTCTGACTGATATAAAGCCGTTTATTTCACCGTATTTATCGGTTGTTGGCTTGACATTTGCGAATACCCAGTAGTATCTGCCATCCTTTCGCATATTTTTTACGAATGCGTATACCTCTTGTCCATCAAGCAATTTGCTCCATAGTAGCCTAAAGACGATATGCGGCATATCTGGGTGCCTGACGATATTGTGATCCTCGCCTATCAGCTCTTCTTTATGGTAGCCTGATATTTCACAAAATACATCGTTGGCGTGTACGATATATCCCGCCAAATCAGTTTTTGTAACTATCAGCTGGGTTGTTGCGACAGGATATTCGCTACTCATTTTTAGCCTTTATGCTAGATTTGTATAGACTGCTTGCACATCGTCGTCGTCTTCTATCTTCTCTATTATCTTCTCTATCTCGGACATCTGCTCGTCTGTTACATCTATTGGGGATGTCGGTATTCTCTCTAAAGCCGCTTTTTTGACATCTATCTTTAGCTCTTCAAGCGCCGCTGAGAGTGAACCGAAATTTGTATAATCGCCGTATATATACACCGTATCTTCATCCGCAACCATCTCTTCAAGTCCTGCATCTATCAGACCAAGTTCAAGCTCTTCAAGGTCTACGCTGCTTGGTTTTTCAAGCTCAAATACGCTTTTTCTAGAAAACATAAAATCAAGCGAACCGCTAGGGACTATCTGTCCGCCCGCTTTTGTGAATATTGCTCTGATGTTGGCTATTGTTCTAGTTGGATTGTCTGTAGCACACTCTATCATAAATAGCGTGCCGTGTGCCCCTTTACCGTCATATACTATTTCGGTATAGTCGACCGCGTCTCGCCCGCTTGCTCTCTTGATCGCCGCATCGATGTTATCTTTTGGCATACCCTCTGACTTTGCATTAGCTATTGCTGCCCTTAGCTTGGCGTTCATAGCAGGGTCTGGTACACCCTCTTTGGCTGCTACCGTGATAGCGCGCCCTAATTTTGGGAATATTCTTGACATATTCCCCCATCTTTTCATCTTTGCCGCTTTGCGGTATTCAAACGCTCGTCCCATACTAACCCCATCAAAAATTTTTACTTAATTATACAATTTTGCCGCTTTGTCACACTCTCTTAACGCTCGTGCGATAAAATGACGGCAAAAATTTTTTGAGGTCAAAATGAGCTATATCGACAAAGTCCCGACCCCTTGCTATGTATGCGAAGAGGAGCTGTTGGAAAATAATCTAAAAATCTTAAAAAGGGTGATGGATGAGGCGGACATCAAGATACTCCTCGCACTCAAAGGCTTTGCGATGTGGGCGACATTTCCTCTTGTCAAGCGATACCTAAAAGGGGCGTGCGCTAGCGGCCTGAATGAGGCGATACTTGCTCGTGAGGAGCTTGGGCTGGAGGTGCATACATACTCTCCGGCGTACAAAGATGATGAGATAGAGCAAATCGCTAGCATCTCCAACCACCTTGTGTTTAACTCGTTTTCGCAATGGGACAGACTAAAAGATGCTGTTTTTGCCGCCAATCCCGACATATCTTGCGGTTTTCGTGTCAATCCTGAGCGCTCCACCGCACCAGTAGAGCTTTACAATCCATGCGCACCGTTTAGTCGTTTTGGGGTGACTAGGGCGAATTTTGAGGCGGATAAGCTTGCGGGAATAGAGGGGCTACACTTCCACGCTCTTTGCGAGCAAAATGTAGATGCTTTAGAGTCCGTGCTTGAAGCGTTTGAAGAAAAGTTTGGTGAATTTTTGGGGCAAATGAAATGGGTCAACTTCGGTGGTGGACACCATGTCACTCGCGCCGACTATGATGTGGCTAGACTTATTGAAGCGCTAAAAGTGTTCAAATCCCGTTATCCGCACTTAGTCGTATATATGGAGCCGGGCGAAGCGGTGGGTTGGCAGACTGGACCTCTTGTATCAAGGGTGCTTGATATTATCCACAATGGCATGGATATAGCCATTCTCGACACCTCGGCGGAGGCGCACATGCCCGATACGCTTGCGATGCCGTATCGTGCCGCCGTGCGTGGGGCAGGGGAGCCGAACGAAAAAGCCCACACATACCGTCTAGGCGGTAATACTTGTTTGTCTGGTGACATCATCGGCGATTATAGTTTTGATGCACCGTTAAAAATAGGTGATAGGGTAGTATTTGAAGACCAGTGCCACTATACATTTGTCAAAAACACAACCTTTAACGGTGTTAATCTGCCAAGCCTTGCGGTGTATAGAAAAGATGGGAAACTTGATGTTGTGAAGAGTTTCGGGTATGAGGATTATAAGTGTAGATTGTCATAAGTCAAAAGCCCTTTCGGGCTTTTGCGGGTGATTATTTTGTTTTGTTAGTGTCGCAAGGTCTGCCGCTCATGTTGCCGTCGCAAGCTTTTTTGCTTTTTTTCATTTTCTTTGTTTGGTTGCCATTACAAGCTTTACCTTGATTGCATTTTGTGCCGTTCATATCACCGCACGCCATACCGCCTTTTGATTTTTTCATAGGCTTGCATTTGCAGTTGTCACCGAATTTGCACTCTGAACCACAAGGACAATCTTTGCCAAGTTTGCATTTTGCTACCGTTTCGTTTGTGTCGCAAGCCCTTGTATTATTCACATCGCCTTTGCAGCATGGACCCGCAAATGCAAAAGATGCGGCAAGAGTAAGTGTAAGTAGAAGTTTTTTCAACATCCGATTTCCTTAGTTTTTATTCTCAAGATACTCTTCGTAGGTACCTCTGAAGTCTATTATTTCGTTATTTGGCTTAAGTTCGATTATTCGATTTGCAAATGCATCTATTAGTTCTCTATCGTGTGTTACGCAGATAACAGCGCCTGGATATTCGTATAGCGACTCGCCCAAAGCAATGATGGCTTCTAGGTCAAGGTGGTTGTTTGGCTCATCCATTACGAGAAAGTTCGGTCCTTCAAGCATTAGTTTTGAAAGCATGATTCTGTGCTTTTCTCCACCAGAGATAGAGCTTACCGCTTTTTCTTGTTCAGCGCCGTTAAAGAGCATTCTCCCTAAGCAGTTTCTTATCTCTCCAAGCTCCGCTTTTCTATCATAGCTTCTTAGCCACTCGTACAGCGTCTCTTCACCTTGTACGATGTCTGTCGTATCTTGCGGGAAGTAGCCCGTTTGCACCGTAGCGCCCCATTTTACAGTTCCGCTTTTTGGTGTCAGCTCGCCCATTAGGAGTTTTAGTATCGTAGTTTTACCGATACCGTTTTGACCGATTAGCGCTATTTTGTCGTTTTTTAGCACGCTAAGAGAGAAGTTGTTGATAATGTTTTCGTCTTCGTACCCAAATGTCAGTCCCTCGGCTATAAGGCAGTCGTTGCCTATCTCTCTTTTTGGCTTAAATACTATGCTCGGGTCTCTTCTGGATGAAGGCTTGAAGTCGTCTATTTGGATTTTTTCAAGTTGTTTTTGGCGGCTTGTCGCTTGTTTTGCTTTTGAGGCGTTGGCGCTAAATCGTCTGATGAAGTTTTCGAGTTGCTCTTTTTCGCCCAGCTTTTTTTCCCTCTCTACTTCCATCTGTTTTTGAATGAGGTTGGCGGCTATGTACCAGTCGTCGTAGTTGCCCGTAAACTCTCTGATAGTTCCGAAGTCTACATCTAGGATGTGCGTAACGACAGAGTTGATGAAGTGTCTATCGTGCGATATGACTATCATTGTGCCTTCGTGTCTCTTTAGTTTTTCTTCCAACCAGCCTATCGCTTTGATGTCGAGGTTGTTTGTCGGCTCATCCAAAAACAGGATTTCAGGTTTTGGGAACAGCACTTGTGCCAAAAGGACTTTGAATTTTTCGCCGGAGGTGATTTCGCTCATTTTTGAGTGGTGTACACTAGAGTCAAAGCCTAGCTCTTCAAGGATTTTTTCGATGTTTACATCATATTCATAAGTAGGGTCTTCTTCTGCGCATACCATCTCAAGCTCGCCAAGTCTTTCATTGACTTTATCATCTGAGAAATCGCCCTCTGCGTATAGCTTCTCTTTCTCTTTTACGGCGTCAAATAGTCTTTTGTTGCCCCAAAGAACGGCGTCAAAGAGCGTAAAGTCCTCGAATGCAAACTGGTTTTGCCCAAGCACGCCTATTCTAGCGCCAGGCTCCGTCCATATATCGCCGTCTGTCGGCTCCATCTCTCTTGAGATTATTTTGAGGAATGTAGACTTGCCTGCGCCGTTTGCGCCGATAAGTCCGTATCTTTTGCCCTTGTCAAGTCTGAGGTTGATTTTGTCGAACAGT
Organism: Helicobacteraceae bacterium UBA6016; assembly: GCA_002428055.1. Lineage (GTDB taxonomy): Bacteria > Campylobacterota > Campylobacteria > Campylobacterales > UBA6016 > UBA6016. The sequence continues at coordinate 8,223 of DIZY01000143.1, forward strand.
TTTCGCGAGCCAAACTGCATAGTTATATTATTTGCTTGTAACAATTTTCTTCCTAGTATAATTTTTGTTTTATTTTACACTTTTAGCGGTTAGAATTGGGGTTGAGTTTGAGAAGATACATAAAAATAGCGTTTATTTCATTGATTGTTTTTTTGGTTTTGGATATTGGACGCTATCTTGTTTATCCTAGTGTCTCTGATTTGATAAAGACAAACCCTATCCCGACGGCATTTATGGAGTACCGCAAAGCACAATGGGCTGATGAGGGCAAGCAAAAAGAGTTGACCCAAAAATGGGTTGAGTTCAAGGCTATATCGCCGTATCTGGTCAAGGCCGTGCTTATCAGTGAAGATGACGGTTTTTGGAAAAATGACGGTTTTGAAAAAGATGAGATGATGCAGGCGTTTGAAAAAAACCTCAAAGCAGGCAAATTCGTCTCCGGCGGCAGTACGGTCACACAGCAACTCGCCAAAAATATCTACCTCAGCCCAAGCAAAAACCCAATCAGAAAGCTCAAAGAGGCGATACTGACATATAGAATGAATAAGACGCTTAGCAAAAGAAGGATTATCGAGATATATCTCAACTGTGCGGAGTGGGGCGACGGGATATTCGGCATCGAAGCCGCCGCACGCCATTACTACGGCAAAAGCGCAAGAAACCTATCGGCAATGGAAGCTGCCAAACTAGCGGCGATACTGCCAAACCCAATAATCTACCAGCCCGAACAAAGCGGACGGGTAGCCAAAAAATCAGCATTGCTATACCGCATAATGACCCAAAGAGGCATAATAATCAAAGCCTTTGAAGAGGTAGAAAAGCCTGAGCCAAAAGAAGATGTGAACGCCAGTGTGCCCGAGTCCAATGTATCTACGCAAAGCACGGAAGACAAAAACGAAACCAACGCTACAACAAACTAGTTGGATGGCTCAAAAACAAGCGAAATAGAGTTGACACAATGCCGAACATTTTTGGCCGTCAACTCCTCCCCGACAAACACATGTCCGAGATGTCCGCCGCAAGCCGCACACACTATCTCAGTCCGCCGACCATCAGCATCCACCACTCTTCGCACTGCACCCTCTATCTCATCATCAAAACTAGGCCACCCGCACCCAGAATGAAACTTGTCGTTTGAGCGATAAAGCTCCGCTCCACACTGCTTACAGCGATATATACCATCCGCAAAATAGTCCGTGTATTCACCTGTATTCGGATACTCCGTACCTTTGTGGATTATGACTCTTTCTTCTTCTGGGGTTAGGGGTTTGTAATTCATTTTAATATACCTCGTCGTGTGTGCCGATGTTGATTGGTGTAATCACTTTATCGACAATCATAAATTCCATTATTATCCTATAGTCCGTGTTGATAGATATGGAATAATACTCACCTAAATTGCCTTTTAATTTATGAAGTCTAAGCGAGGGATGAAATGGATTTTCTCCCAAAACTCTCATCGTCTTTTCATATCTATCATACATGTCTTTGTGCTGTTTGATAAACTTCGCCGCTCGTTTTTTGAAATCATCCGTCAATCGTATTTCATACTTCATCGGCTAGCTCTTTAAGCTCCCTTAGATGCTCGTCAAGGTCAGTACTATAGCGTCCAGCCCCAATATCCTTCATAGCATCTTCGTACATCCTATCAAGCTCCAAAGCCCTTACCTGCTTGTATCTCTCGATGTCAATAACCACATATTTGTTTTTGCCCCGCACATTGATGATCACTTCGGAAGCTTTTTCAAAGAGCTTATCAAAGAGCGAAACCCCTTTTGTCTTTACTTCGTTTGCCATTACGACCATGATACTGTCCTTAATAGTACTTTTAAGAGTATTATAAATCGTATTATTGTTTTTTTTGCTTAAGCGAACAAGATACTATGTTAGTTAATATCTACGCCATTGTTAGATTTCATCCACCGTCTCCACATCCACAAAATCAATATGTTCCTCAATACTCTTAGCCGTCTTAGCCCCCATATCCTTCAGCTTTTCTAGTCTCACAAGCACCGCTCCTCTGCCTGTGGATAGGAGTTTGCGGGCTTCGGTGTAGCTTTTTTGGGCTCTCTCTAGGTTTACGGCTATTTTGTCAAACTCTTGCAAGAAGCCGTGCATTTTGTCATACACCGCTCCCGCTTCTTTGGCTATTAGGGCGGCGTTGGCGTTTTGGCGCTCGCTTCGCCATATCATATAGACGGTCTTTAGTGTGGTCATAAGAGAGCTTGCGGTGACCAGGGCTATGTTTTTTTTGAGGGCGTAC
>DIZY01000143.1:10523-23621 GCA_002428055.1 Helicobacteraceae bacterium UBA6016
ACATATTCAAAGGCGTTGTCGATGTCTTGGTATCTTTTTGCCGATAAGCCATCGATGTGTTTTTTGACTGAAGAGAGTAGGGCTTTGGCGGCGGTGGTTCTTGTCTCTTCGGTGTCGGACTCGCAGTAGTCTAGGTATGAGACGAGGGTGACTTTGCTATCTATGATGATTTTTTTGTTGTCGGGCATATTTACGATAGCGTCGGGGATGATGCGCTCGCCTTCTTCGCCTGTGTATCCGCCTTGGAGTGTGTACTCAGCGCCTGCACGAAGTCCTGAGGAGCTAAGGATGTTTTCTAGTACCATCTCGCCCCACATTCCTTGTGTTTTGGAGCGGTTTTTGAGGGCGTTTACTAGGGCATTGGCTTCATCGCCTAGTTTTTTGTTCTGCTCTTTTAGTTCTGTTACGGCTATCGAGAGGTGTTTTCGCTCCGATGATTCGGCATTGTAGGTGTCGTCTACTTTTTTGCGGAAGCTCTCAAGCTGTTCTTTTAGCGGTTTTAGCGTTAGTTCCACGCTATTTTTGTTTTGTTCTTCGCTTTTTGCCATTGCTTCGGCGGCTAGGAGCTTGAACTCCTCTTTCATCTTTTCGGCGTACTCTTTAGCGTGTTTTGCCTCCGAGGTTAGCGTGGCGTTTTGGGCTGTGAGCGTCATTAATCTTTCGTTTAGTTCGCTGTTTCTTAGTCGTTCGTTGTTTAGGATGGTTTCGATGTTTTTTGAGGATTTTGCGTTAAGTGCATAGATGAGCGCCGCGCCAAGTAGAAGTCCAAGGGCAAAAAATAGAGCCTCAAGCATATATAAGCCTTTTTTGCCCCATTTTAACACAAAGGCGGTTTTGCCGCCTTTTTATTGCATCATGTAAGTTTTTTAAATTTCCAGTCTTATTCCTACGCCTGATAGGGTTTTGATTTTTTCTTTTCCAAGTTTTGAGCGGATGCGATACAGTAAGGATTTTAGAGAGCTTTCGCTCATCTCCTCCCCTCCCCATACAATTTTTTGGATTGTTTCGTACTCTACCGTGTGTCCTTGATTGTCGCAAAGCAGTTTTAGTAGTTTTGCCTCTTTTGCCGTAATGTCTATCGTTTTTTGATCAGTTACTATCTGCATAGCCTTAAAATCTATCGCTATTTTGTCTTTTAGCGCTATAGGCTCAAAACTTAGTTCGTCCGCTATTTTTGTAAGCATCTCTATCAGTCTTGAAAACTTGATAGGTTTTGGTATGAAGTCAAGAGGTTTTATTAATATGGTCTCTATCAGAGTATCAGGGTCTGTTTTGCCGGACAAAAACACTATTATCGTCTCCGGACTCATCTGCTTAATCTTTTTTGCTAGCTCTATTCCGCTGCCGCCGCTCATTACTATATCGCAAAAAACTACGGCTTGGCTGTGTTTGCAAAACTGCTCCCATGCATCCGTAGCGTTTACGGCAGGGTATGCCTGCGCAAAATACCTGCCGAAAAACGAAGTTAACTCCAGTAGCGTATCGATGTCATCCTCTACGCAAAGAAGAGTATATTTTTTGAGTGTCTTTAATTTCGACGCTTCTGCGCTGCTTAGAGCTTGTTTCATGATGTGGATTCTTTGACGCCTAGTTTGGCTATGGTGGATATGCAGCCTTTACAACTTTTTTGCCTGATTCTATAGATAACATTTTTAAGCGCACCTTCGCTCATCGATTCGCCGTTGTCTGCCCATATTGTTTTTTCTATAAGTTCGTAAGAGAGTATGGAGCCTTTGGCCTCAAGTAGGAGTTTTAAAAATTCAAACTCTTTGTTGGTTAATGGGCTTATTCTGCCTTCGTATGTTATGGTACGGTTTTTTGTATCGAGCAAGGCGCCGCATTTTAGTATTGTTTTGCCGTTATCCGTATGCGTTATTTCGGCTGAGCACTCTGATATTGCTTTGAGCAGGGCTTTTGTGTTTATCGGTTTTGTAAGAAAGGAGCTTGGTCTGGACTCTATGACTTTTAGTAGTATCTCTCTCTCTTTCGATGCCGTAATAAAAATAAACGGCGTGCCAGGGAAAAGTTTTTTTAGTTTTTCAACCAGTTCTATACCGTTAATGCCCGGCATCATTATGTCGGTTACCACAATATCCGGTTTTTTGGCTTTGATGATTTCTATCGCCTCCGCGCCGTCTGCTGCCTCATATATATATTTTACATACGGTTTTAGGTAATTTATTAAAATTGCTCTTCCGTCATCATCATCTTCTACCACTAGTATGCAAAGCTCTTTTAATCTTTGCGCTTCTACTTGAATTGACATGGGGTCATCGCTTTTTATTTTTATTTTTGTGGTGTATTTTATAAGTATTTGCATTTGGATAAGAAAGCGTATATTTTACACATAAAAAGTAGTATAAAAGTCACAAAAAAATATTTATGACGATTCTTTTGCTTATAAATATTTCTTTCGTTACAATCACCGAAAAAGCTTTAAGCGGTATAGAGTTTATAGATGTTGATAAAAAAAATTTCACTTATTTTGGTTGCTCTTTTTGGCATTACGGTTTGTATGTATATTTTTGCAAAAAAAGATGAACCTACCGTATATGTGGGTGTGCTGCACTCTCTTACCGGAACTATGAGTATGAGTGAAAAAGGGGTGGTTAAAGCTACTTTGGCGGCCATAGAAGAGATCAACGAGGCCGGCGGTATTATGGGGCAAAAGGTCGAGCCTATTGTGGTTGACGGAGAGTCGAATCCGGTTAGATTTGGGCAAAAAGCGGCGGAGCTTATCGAAAAAAGCAGAGTATCGGCTATATTTGGGTGTTGGACTTCGGCAAGCCGAAAAGAGGTAAAGCCCGTGGTCGAAAAACATGACAGTTTGCTTTTGTATCCGGTGCAATATGAGGGAGCGGAAGAATCAAGCTCTATAATATATCTAGGGCAACTGCCGAATCAACAGTTAAAACCGGCGGTGCTATATGCCAAGCAACATTTCGGCGGCAACATTTTTTTGCTTGGCAGTGACTATATCTTCCCGAGAGTCGCAAATCTATATATCAAAGATATTGCCTCTCTTGTGGACGCAAAAATAGTAGGCGAGAGGTATGAAAAGCTAGGCTCATACGACTTTAAAGAGGTTGTTTCGCAGATAAAGGCTAAAAAACCGAGCGTCATCTTAAATACTCTAAACGGCGATAGCAACATCTATTTTTTTAAAGAGCTATATGAACAGGGGATTAGCTCCTCCGATATTCCTGTAATTTCGTTTAGCATTGCCAAAGAGGAGATAGCCTCTATTGCCGCAGCATCTTCTCCAAATGCCGTTATCGGGCATTTTGCGTCTTGGAGCTATTTTGACGCCATAGATTCCAAGGAGAATCTGAAATTTAAAGAGTTGATGAAAAATCGAGGCATACAAAACCCTACGGACCCTATGGAGGCGGCGTATGTCGGCGTTTGGCTTTATAAGCAAGCGGTAGAAGAGTGTCAAAGCTTTGAGCCATCAAAGGTCAAAAAAGCGTTACGGCTTCAAAGTTTTAAGGGGCCGGGCGGCGTAACAACGGTAACGGACGGCAATCTAAACACATGGAAAAACTCTCGAATAGGGCGCATCAACTATACGCTTGGTTTTGATGTCATAGAAGAGTCAAAGAGGGCGCTAAAGCCGCAAAACTACCCTGAGCAACGCACAAAAAGAGAGTGGGAGGATGTGATTAACGGTTTTTATAAAGAGTGGGGCAATAGCTGGGTGGCGCCAAAATGAAAAACTACAAAACTCTAACATTTAAAATCACGCTTTGGATGTCTATTGTGGCGCTATTGCCGCTAGCGATAGGCGGGATATATATCAACTACTACCTCAAAGAGAGCCTGTATAAAAGTGAGATTAACGGTCTAAAAGTGGTATATCGACAAGCGATAGAGCGTATAGACAAAGAGGTGCGACACAATCAGGCGATACTTGAAAGTACGGCTCAAATACCTCTCATAGCGGCGGAGCTAAAAAAAACTGTGGACGGCGCTAAAACAATAGCCGTAGACCCGCTAATAGAAAAACATATAGAGCGGATTGTTACAAAACACAACTACTACGATTTTTTTATTATTTCAAAAACGGGAACAATTGCTTATAGCTATAAAAAAGAGTCTGATTTTGGAGAAAATCTTTTAACCGGACGGCTTAAAAATACGGCTCTTGGTGAAGCTTTTCAGGCGGCGTCGTACACGCTAGAGACATCGCTTGTGGATATATCGTATTATGCGCCGTCAAAAAAAGAGGGGGCTTTTGCCGTAGCGCCTATTGTCTCAAATGGAGAGTTGCTTGGTTTTGTGGGCGTACAGTTTGATAGAGAGCTTATATTTGAGTTGGTTAAAAGCGAAAACGGGCTTGGGATGAGCGGTGAGATAGTCGCCGGCAGACTAGAGGCTGATGGGCGAATACTTGCCGCCGTGCCGCTAAAATATGACAAAAAAGCCTTTGACGATAAAAGGGTGTTAAATGCAAAATCATTTGCTACGGGGATGCAACAAGCGATAAACGGCAAAAATGGAGCAGGGGTTATTGTAGATTATCGAGGGATTAAGACGCTGGCGGTATGGGGGTATGAACCAAATATGAAATGGGGTCTCGTCGTCAAGATAGATGAATCGGAAGCGATGGGAAGCATACAAAAACAGACCAATATTATGCTGACCGTATTTTTGGCCTCTATTTTGCTGATTGCCGGCGTATCTATCTCAATATCCAAAAAAATAACAAAACCGGTTAACTCTCTTGTTGCTTCGATGGAGCAGTTTAGAATAGATTTTCACCATAGGGCGAAAGTAAAAGAAAATAATGAGATAGGTTTTTTGGCTTCCGAGTTTAACGATATGGCGGACAACATAGGCGCTCAGGTTGAGATGCTCCACTCCCAAGCGGCGCTTTTGGAGGAGCAGTCGGCAGAGATAGAGGAGCATAGCCAGTTTCTTGAAGAGAGGGTAGAAGAGCGCACAGCCGAGCTTTTGAGGGCGCAAAGAAACATCGATAGGTATGTGTCGATTATAGACAGATTTGTCATTACCACTACGACCGATAAGGGTGGCAATATAACCAACGCAAGCGCTGCTTTTTGTGATACTTCCGGTTACAAAGAAGATGAACTAATAGGCAAAAATCATAGAATATTGCGAGACCCGAAGACTCCAAAGGAGTTATTTGAGGATTTGTGGCGAACTGTATCAAACGGCAAAGATTGGCACGGCGAGATGCGAAATATAGCAAAAGACGGTAGCTACTACTGGGTAAACGCTCACATATCGCCAGTTTTTAACGAGGATAGCGAGATAGTTGGATATACGGCGGTAGGAGAGGATATAACAGACAAAAAAAGAGCAGAAGAGATGGCGATAACAGATCAGCTAACCGGACTTTACAATCGCCGTCATTTAGAGTATGAGCTATCAAAAGAGTCAGACCTGCACGGGCGTTACGACACCCATTTTAGTATAATTATTTTGGATATAGACAAATTCAAATCAATCAATGACACTTTCGGGCATCAAGCGGGAGATTCCGTATTAAAAGAGATCTCTCAAATGCTAAAAGACCATGCGAGAGCCACCGATGTCGTAGGCAGGTGGGGCGGCGAAGAGTTTCTCATTATTTTGCCGCAAACAACTCTCGAAAATGCGCTGATTGCTGCGGAGCATTTCAGAAAAATAGTAGAAAATCACGGTTTTGCCAGTGTCGGGCATAAAACGGCGAGCTTCGGCGTGGCGGAGTATGGCGGCGAGATGGATGCTATGATAAAAAGAGCAGACGATGCTTTGTATGAGGCAAAAAGCGGTGGTAGAAATAGAGTGTGCGGCTAAAATGACACATCGAAGATTGTGTTATAATCAAGCAAAACTAAAATGAGGTGCAGCATGGGACTTATATACGCTGACTTGGAATTGGTAAGTGCGGAAGATGTGGCTTTGGCTAGAAAGGGCTATATAACAAAAGAGCAAATCAAGAAAGAAAATGTGACAGCTCTGGTCGATAGCGGTGCATACATGATGTGTATCAATGAACACATCCAAAATCAGCTAGATTTGCCTGTGGTCGATACCATGGAAGCAGATCTTGCAGACGGCACGCTACAGACCATGAATGTCGTAGGACCGCTCATTATAAACTTCAAAAATAGAACCACAAGCTGCAATGCGGTGGTACTGCCTGGCGAATCCGAGGTGTTACTGGGAGCCATACCGATGGAAGACATGGATGTGGTGCTAGTCCCAAAACTCCAAACGATAGATGTCAATCCAAAATCAAAATATATGGCGAAGAAGAAGATTAAGTAGACTGCAGAGCCTTGCATAGGCTCTGTATATAATTCGTAAAGATTAGAGCACTTTTTAACAAAAAAAGCACTAGCTGTCAAACGAACTTCTAAAATAGCCACGCTATAAATGATAAAAAAGATGATAAAGCAATGATTCAATAAGAGCGAAATAGCCAGAAGTGTCAAGTGAAGCATTAAATTAGTCACCTAAAACTACCACTTTTTGAAACTTCAAACAACCTCTTTTTGACATCTTCTCGATTTTCTTGAACTTTGCAACTCCGGCCTTGTAGGTATCAGAGCTTAAGACTCCGCTATTCTTTTTCTCTTTTAGCCGATAACTATCACTTTGTTAAGTAATGTTATTTTTTTAAATAAATGGTATTGGGATTAGCCTTGCCCGTAAAGAAAGTATCTATTTTTGCCGTCTGCTTTTGCTCTATACATAGCCTCATCCGCTTTTGAGAGTAGCGCTTTTGCGTTGCTTGCGTAATGCGGATATAGCGCTATTCCGATACTGGCGCCTATTGCCTTGGAGCTTGAGACCTGTGGATATGGCTTTCCTATCTCTTCTATGATTTTTGACGCACACTCTTTGATACTCTCTATATCTACGCTCTCGGAGATAATGACCGTAAACTCATCGCCGCCCATTCTAGCGACAAACCCATCATCCGATACGGACTCGGTAATTCTTTTTGCAACCACTTTTAATATGCTATCTCCGCTCTCATGCCCCAGCGTGTCGTTCACCTCTTTGAAGCCGTCTAAATCTATAAACATCAAAGCCAAAGCTCTGCTTTCATTTGCCGCCAAAAGCTTTTCGTCTAGGTACTCAAAAAACAGAGTTCTATTCGCAAGCGTCGTTAGCTGGTCGTAATGTGCCATTTTTTGTAGTTTTTGTTCCATCTGTTTTCTCTCGGTAACATCTTGGATTATGGAGACAAATTTGACTATCTTTCCTCTATCGTCTTTTACGGGCGCTATTGCCGTCAATTGATAGTATAGTTCGCCGTTTTTGCGCTTATTTAGTATCTCTCCACGCCATATTCTTCCACACAGTATGCACGACCATAGCGATTCGTAAAATGACTGCGAATATGCGCCGCTTTTTAAAATTCTATGAGTATCGCCCAAAACGTCGTTTTTGTCGTAACCCGTTATTTCCGTAAAGGCGGAGTTGATGTATATAATCGTGCCGTCTATTTCTGTCACAATAAAGCCGTTTGCGGCGCATTCGATAGCTACGGAGTGTGTCTTGAGCGTCTCTTTTAGCTGTTTTTGCTTGTCGATATTCATAAATGCGATAAATGCCGAGTCTCTTTCATCACACACCATACGGGTTGCAGACATCTGCGCCCAGAAGTATGTTCCGTCTTTTCTTTTGAATTTTACTTCAAAATTCTCCAGATACCCTCTTTTCATTATCTCGTTAATATAAATATCCCTATCGAGCAGATCTGCCCAGTAGTCTATCGCTTTTTTGTGTATCAAATTCGACCTGTTCTCCCCTAAAGCGTCTGCTGTCGCCTTATTGACAAACAGTACTTCGCTTGTCGTATAGTCGGTAATAACAACAGGGAAGGGGGCGGAGTCGAGTATTATTTTGAATTTCTGTTCAGAATTTTTTAGATTTTTTAATAGCTCATCTTTTTGCGTTATGTCACTATTTAGCGCTGTAAGCTCCGCCTTGGCCTCTTTGCACAGCGTTTTGTACGCTTTGAGCTCTTTTGTTTGCCTATAAAAGAGCCAGGCAACAGCAAAAAGCGGAATAAGTAGACATAAAGTCTGCTCAAAATCCTTGATAAAAATTGTCTGTAATAATCCCATACAGACAATCATAGGCTTTTTGAGTGCGAAAAGTATGCGTTTTTAGTCGCTTATGAGCATTGGGGTATATTTGTATATCCAAATTCCAAATATTATGCACCAAAAGTAAACGCTCGCTTCCAAAAACGGAGCAAAAAACACCCCTGCGATACGCACTATCGCAAGTAGCGCAAAAGCCGCAAAGATAAAAGAGGTTAGCCTATCCGCCGCAATTTTGCGTCCTGAATGTCCCATCGCAACCCTGCTTCCAAAACCTACCATCATGGTGGCAATAAAACCGACACCCCAGATATGAATCTGAAGGAGAGGCGGCACGACTAGGGCAATCTCGGACAAGCCGACAAGAAACCCAATAAAAAACCAGACGCTAGCAAGTTGCAGTACCCAGAGGACGGGTGGAGCTTTTCGAAAGATAAATCTATTTTCCAAAAATATCATTGTCAAGGCAATAGTGCCTAGTAGATTTGCCGTAAATACCAACAGTGGCAAATCAAAGCTTCTAAATATCGCTACAGCGATAAGCGAAAGAAGAACGACTCTAGGTAGCGCATTGTTTTTTGCGGGCGCCGTAACGCCAAAATAGAGTACAAAAAAGTTTGGCACCATCTTTTGGGCTATCAAAAATACTACGCCTACGGCAAACGGATAAAAAGCGATATTGACGGCAAGCGGCGCTAGCTTCGGATAGATTTGTGATACTCCAAAAAGCAGAGTTGCAAATCCTCCAAAAGAAAAAGCCGACAAAATCCAAAAAATCTCCAATTTGTCTTTTATGTTTGAGCTTGCGTATGCCTTGATAAATATACCCAGAGCCAATGTCTGTGCTACAAATGTCAATATTATGCCGCTTATAAGAATGGCGGCAAATGTAAAAAAACCGACATTACTTAGCACGACCCCGACTAAAAGTAGCCAAAATACCCGCATATACTCTTTTTGCAAAAACGGCATAACAAGCAAAAAGCGATAAAGCACGGTGAATAAAAATCCCAAAAATAAAGCAGTCGGCATTAAAATCGCCATATTGAAGGCGTGGTAGATTTTTATATCGATGGCGACTATGCCTTTGAGCGCAAAGCCCAAAACAAAAATAGTAAGCAAAGCAACGGTAACGCCAAGTAGAAAAAACGGTTGATGCGGCTTCGTTAAAACCGCTTTAAATCTTCTCTTTAGAAGGGGTTCGTGATAGTCTAAAATCATAAAAACTCACTTTTTTGCCTAACTTTAACAGATATATGCGGCTTTTTAGATGATTTCGGTCAAGTTTTAAGCCTGAATAGGCAAAAATCGCATAAGAATAAGTAATTATGGTGGATTTTGATGTTTTTAAAAAAAGAGATGGCTTACAAGGAGCTGATAGTTCGCATGGTAATAATATCGCTTGTGTTAAGTATCACACTCGGTATTGTGGCGAGTTTTTATCTTAAGGGCAGAGCCATCAACGAGATGGCTAAAAATGATGCCAAAAAGACCAGTGAGTTGGTGTTTCAGGGGCTATATTCCGCTATGGCAAAGGGTTGGAATAAAGAAGACCTCCAAAGCATCATAGAGAGGCTAAATAAGATAGAGCCCAATATGACCGTTAATGTGTATAGAAGCGAAAGCGTTGTTGCCCAATTCGGCGATATTAAAAGAGACAGAGTCGCAAGAGAGATGGACCCAGAGGTCAAAAAGGCGATGGGCGGAGAGGAGCTTCTTTTGACCAGAAACGATGAGACAATTAGGTATCTCTATCCAATATTTGTAAAAGATGAGTGCATGGCATGCCACATCAACTCAAAAGTTGGTGAAATAAACGGCGTTATCGACATCTCGTATCCGATAGACAAAGTAAAAGTATCGCTCTCTTTGATGCTAAACTCATTTTTGATTTTCTTTGCGATATTTATCGCCGCCATATTTATTACCCTTTATTTCAATCTCAACAGACTGCTTGTAAAGCCCATAGAGTCTTTTATCGAAAATATCAGGGAGATTATCTACAAAAACGACCTTACGACAAGAGTGCATATAAGCACTAAAATCAGAGAGGTAAAAAATATAGAGACATTCTTTAATAAGCTGCTTGATAGTTTGCAAGACTACTACGAAAAGCCTAGAGAGCTCTCCGACAAGGACTTTTTGACGAAGCTGTATAACCGTAAAAAGTTTGAAGAGTTTTTGGAGTACGAGATAGGCAGAGCCGATAGACACGGGTATAAGTTTTGCGTTGTTATGGTCGACCTTGATAACTTCAAATTTATAAACGACACATACGGACACCCGACAGGAGATTTGGTACTCAAAGAGGTGTCGATGATTTTTGACGACTCTCTCAGAAATAGCGATATTGTAGCTAGAATAGGCGGCGATGAGTTTGCTATTATCTTGGTAGAGACAAATGAAAAAGGCGGCATAGAGATAATAAGTAAACTAAGAGATATGCTCTCCAATACCGACATTGCGATACCGACAGGTAAGGTGAGGGTGACTGCCAGCTTTGGTATTATAGAGTTTCCAAGGCAGGCAAATGAGCTAAAAGAGCTAATGACCGGCGCCGACATAGCGATGTATAAAGCTAAAAAAGCCGGCAAAAACGCTTTGGCGCTAGCAGAAAAAGATGACGCATTTTTATCGGCAGAGATATTTAAGACCGGCGAATTTATCAAAAAAGCTATCGATGAGGATAGGTTGCTTCCTTTCTATCAGCCGATAGTCAATGTCCAGACGGGAGAACTGTACGCTTACGAAGTGCTTGCCCGTATTAAAGAGCCGAACGGGGACGGTTTTATAGGTGCGGGACAGTTTATCGAGATAGCCGAAGACCTCAATCTGACTAGAAGAATAGACAAAATAATTCTAAGAAAAGCGATAGAAGAGAGGCGAAAAAGCTCCATGCCGACCGTATGTCTATTTTTGAACCTCTCCGGCAAGGCTTTTCACGATGCGGAGTTTATAAAAGATACGATGCAGATACTAGATGATGTGCAGCACGGAGAGAGGACAAATATCGTGTTAGAGATTACCGAGAGAGAGGCGGTGCCGAATATTACGGAGTTTATCCCACTTATCGAGCAGATGCGAAAGTATGACATTAGATTTGCGCTTGATGATTTCGGTTCAGGATTTTCTTCGTTTATCTATCTGAAGTATCTAGAGGTGGATATAGTAAAAATAGACGGGGCATTCGTCAAAAATATCGCCACGGGTTATAAGGATGAAGTGTTTGTAAGGCATATTCACGAGATAAGCCATGAGTTTGGCAAGATAACGGTAGCGGAGTATGTGGAAGACGAAGAGACGCTAGAAATTCTCAAAAAGATAGGCGTTACTTTGGCGCAAGGGTATCACATAGGCAGACCTAGCGAGAAGATAGGATAAAAAATGCTTGGCTCAAAACCTAGTTTTACGCATCTGTGGCGCTATGCTATTTTGTTTGCACTGCTTGAAGCGTTTATATTTTTGCTTCTTAGTTACAACAAAAACGAGCAAAAAGAGAGGCATTATAGACAAAATATAGAACAGCTCTCATCCGGCTACGAGGCTGTATTTGTTAAATACCAAAAACTCTCAGAGGCGGTGTTTTATTCCGCAATAGACACTAACGATACTGCTGCCTTATTGATGCGAGCGCTTCGAAACAACAATGAGATGAATCAGTCAAGGGCGCAGCTACTAGAGTCTATGCAGCCTATATATCTAAAGTTAAAAGAGCTTGGCGTAAAGCAGTTTCAATTTCATCTGCCCGACAATAGTAGTTTTTTGAGGCTTCATGAGCCGCTTTTATATGGCGATACGCTAGCAGGCTTTAGGCATACGGTTCGGATTGTCAATAGAGACAAGGTTGCAGCTTACGGGTTTGAGGAGGGAAGGGCGGCTAGCGGGTTTAGGTATGTGTTTCCTATTATGCGAGGCGTCAATCATCTTGGAAGCGTAGAGTTTGGAATCGACTATGAGGCTATCGTCTCCTCTTTGCAAATACTAAGCGGCGCAAGATATGCGCTGATAGTCAAAAAAGATGCGGTAGGTAAGCCCGATATATTCAAAAAAGAGCTCGGCAACTTTACTCCGTTTTCAATATGTGATGATTATCTACTTGAAAGCAAGGATAAAAAAGATTTTAGAGAGTTGGAAAATACGCTTGGCGCAACAACAAAAGATATAGCCCAAAAGTGCGCCTCGCAAAAACCGTTTTCCACTTCCGTTGATTTCAAGGGCGGCGTCTATACCGTTACTTTTTATCCGATAAGAGATATTAGAGGCGTGCATACCGCATATCTGATAGAGTACAAAAAAGACCCGATATACGGCTTTTATAGCGCTAGCTTTATACGAACATTTGGCGTTTATACGCTGTTTATGGGGATTTTGCTATCCGTTATCTTCCTTGTGAATAAAAAACGGCAAAATATATGGGAGCTGAACGCTTCGTTAAAGCAAAAGAGCGCAGAACTGCAGGCTATACTGGACGCTTCGGGCGGCGGTCTGGCTATTTTGGATGAAGAAGGGCGTTTTTTGTATGCCAATAGCGCTTTTAGCCTTCTCTTGGGGTACGCAAAGGATGAGCTTGCAGCCTTGGATATATACAAGATAGGCGTAGCGGAGCAAAAAGAAGAGACTAGAGAGTCAATAGAAGAGGCGATAATAAGCGGCTCTTGTTTTAACTTCAAAAAAATATGCACTACTAAAAACGGTGAAAAAGTTATATTCAGCGTACAGCTCACAAGACTACCGGGTAATAAATCACTCATACTTTCAGCTACGGATATAACAAAAGATATAGAGTATGCAAGAAGCCTAGAGATTAAAGCCGCTACGGACTCTTTGACGAAGGTGTCAAACAGGAGAAGCCTAGAGGTGACGATGCAAGAGGCCATGGAGAGCGCAAGAGAGCACGGCGATGAGCTCTGCTTTGTCGTGATGGATATTGACAACTTCAAATCCATTAACGACACATACGGTCATGCCGTCGGCGACGCCGTACTAAGAGATTTTAGTGCGCTTGTCTCAAAAACCATTCGCGCCGAGGATA
>DIZY01000126.1:0-11055 GCA_002428055.1 Helicobacteraceae bacterium UBA6016
TGGCGTCTGGCGTTTGAGTCGTATGGAGAGATGCGCACTAGTCTGTGTATTCCGTTTTCGGCTTTGAGGTAGCCGTATGCGTTTTCTCCGCTGATCAGCACGGTCGCATCTTTAATTCCCGCTTCCTCGCCCTCTTGATAGTCCATAATTTCGGCTTTAAAACCTTTTCGTTCCGCCCATCTGATATACATACGATACAGCATCGAAGCCCAGTCGTTTGACTCTGTGCCGCCGGCTCCCGGATGGATAGATACTATAGCATTTCTGCCGTCATTCTCGCCGCTTAGCATCACCTCTATTTCCATCTTTTTGATTTTGCGCTCTAGTTCAGGCGCTTCGGCAAAAAGCATCTCTACGGTATCCGTGTCATTCTCCGAATTTGCTATCTCAAAGAGTTCTTTCGCGTCGGAGAGAGAGCTTCTGACAGCTTGATATTTGGTAAATAGCGAGCTTAGTTTTGATTTTTGCTTTTGTACTTCGGAAGCTTTTGTGGCATCAAGCCAAAAAGACTCTTCCTGTTCCATAGCTTCTATTTCTTTTAGTTTGACAGCTACTTCGTCGGGTTTTATGAGTGCGACTATGTTTGATAGTTTTGAGTCTAGTGTTTTTATGAGTTCCGAGTATTCGTAGGCGTCCAAAATGTTTCCTATTTATGATGTTTACGATGATACAGGCAAAGCCCGCATTATCGGCAGGGACACAAATGTCCCTTGCAACCCACTAAAGCTACCCGCATAAATGCGGGAGAGTAGATGGATTATATTGTATAATTTTTATTCAAGTTTAACCGTTGATTATAGAGAAACAAGGCTTTAAATTGAAAATTTTTGAGAGCGCAAAAGAATTTAAAAACTATACAAAAAACATAAAAGGTTCTATCGGTTTCGTCCCTACGATGGGGGCGTTGCATGATGGGCATATTTCGCTGATGAAAAGGGCAAAAGAAGAGAACGACTTTTGTGTCGTATCGATATTTGTCAATCCCGCACAGTTTTTGGCGGGCGAGGATCTGTCTAAATACCCGAGGCGTATTGAGGCTGATATAAAGCTGTGTGAGCTTGCGGGGGTGGACGCTCTATTTTTGCCCACGACGGAAGAGATATACGAAGATGACGAGCCGAGTATCAAAGCGCCGCCGATACGGGGGTATGTGCTTGAGGGGTTTGTGCGTCCGGGGCATTTTGACGGCGTACTCACCGTAGTGATGAAACTGCTTAATGTTTCAGGGGCAACAAAGGCGTATTTTGGGCAAAAGGATGCACAACAGCTCATACTTATAGAGCAGATGGTAAAAAGATATTTTATGAGCGTAGAGATAGTAGCTTGCCCTACGGTGCGTGAAAAAGACGGGCTTGCGATGAGCAGTCGAAATTCGTATCTGGATGATGGGCAAAAAATAGCATCGCTTGCCATCTCAAAATCGCTTTTTGCCGCAGGTGTGGCGATAGGTGCGGGCGAATATGGATGTGCTTCGCTGGAGAAGAAGATGAGAGAGGAGCTCGCAGGGCTTGCCGTGGAGTATATAGCGTTTTGCGACAGAAACCTAAACAAAATTGAAGAGGTGGAGCTAAAAAACTCCATCATACTGGTCGCCGCAAGAGTCGGTACGACTAGACTTATAGATAATATTTGGATTTAAAAATGAAGAAAAAAAAGCTTTTTATGGTGAGCCTAGGTTGCTCAAAAAACCAAGTCGATAGTGAGGTGATGCTAGGGCGGCTAAAAGAGTATGAGATGACAAACGATTCAAGCGAAGCGGATGCGATTATTGTTAATACTTGTGGATTTATAGATGCTGCAAAACAGGAGAGCATCAATACTGTATTGTCTCTTCATGGTGGACGAAAAGAGGGCTCTAAGCTCGTAATGGCGGGGTGTCTCTCTGAGAGATATAAAGATGAGCTTCAAAAAGAGCTTAAAGAGGTGGATATATTCACGGGCGTTGCCGACTATGCAAAGATAGATGAGTTGATTGACGGTGGTAAAGCCAAATTTACGGAGGGGACTTTTCTTATAGACGAAGAGGAGAGGGTGGTAATAAACTCCAACTACCACGCCTATGTCAAGCTTGCCGAGGGGTGCAATCAGGTGTGCAGCTTTTGCGCTATTCCATCTTTTAAGGGCAAGCTTTTTTCCAGAAGCGAGGATTCGATACTAAAAGAGATTGCTTCGCTAAACAAAAAAGGGTATTTTGATTTGAGCCTCGTGGCGCAAGATAGCTCCTCGTACATGAGAGATAAAGGCGTAAAAGGCGGTCTTGCGAGCTTGGTCAAAAAAATAGACGCAATAGATGGAGATTTTTATGCAAGGGTACTTTATCTATATCCCTCCACGGTCGATGATGAGCTTATAAACACAATAGCTAACGCAAAAAAGTTTGTCAACTACTTTGATATGCCAATCCAACATATCTCCGATAAGATGCTTCGCATTATGAAAAGAGGAGCGGGTAAGGTTAAAACGGTTGAGCTTCTTTCCAAAATGAGAGCCGTGCCGGATAGTTTTGTGCGAACATCCGTCATAGTCGGGCATCCTGGTGAGAGTGACGAGGATTTTGCCGAGATGCTTTCATTTATTGAAGAGTTTGACTTTGACGCCGTAAGCGTGTTTGAGTACTCTGACGAAGAGGGAACTGCGGCGTATGAGATGACCGACAAGATGGATAAAAAGATAGTAACCAAAAGGCTAAAGGCAATAGAAAAAGCGATTCAAAAAAAGGGCGTTAAAAAAGCAAAAGTTGCGGTAGGCAAAAGCTTTGAGGCGGTGTTTGAAGGTGTGAGCGACGAGCATGAGTATCTGTTAAAAGCTAAAAAGAAGATTTGGGCTCCGGAAATTGACGGAGAGATACTAATCAACGAGAGCGAAGTGGAAAATCCGGAGGTGGGCAAGCTGTACAAAATGACGGCGATGGACGCCGCGAAGGAAAGGGTAGTTGCAAGAATCGACTCTCTTGCTTGACACTGATGCGCTAAGTGCGCTGAGGGGTAAAAAAAATTTATTGGCTTTTTCAGGCGGCGTGGACTCTACGGCTCTTTTTTTCTTATTAAAAGATGCAAATATAGAGTTTGATATTGCGATAGTCAACTACAATACAAGAGAAGCCTCCAAGACCGAGGAAGAGTATGCAAAAGAGCTTGCGGATAGATACTCTAAGCGTTGTTTTGCAAAAAGTGTCTTACTGAGCGGTTCAAACTTTGAAGCCGAGGCTAGGCAAGTGCGGTACGGTTTTTTTGAAGAGACGATAAAAGAGCATGGATATGAGAATCTAATAACGGCGCATCAGCTAAACGACCGCTTGGAGTGGCTTTTGATGAGGCTTGCTAAGGGGGCGGGCGTGCGGGAGCTTGTCGGCGGTATGGCGGTGCAAAAACGAGAGTCGTATACTCTTGTGAAGCCTCTTTTGAAAACATCAAGAGATGAGCTTTATGGCTATCTTGCGAGCAACAATTTGAAGTACTTTGAGGATAAGAGCAATCTTGACACAAAATATGAGAGAAACCTTTTTAGAAAAGAGTTTGCTGAGCCTTTTATAAAAAGCTACAAAGATGGGGTCAAGAGCAGTTTTGACATTTTGGAGCAGGAAGCAAAGATATTTGAAACTCCGTTTTATGTGGATGATTCGTTAATTATTTTTCGCTCCGTTTCACCGCTTGTGGACATCTCAAATAGCGCTCTGGCTCTTAAAAGAATAGGATATTTGCCATCATGCAAGCAAAGAGAAGAGATAGGCAAAAATTTTGATGCGGTAGTCGGGGGCGCTTTTTGTGTTTGTAAAAATGCAGACGGGCTTATTTTTGTCTCCCCGTTTGTAAAATGCGTTATGAAAAAAGAGTTTAAAGAGGCGTGTAGAGTTTTCGGTATTCCCTCAAAAGCAAGGGGGTATCTATCCTTGCTTGGCGTTGAACCAAAAGCAGTAGCGGCTAGTGTGAACTCTTTTTTGACTCTTTCGGCGGATTCATATAGTAAACCCTCAAAATAAAGTTTGAAACAAGCCCTTCTTGCATTTGCGCCATAACGAGCGGCGTTTTGACTTTTACTATCGCATTTTCTTCGCTTAACGCTTTTAAAAATCCAAATAGCTCTTTCGGAGCGCCAAATGAGGTTGTAATATTAAAATCCTCATGGAAAAATCCACCCTCTTTGTCTATTGTCCCTACTTTTGCAATATCTGTTTTTTTAAAATATCCCCTTGATAAGGCTGAGAGCGTCGATTCATCGGTCTTTTTTTCTAGTGCGGCTATGATTTTGGCGTTTGTATTTTTAAGCGCCTTTAGCTTGTTGCTCTCTTCATCGTGCCTCTCTTTGGCTTTTAGGTATAGCGAGTACTCTATTTTGTATATGCCGTTTTGTTTTTTGTAATCTCGTATTGCCGGAACCAGCAGTACGGTCAAAGAGAGTACGCAAATAGCTGTGAAAAGCAGTAAAAAACTTATTGCTTTTGTGAGATCGAATTTTTTATTGTCCGGCATCTTCAGCCTCTTTATTCTCAAGTTTGTTTATCGAGATAAACTTTACCCCTCCGCCGCTCATTTTTGAAAAAGCGGTTTCGCTGGTTGTAAAGATAGATTTTAGAGCCGGCGTCAAATGTAGATTGTATAGCTCTTTTGAGGGTGTTTCTCCGTATAAAACAAGACAGTTTTGAGAAACCTCTATTTTTGTAAGCGTTACCTGATCGGGAATGATTGCGAAAATATTTGCGATATTGTCTTTAAGGAGCGTATTTGAGGTCTTAATCTCAATCGCAAACGCAAGCTCTTCTTTTAGGGTGTCATAATTTGATTTTAGCCGCACAGCTTCAGCGCTTAGAAATTTTCTATCCAGAGTGGCTTTTTTGGTGCCCTTTTCCGTTTTGGCTATTTCATACTCCAATGCCGTATAAAGCGACATAAGGACACCGGTGGAAATAAAGATAAAGAGTAGCCAAAACTTCGTATCTCGCTTGAATATACTTTTTCGTCTGGGTTTTATAAAGCTTGTTTTCAACCTAAGACCTCTTCGACGGCTAATGTTGCTGTTATTTCGCAAAGTTCTATTTTTTTGTGTTCTACCGCCATCATAAGCTCGTTTTCAAGCAGATTTTTTATATCTGGCGACTCAAGATAAGGGTCGGCTATTGCTATTTTCTCGATAAAAATCGGCTCATACATATCATTTTTATAAAATTGAGTTAATGCCGTTTTTACAAATTCCAGTATGCGCAAATCGCTTCCGAGCGACTCTATGCCCAAGTTTGCGCTACTCTCATCCGGCATTTCGTCAACAGGGGCAAAATCCATCTCGCTGTTGTCGTTCAACTCCAAAGCTATGTCGTCCAAATCCACAAGTCTTTCCTCGTCAAGACCTTCTTCTTCGCCGAATATTTTATCGTCCTGCTTTTTTTCTGACTCTTGATGGGTGGACTCTTTTTTGAGGATAACATAACTACTAAAGAGTAGACCTTTATCGGTTAATATTGCTATCGTAGCCGATGTTTTTTGCTTTAGCATGCATAGTATTGGCGTAGAGCTAAGCTCTGTTTCAAAAAAGCGTCTCAGTATAACTATTGAAGAAAATAGACAATCAAGCCCGCCAAGTTCTTCGTAATCTTTTTTGGTATTTTCAATGTCGTAGTTGCTTGCAAAAATAGACCACGCTTGATCAATACAGATAACGGTGGCGTTCGTCGTGTCTATCTCGTATTTTTTAAAATTTTGCTTATTGCAACCCGGTACTCCGCCTTGATTGATTGAGTTTATTATCGATGCGGTGTATATTATTTTGTATTTTTCGTATTGATGGGATATAAATTCATATAGCAGTTTTGACGACTCTTTTGTCTCCATAGAAAAGCGCTTGCCTTCAGAGAAGAGTTCCGTCTTGTTTTTGAAAACCTTGACACATACATCACAACTGTCATCGTCTTTTATAATTGATATATATGCTGTTTGAACAAATTTTTTTATTAATCCGCCAAACATACTTACTCTTTACACATAGGGTGGGAATCCAGATACGAGAATAGTTTTTTATTCATGCTAAGTTTCGTGTATATCTGAGTAGTGCTAAGCTCTTTATGTCCTAGTAGTTCGGATACATCCACGATTCTAGCTCCCTTGTTTATTAAATCCGTCGCAAACGAGTGTCTTAGCTGATGTGGCGTAGCTTTTACCCCGACTCTCTCGAAGATTTTAGATAACTTATATCTTAGACAATTTTGGCTTAACGGCTCAGCATTTTCCTCAAATATGAAAGCCCTGTTTTTGTTTGTCGCTAGATGTTTTCGCAAAAGCTCTTCGACATTCGGCATCAAAGGAATCATTCTATCTTTGCCGCCTTTCCCGTCCACGACTTTTATCCACCCGCTACTGATGTTTTCAAGCCGCAAATGCTCAAGCTCTGAGATACGAAGCCCAAGCGAGTAAAGCATCAATATAAGCAGCTTCTCATCCTCAGAGGCACAGCTGTCCAAAGCCCTTTGAATAATCTCTTTGTGTATCGGCTTTGGAAGGCTTTTTGGGGTTTTTATCTGCTCGTCGCCTAGCGCTTTTATTTTTATCCCCATCATCTTTTTATACTCAAAAAAAGAGCGGAATGCGGAGACTTTTTTTGCTATTGTTTTTTTTGCGAGTTTGGAGATTTTTAGTCTGTAGCCTCTGATGTCGTATATTTTTTTTGCGTCTTCTTCGGATATTTCGACTAGCGGCGCAGCTTCAAGAAGCGCTTTTTCGTATGTGGATACAGTTGCTTCGCTATATTTTCTAATATTTGTCAGGTAGTTTAAAAACTCGTAAATCTCTTCATTTGGTAGCATCTTTTAACATCTGCTCCCGTATTAGCTCTTTTGCTTTTTCAGGCTCCAGTCCCGAAATGTCAACTATCTTATCGGCAAAAAAACTTATTTTTGAAAACGGCTTTGGCACGACGAACCTATCCCAGCTTTTCAACTGCCAACTTTTGCTTGCCTGGTAGTTAAAAACGACTATCTTTGCCCCTGTTTTTTGGGATAGAGCTACGATACCGTCAGCCACCGAGTGCCTAGGGCCTCTTGGGCCGTCCGGCGTTATAGCTATATCTTCACCGCCTTTTGCTGTTTTGATTGCCTCTATAAGTACTCTTGCGCCGCCTTTTGAGCTTGAGCCTCTTATGCTTGAAAAGCCGAAAAACGAGATTATTTTTGCGATTATCTCCCCGTCAAAGTGTTCGCTTATCATGACGGAGATTTTGTGTCGTCCTCTTATTTTTTTATACAAAAACGGTTGAAATAGAAGTTCTCCGTGCCAAAAAGCTACAATAAAAGGCCCAGAAGGGTAAGAAGATGCAAGCTTAAACTCTGTTTTGCAGGTGAGATAAATGGCTCTGATGAGTAGATTTGCGATAGGGGGAATAACGGCGGCTATAATCTTTCTTTTTTGCTCTTTAGACAAGTTCGCCGCCTAGGGCATGCCTTCCAGCGCTAGTAATTTTAACCTCTACTATTTTACCCAGAAGCTCTTCTTTGCTTGTCAGTTTGACGCCGTACCCTGAGCCTGTTTTGCCAAAATACACATCGCCGTCTTTGCCCTCAACCAATATTTTTTCTACTTTTCCGAGTTGTCTTTTGTGTGCCTCGTCTTGTATTTTCATCTGTGTGCTTTGGAGTGTGAGAAGTCTCAATTTTTTGATCTCTTCATCTAGCTGGTCAGGCATATCGGCAGCTTTTGTGAGCGGTCTTGAAGAGTAGCCAAAAGAGTACATAAACTCAAATCCTACGCTCTGCACGACCTCCATTGTCTCCAAAAACTCTTCATCGCTCTCGCCTGGAAAACCGACTATGATGTCGGTGCTAATGGTAGCCTCAGGACAAAGCTCTCGTATCTTCGCCGCTTTTGCCAAAAACCACTCTTTCGTATAGCCCCGTCTCATATCCTTTAGGACTTTGCTACTACCCGCTTGAAGCGGAAAGTGCATATTTTTGCAGATTTTCTGGTTTTTGGCGAACTCTTCTATAAATTCGTCGTCGGCGTGGAGCGGGTGCGGAGAGGTAAAGCGAATTCGCTCTAGCCCGTCTATCTTGCTAATCTCTCGTAGTAAAGTCGTAAAATTAATATTTTTGTCTTTAAAGTTTTTACCGTAGTTGTTGACATTTTGTCCAAGAAGAATTACCTCTTTTATGCCTTTATCTACGGCTTTTTTTGCCTCTTGCATGATAAGTTCCATCGGAATGGAGACCTCATCGCCTCTCGTCTGTGGCACGATACAGTAAGCGCACTCTTTGTCGCATCCTATTGAGATATTGATAAGCGCTTTTGCACCGTCTTGCCTGTATTCGCCGAACAGATATGAGGAGTCGTCATAGCCGATGTCTATCTCTACCGATTTGTCTTTTGCAACGGCGCTTTTGATTTTTGATATGTTTCTGGCGCCCAGTACGAAGTTGACCGCCGGAGCTTTTTTGATTATCTCTTCGCCTAGGTGGCTTGCCGTACAGCCGCATACACCTATTTTGGCTCCATCTTTTTTGAGCTTTTTGAATACGCCTATTTCGCTAAAAAGTTTTTGTACCGGCTTTTCTCTGACTGAGCATGTATTGATTATTATGAGGTCTGCGTCTTTTGGGGAGGTCGTGAGGGTGTAGTTATCTTTCTCGGTTAGCTCCGCTATGATGTGCTCGGAGTCCCGAACATTCATAGCGCAGCCTAGGGTCTCTATGTAGAGAAGTTTTTGGGACATTAAATAATATGTACCTCATACAGATAGTCTTGCTCGTCTAGGCCGTATTTGACCTCTCTGAGATAGATACTTGCGTTTAGCTTCTCTACTTTTTCCACAAGAGCTATAAGGTCTTTGTGTGAGTTTGATTTGTCAAAATAGTATATGCAAGGCCTTTTTGCGGTGACCTCTTCTAGCAGTTTTTCTACGGTTATCGTTTTTGGGTTAGAGTTTAGGTCTTCCCTTGCGAGCTTGAGTTGCATCGTCGTTTCCTTGAAAATTCGTGTATAAAATCCGAGGCGATTATAGCCAAAGAAGACTTAAAGTTTAATGTGTATTAAAGCTTTTTTTAAGTAATATTTCCGTCTTCACAAAATAAACAAAAAATCATATAAATTTTCGGTTTTTGTCTAAAAAAAGTAATCAAAAGGAAAGCTCTTTGGAAAAAATACTTGATATTGCGGATTCTATCGCTTACGAAAAAAGCCTAAATCCAAAGGATGTAAAAGAGGGAATCAAGGTGGCTCTTATCAAAAGCGCCCAAAGAGCGATAGGCGCAGAGCTGTTTTTTGATGTAGAGTTTGAGGATGATAAAAGAAGAGCCAGGCTCTATCAAAAAGTACTAATAGTAGCCGATGATGACCCTCTTGTAGAGGATGGTAAAAACTATATCAATGTCTCAGAGGCAAAGACGATAGACGAGGGTTTGGATATAGGCGACGAGCTAAGATACGACATCAATCTTGAAGAGTACGGCAGAAATATCGTAAATATTATGCATAAAGAGCTAGAAAACGAAATCCAAAAGCTCATAGAGGGCGAAATCTACAAAAAATACTCCAAAAAAGAGGGTAAGATAGTTTCTGGTCAGGTCGTAAGAGTCGACAATGACGGCAATACTTTTATCGAAATAGATGAAATTAGAGCTTTGATGCCTAGAAAAAATAGAATCAAGGGTGAAAACTTTAAAGTCGGAAATGTTGTAAAAGCCGTGCTAAAAACGATAGACACGAACTCTAAAAAAGGAATAGGACTTGAGCTAACAAGAACAAGTCCGAAATTTTTGGAAGAGCTTATGGGTCTTGAAGTGCCGGAAATCGCAGACGGAATTATAGAGATAAAAAAATGTGCAAGAATCCCGGGCGAGAGAGCAAAATTAGCGCTTAGCTCTAATAGTCCGAGGGTCGATGCGATAGGTACCGCCGTAGGCGTCAAGGGAGTAAGAATAAACTCCGTATCAAAAGAGCTTAAAAACGAAAATATAGATGTTATAGAGTACTCAGAAGTGCCTGAACTGTTTGTCTCAAGGGCGATGAGTCCTGCCGCAGTCAAAGGTGTGGTTATAAAAGGCGATACGGCGATAGTGAGCGTCTTTGAAGGTCAGAAATCAAAAGCGATAGGCAAAAGCGGCATTAATATCAGGCTTGCGTCGATGCTAACGGGGTATCAAATAGAGCTTGTCGAAGAGGCGGGAGCTATCGAGGCTACCGAAGTTGAAGAGAAAAAGCATACCTCGTCAAAAGCTGCACTTGAGGCACTGTTCGGTTAAGAGTTTTTTGCAAAAGGATTTAGCTTTGCAAGGGCGACATCTGCGAGGATGTTGCCAAGAAGTGTCAAAAATGCCCCTATCATCGTAACCCCCAAAATCACCGGATAATCCCTACTTATTACGCTTTGATAAAAATAAAGCCCCATGCCGTTAATGGCAAAAATACTCTCCAAAATAACGCTTCCGCCGATAATGCCTGGTAGCGATAAGCCAAGCATAGTGACTATCGGATTTAGCAGGTTTGGCAAGATATAGAGTCTTATGAGTGTAGCCTTGGATGCGCCTCTAGATATGGCAAAAAAGACATAGTCGGATTTTAGTATCTCTGTTGTCAAAGATTTGATATATAGCGTCAAGCTTCCAAAGGCTGTTATGATAATGACCGCTATCGGCAAAAATAGATGGTGCGAGACATTGAGATAATAGCCGAGTGCGCCGGATTCTTCTTTTGTGGTGCTGGATACTCCCGAAATAGGGAACAGGTCCAGATATATGGAGAAAAACATAACAAATAAAAGTGCAAGATAGAATGACGGCATGGCGAAACTGACCAGTGACGCACTGACCGCTACCCTTTCCTTTTTTTGTCCGCTATAGAGCGCGGCGTATATACCAAGCGCTATGCCGAACAGAAAAATAAATACCATCGATATAAGGTTGATTGCTAGCGTAATCGGAAGACGGGATAAAATCTCCTCTTTTACGCTTTTGCCGCTTGCAAATGATATGCCAAACTCCAAAGAGGCCATATTTTTGACCCATCCCGTATATTGCTCAAGCAATGGTTTGTCAAGTCCATACACTTCTTTTAGCGTCTTTATCGACTCTTCCGTGATGTT
>DIZY01000126.1:11074-22934 GCA_002428055.1 Helicobacteraceae bacterium UBA6016
GAGATAAGAAGAAGCATCAAAACCGTATAGAGAAGTTTTGAAAAAAGAGTTTTCATTTGAGCCGCTTAAAGAGATAAAAGGCATAGACGCCAAGTATGGCGATAGATAGTATCGGCGCATACGAGCCGGCTGAGCCGTAGAAGGAGAGCTTGGAAAGCGTTGTCAATACGCCCCAGCAGAGAAGAGAACCAAAAATCCATACGGCGGCAAATCTCGCCTGCATAAAGCTTCTTGAAGCGACAGGTGTAAAATATCCCAAAATAAGTATAAAAAACGGCGCAAACAGCGGAAGTGAAACGGCGCTAAAAAGTGCAGCTTTTATTTTGTCGAGGCTAATATGCTGGTCTTTTAATAACCATATCGCATTTACGGCATCCACGGCATTAAGTCCCTCGCCGCCCTGAGAGATGTTATCCAAAATTTTTGGCTTAAAGCCGTTAAGCGTTTTTAGCTCGTTTTGGTATGAGCGGGCTATATGCGGCTCATTTAGTTCATCCAAAAAGAGTATTGAAGCGTTTTTGAGTATCCAGCTGTCGTTTTCAAACACCGCTGTTTTGGCTTCTATCTGGTATTTGACGCTATTGCCGTCTACCCCTATTATTTGAAGTTCTTTTGCGGTTTTTGAGATTGGATTTAGCTCTTTTATGTAGATAAATTCGTCTTTGTATCTAAAAAAAAGGTCTTTCGACCGCTCTGTTGCATCTTTGTTTTGCAGTATTGCTCTCGCATCATCGTAATAATACCCCGCCTTTGTAAAACCAAGAAGTATATATGTAATCGCTACAAAAAGAGAAACCAAAAAAAACGGCTTGATAGCCTCTTTTTTT
This sequence comes from Helicobacteraceae bacterium UBA6016, assembly GCA_002428055.1. Taxonomy (GTDB): domain Bacteria; phylum Campylobacterota; class Campylobacteria; order Campylobacterales; family UBA6016; genus UBA6016. Next base: position 11,902 of record DIZY01000126.1, read on the forward strand.
GACATCCCGATACTCTCAAGCGCTGTTAACTCATTGCTTCTGACAAGATATATAAAGCTCCATATTGCACCGAAAATGAGTGATAGGGCAAGCGTTATTTTGAGCGCTGCAAATGATTGGTAGTAAAAATATAAGATTGTGAGATTGGCGGCTGAGGGTATATTTTTTTGGTTTTGCAAAAAATCTATTAGCAAAAAGAAAAGTTCTAGACCAAGCAGCGTAATAAAAAAGTTTTTTGCATACAGTTTTGCCAGATATGTTTTTGCGGCGCTCATTTTATGCGTTTGGCTTTGGATTTTTTGTAAATTTGCTTGAGACTTGCGCCAAATCCGTCTTGGTTAGCTCTAGCGCCGCATCCGCAGCAATATCCAGTATCTCTTCCACGCTATCCCTTTCAAGCTTACTAAAGTCGCTAAGGCAATAATCTGCCACCTGACCTTTATGTTCAGGCTTGCCTATTCCGACTCTTGCCCTATAATAGTCTGCCCCAATGTGTTTGTCAATTGAGCGAAGACCGTTGTGCCCGGCATGTCCGCCGCCTTTTTTGAACCTTATCGCACCAATAGGCAGTTCTATTTCATCGTGGATGACTATGACATTTTCTATTTTAAAGTAGTGTTTTACGCTCTCTACGCTCTCTCCCGAGAGGTTCATAAAAGTTGTAGGTTTGAGAAGAAATATCTCTCCGGCTCGCCACAGCTCACCTTTGAACTCTTTTTTTGAAATATTGATGGTTTGAAGTTGTGAGATTAGTTTGTCGACCGCCATAAAGCCGGCATTATGGCGGTTGTGGAGATACTTATTTCCGGGATTTCCCAGGCCGACTATAAGCCACAAGGCTTGTTATTTAGACTTCATAACGCCGACAACAGCGTCAGAACCTGGGTGTTTGATAAGAACGCCCTCCATAGGCTCTACTTGTCTTACAAGTATCGTGTCGCCAACATCAAGAGCGGACACATCGATAGTTACCGCATCTGGAAGATTTTCAGGTTTACATTTAACTTTTAGTCTTCTCTTGCTTGTTATAAGAACACCTTTGTTTTTGAGACCTACAGGAGTTCCTGTTGTCTTTACCGGAACTAGGAAGATTGAAGCTTCTCCGTAGTTTAGGATTCTAAGGTCTACATGCAAAAGGTCGCTAGTTACCGGGTCTTTTTGGTAATCTTGGATGATTACTTCGTGAGTATTAGCGCCAACTTTTACTTTGAACTTCAAAGACGGTTTGTTTTTTACGAATTTCATGAATTCGTTTTTCTTGAACGCACAATGGATATTTTCAGCGCCTTTTGCGTAGATATTGGCGATTAGATAACCATCTCGTCTCAAGCCTTTTACTTCGTGCTTGTCGATACTCTCTCTAAGTTTTCCTTCGATCATTGTGTTTTCCTTGTAAATATAAAAATGGGCTGAAATTCTACAAAATTTAAGCTAAAACACCGCTAAATTTTTAGTTTTATCTGTACCTCTTCTTTTTCGCTGTCAAGCTTATCGCCTCTCGCTTTTTCACCTACGCCTGATACGCCGTGGATTACTAGCTTTAGGTTGTCCGGACTTGTCGCATTACGCACCGCTTCATCTTCGCTAATTGCTCCGCTGTAGTAGTGGTCGAGGAGCGCTTGGTCGAAAGTCTGCGTTCCGTATATATCTTTGCCCTCCGCAAGCGTATCTTTAATTTCTCCGTCCCTGTTTTCTCTTATCATATCCGTTATTCTCGGTGTTTTGATGAGTATCTCAACTGCCGCCATTCGTTTGCCCTCTTTGGTTCGCACGAGTCTTTGCGACAGTACGCCGTGAAGTACGCTGGATAGCGAGCCTCTTATGCGGTTTTGCTCGTTTGTGGGGAACATTCCCACTATTCTATTTATCGTCTCTTTCGTATCTGCCGTATGTAGAGTGGAGAGCACCAAGTGCCCCGTCTCTGCGGCGTGAAGCGCTATCTCCACGGTCTCAAGATCCCTCATCTCGCCCACAAGTATGACATCGGGATCTTCTCTCAGTGCACTTCTGAGGGCGTTGCCAAAAGAGAGCGTATCTTCGCCGATGCTTCTTTGGTTTATGACCGAGAGCTTATCTTTGTGGATAAACTCTATCGGGTCTTCTATGGTAATAATATGTTTTTTTCTGGTGGAGTTGATAAGGTCGATAATGGCGGCAAGAGTCGTAGATTTACCGCTTCCTGTCACCCCTGTCACGAGGACAAGTCCTCTTTCTACCTCTTTGAAACTTTTGATGCTCTCCGGAAGTTTTAGATCGTCTACGGTAAGAATTTTGACGGGAATAGTCCTAAAAACCATCGATACGCCGTCTTTTTGGAAAAACATATTTACCCTGAAGCGAAAGTCATCGCTAAGCCTAAAGGTAAGGTCTATCTCTTTTGTTTGCGTAAACTCCGCAAATCTACCCCTTAGCATCTCTTTGGCAAGCCCCATCATATCCTCTCTGCTCATTATGTCGTCACCGAGAGGAGTCATTTCGCCCTGCACTCTGCCGTAAGCTCTGCCTAGAGCCTTTAGGTGCAGGTCGCTACCGCCAAGTTCAAGGAGTTTATTGAGGTAGCCTTTTAGTATTGGTATCAGCTTGTCGTCAAATTGCCCTTGCGATTGTTGTGTTTGAGCCTCTGTCGCCATCTTTTTTCCTTATGCTAACTCGTCTAATATCTCTTTGAACGCTGCCTCAAACTGCTTTAATCCATCATTTAAAAGTTCTTCACATACTTTATCAAATTCTACACCGCAATCTTTAACTTCCGCAAAAAATGCGTCTATTTCACTACGAGCTATCGGCAGTTTAGCTTTTCTCGCACTATTTGCCATCGCCGCCGCTACCGTATCAAGTGGAGCCGTATTGATAGAGTTTGCCCCGATTAGCTCATCCACATAATAGTGCGCCGCCAAATCATCGCCTTTGACCCCGGTACTCGCAAATAGCGTCTTGACATTTGGCAGTCCGTAGCTCTCTACAAGGTTATAATGCGCCGCCGCACCCATCACCCCGACTCTGTTTTTGAGATTTTGCGGCAAAGAGGGATTTAGAAGCCTATCAAAACGGCTAACAAACACGGATACGACAAATTTTGCCTTTTTCGTCCCGCTCGCTTTAATAGCGTCCATCACCCCTCTTGTCTGTTCTAGCCCAAATATCAAAGTAGCATTGACATTTATCTCCCGCCTAGCAAGCTCCTCAATGATTTTGCACCCCTCTTTTGTCGCAGGCACTTTTATCATCACATTCGGCTCCGCTATCTCTTCAAAAAGCCTCACACCCTCTGCCACACTCTCCTCAATAGACGAAGACAAAAACGGGTCTATCTCAATACTCACAAACCCGTCATCACCATTGTCGTACAGTGGTCTGAGAGCCTGAGCCGCCGCCTTAATATCCTCTTTTGCCAATGTCTCATACTTCTCTTTTGCGCTTATGCCACCTAGCTCCGCAAGCCTTGATTTGTATGCCGGACTCGTAAGTATCGCATTTTTAAAGATTGCGGGATTGCTAGTAGCCCCGTTGACCTCGCCGTTTTTTATCAGCTTTTTAAACTCATTTTTGAGGTAATCCCTCTCGATAAAATCAAGCCACAATGAAAAATTTATATCTTTTACAAACATTGAAATATGCCTTTTTTGTTTTCATTTTAGCAAAAAAAGTTTTTTTGTTTCTTGTTGGGATCGGATTCAAAAAACTTGACTATTTGTATCTATTCGGATACTATTTTGCTATGTATAAAAGTTTTAAAACAGAGTTATTCTCAAATTGGCTCCGCTCTCTAAAAGACATAAAAGGGAGAGTCGCAATTGCCAGAAGAATAGACAGAGCCGAAAAAGGTAATTTTGGCAATGTTGAACCGGTTGGGGAAGGTGTATTTGAAATGAAGATTGATATTGGTCCAGGATATAGAACTTATTATATTTTGAGAGATGGAAATCTAATAATTTTGCTTTGCGGAGGCGATAAATCCTCCCAAAAAAGAGACATTGCAAAAGCCAAAGAGATGGCAAAGGAGTATTAAAATGAAAAAAGGACTAATTCCGTTTGATATGGCGGATTATCTTGACAGCGATGAGGCTATTGCGGAGTATCTATCTCAAGTTTTGGCAGACGGCGACCAGGATGAGCTACTTGAGGCGATAGGGTATATTGCTAAAGCAAAAGGAATGGCGCAAATAGCAAAGGATGCGGGTGTTGGCAGGGAGAGTCTATATAAAGCATTTGCGCCTGGGGCAAAGCCTAGATTTGAGACTATTTCCAAGGTGATTAAATCTTTGGGAATGACTTTGCAGATAGCGCCTACACGGCAAACTGCGGTATAGTAAGTTTATTTCCTGATTTAGACAGAGAGGCGGGCTACTTTTTGTGCAAAACCGTCTTTAATGTATCATCCAAAATGGTTTTAAATAAAAGTAGCCTGTCCCTGTTCCCCAAGCGGTCTATCGATAGAAAAGTAATAGCACAAAAGCATATCTGCAACCACGGACGCTTTGCATTGCAAATCGACAGTATCATCCGCTAGACACCACATATTAGGCATTTTGCCCCACCCTGTTTGTTGTTTTGATGACGGAATGATACAAGATGTTGTTAAAAATTTGCAAATGGGGCGGGCTAATAATTGATAAGTCTGCCACATTTAGCACATACTACTGGCAACTCAGAATATTTATCGACTCTCTCCCATACGCTGAAACAGTCACCACAAACAACCATACTTCCGCTTTCGACTAGTTGTATTTCTCTGTTGTGCTCATCTTCTGAATATTTATCAACTTTTTTAACAGGAAACAACAGCATGGCAAGCATCTTCCATAAAACATGAAGAAGTAAAATACCGGTGAAAAAAATAACACCATGGTCTGAATATCCAAATTCTTTATGGGCAGAAATAGAAACAAACAAGCCAAACAATGATACCAACAATATTAGCCATGAGAATAACCGCCCTTTACCTCTCTTGCTTGTTTCCTCCCAAAGCATATATTTTTTATTGAGCAATCTCTTTGCTTCCTCAACCCTGCCGGAAACTACTTCTTGCTTTTTATAAAATTTTTCTTCTTCGTCTTGCTTTGATTCAGTCTCAATTTTATTTTGTTGCTCAACCTCTAGCTTTTTTGCCTCTTCGGCTTTTATAGCCATAAGGGCTTCTTCTTTCTTTCTTAAAGTATCAGCAATGTATTCTCGCTCCTGTTTCAGACGCTCTTGCTCTTGCCTTTCTCTTTCTTGCCTCTCTTTTTCTTTTTGTAGCCTTTCGGCTTCAACCATTCTTCTGTCCAAAGCTAAATATTCGGTGTGTATAGTTTTCTCTGCGTGCTTCCCTGCTATATCTTCAATAAGAATAACTGCCTGTTCCACAGAGCAACTAAACCATTCCTGCCCGGCTCCTTTATCGGCTTTTATCCAATGCCCACTATTTTTTAATTCACCGTGGGCAAGTTGTTCTATTTTTTGTGCATTATTGGCGACATAAATAAAATATTCAAGTTGATATTTTTTTGGTAAAGCGGCGGTGTCGAAATCCTTAATCCTCTTATTTGGATCAGACAAAGAATAGCCTATTTTAACGCCTTGCAGGTCAGGGTTGGTAGCTATATATACATACCCCATATAACTATTATCGTTAGTCTTTTTGGTGTTAAAACTACCCAATTATATTCTCCAAAAAATTCGCAAATGGTGGGCAAACCAGTGTTTATTTGTCATAAACACGGTAGAACGCTTTCACAAATGCCTCGTCGGTTATTCTTTCTTTGATAAATTGCTCTATTTCTCTTTCTATATCGCTATTTATTTTGTCACTTCGCAGATACTCATAGGCTTTATTGTCTATCTGCTTTTGGATAACATTTTGTCTTATAAGCCCATTTCCCAGATATCGCTCGACTTTTTCATCTATCTCTTTGCTGATAACTTTTCGGATTTCCTCTCCAAGCGCAGGGTTGCTATCTATGTACTGGTTGACGCTTTCGGCGATACAATCTATAATAATATCATCAACCACTTTTCGGTAATGCTTTGTTACTTTTTTATAGATTTCATTCTCTTCTTTAGCCAATGTCTCTCTAACTATTGCTTTTATTTTATCGGTGTCAACGGCAATTTTGTCGGGGAAAGAGGCTAAAAAATCTTCAAGTATTTCTATTTTCACCCGTCACGCTCCACTTTTGAGTATGACCTAGATAATACTAGAAAATATTTTAATTCATATCCAAAAAAACAGCTTTAGGCGTTATTTGACTTCCTCTCCTCTGTATCTTCGTAAGACCCGCCCTACTATGTCAACAGCGGATGTTGCTCTGTCGTCATAACCATAAAAGAATGGGGACAGGCTACTTTTAGTATTGAAAATTTTTTGGCTTATCTTGGATATAGCAATAGAGGGATGAAAAAAAGATAGTAGCTTCTAGCCTCAAGCATTGAGGCTAGAAAAGTGTTATTTGATGGAGTTTTTGTCGGATTTGTGCATGGAGGCGTTGGCGTCTTTTACCGCTTTGTGTATTGATTTATTTGCATCATGCAAAGCTTTATTGGTAGCTTTTTTGGCTTTTTTTGCGGCGGCTTTTGCTTTTTTGGCAGCTTTGTGTGCTGTTTTGTTGGCATCGCTTTTGACTTTGTGCGCCGTGTCGTTTATATCGGACATGGCGCTGCGTACGGTTGTATTTTCATCTAGGGCAAGCACTGTAATGGTTAGTACTATGATGGTGGCAATAATTTTTTTCATGAAACTCCTTCATTTTTATAATACTATTGCCTAGCGGTTATTTTTTGGTTATGTTTTGTTGCGCTAAAGTTTTCCTGAAATATCCAGTTTTTCACCGATACCGTCTTTGCCTATTTTGGGCAAATTTTGCGCTTGGGAATCGCCTTTTTTTACACTTTTTAGTGTTTTGTCAATCTCTTGTTCGGCTTCATCTGTGGCATATATACTAATATCTCTTATGGCCTCATTTGTGGCATAAATATCAACATCTTTTTTAATTGAATTTGAAATGCCTTCCTCTGATGTATCCATTTCAGTTTATCTTCTTTGTCATGGTTTGCATTTTTATTGCTCCATTTATTTCGTTCAATTGTATCAAAAAACCAAAATTTTGATATATAGCCATTCTTACGGTAAAATTCGCCCAAAAAGCTCTTATTAGGATAGACCTTGACACTACAAAAAGGTAAAAAGTTTACCGTTATTACCGCTTATGACGCTCTTTTTGCGAGGCTTATCTCTCCTTATGCGGATATGATACTTGTGGGCGACAGCTTGGCGATGAGTTTTGGCGGGCAGAGCGATACGCTATCCATCGGTATGGATGAGATGATATATCACACAAAAGCGGTCGGTATGGGGGCTCCTGAGGCGAAGATAATATTTGATATGCCGTTTGGCTCTGAGACGGACAAAGAGACGGCGCTTTGCAATGCGGTGAGGGTCTATAAAGAGACGAGGGCGTTTGCGGTCAAGATAGAGGGTGGGGCTGAGAAAGCGGAGATAGTGGAGTATCTAGTCAAAAACAAGATAGCCGTCATCGGACATATCGGGCTTATGCCTCAGGTTGCAAGGGCTGAGGGCGGATATAAGGTCAAGGGCAAGAGCGATGAGGACACGGCTAGGCTCATCCGCGATGCAAGGGCTATTGAGGCGGCTGGAGCTTTGGCTATTGTTGTCGAGGGTGTGAAGGCTGAGGCTTCCAAACAAATCACAGAGTCTGTGGGTATCCCGATAATCGGCATAGGAGCAGGTGTGGATTGTGACGCTCAGGTGCTTGTCTGGTCGGATATGCTTGGGTTTTTTGAGGAGTTTACGCCAAAATTTGTGCGTAAATATATGAATGGAGCCGCTTTAACAAAAGACGCTTTGAGTCAATTTAGGGCAGACGTCTTAAGCGGTTCTTTCCCAAGCGAAAAAGAGAGTTATTAGTGGAGCGAATCGTAGAGGTAGAAAAGTTTGAGTTTGAAAACGAAGTAGAAAAAAGCCTTAGGCCATCTGTATGGGATGATTATATAGGGCAAGAAAAAATCAAAAAAGCTCTTAATATCTCCATAGAAGCTGCAAGAAAACGCTCAGAAGCTCTTGATCATGTACTTTTTTTTGGTCCTCCCGGACTTGGCAAGACGACAATGGCTGGGCTAATAAGCACAAGGATGGAAGCAAACCTCAAGGTTACGGCGGGACCCATGATAGAAAAAAGCGGCGACCTTGCGGCGATACTTACAAATCTAAACGAAGGCGACGTGCTTTTTATCGATGAGATACATAGACTCTCAAGCGCTATTGAAGAGGTGCTTTATTCGGCGATGGAGGATTTTCGTCTGGACATCGTGATAGGTAGCGGACCTGCGGCGCAGACTGTTAAGATAGATATACCTAGATTTACGCTTATCGGGGCTACTACGAGAGCGGGGATGCTCTCCTCTCCTTTGCGAGATAGGTTCGGGATGCACTTTCGGATGCAGTTTTATGACCATGCAGAGCTTTCAAAAATTGTCAAAAATGCAGGGGTGAAGCTGGGTAAAGAGTGTGACGACAAAGCGGCTTTTGAGATAGCATCTCGTTCACGGGGTACGCCTAGAATTGCTTTGCGACTACTAAAGCGAGTGCGTGATTTTTCGGATTATAAAAATGAAGACGAGATATTTATAAAAACCGCAAAAGAAGCGCTTGATGAACTCGGCATTAACGAGCATGGATTTGACGAAATGGACATTAAGCTTCTTTCTCTTCTTGCGGAATCCGGCGGCAAACCGCTTGGGCTAAATACGCTTGCTGCAGCGCTCAGCGAAGACAGTGACACGATAGAGGATGTATATGAGCCGTATCTGCTTGCCAACGGCTTTTTGGAGCGAACGGCTAGAGGCAGAATGGCAACACACAAAACTTTTGAAGCGCTTGGGCGACCGAGTACGCCAAACCAAAACTTATTTGAGCTGGAATAAATCAGATGATAACCCCGATTAACTTTTTGCATATTGTTTTTGTTATAGCGATTTACTGGATAGGGGTGCTGTACCACTCTTTTTTGTTGGATATTGTCATAGCGGGACTGCTCTCTATAGCTACATCGGCGACAAATTATAGATTGACGCTAAAACTGCATAGTTCGCTGCTCGCATCACTCTTTTTGACAGTTTTGCTTGCGGCTTTAGTGCTTATCCCGATGGTCTATTTCGTATTCAAAATTGCCGAGATTTTGCAGAGCGTCGATCTGGCTTTTTTTGAGAGAATTAGAAGCCTGTTTGTGATTAATATCCAAGCCTTAGATATTATTCCGGCGCAGTATAAAGAGATGATTATGGGGTATATGCAAAGCGTCAAATATGACGACTACATAGCCAAGGGCTTTGAGATGCTGGAGACTATTGGGCAGGGTAGCCTTAGATTTGTTGCAAATATGCTTTTGATACTCATATTTTATTTTTTTGCAAATCTTTACGGCAAGCAGATACTGCTGTTTTTCAAAAGGGTTTTGCCGCTCAAGGGTGAAGATAGTCAAATGATATTTGACGAGATGGGGCAGACGATGAGCGTCGTTTTGTACTCCACTCTTTTTAACGCTATTTTCCAAGGTGTTTTATTCTCTCTTGTGGCTTGGTACCTAGGGTATGACCCGTTTTTTATGGGGATTGCATACAGCTTTGCTTCTCTTGTTCCCGTCATCGGCGGCGCTATCATGTGGGTGCCGATTGCAATATACGAGTTTTCTATCGGGAATACTGCAAATGCCGTCGTCGTAGCGCTTTACACCATCATTGTTATCTCTATCGTTGCCGATACTTTCGTTAAGCCGCTTATTATCGATTTTATTAGTAAATATCTAGTGCGCACCCAGACAAGACCAAATTCGCTTCTTATATTTTTTGCTATTTTGGCTGGTATGTCGACATACGGATTTTGGGGAATTATTTTGGGGCCTGCGGTCACGGCTCTGTTTATTTCGCTTCTCAAAATTTATGACACCCTAAAAAGAAACAAACAAGGCTCCTACGACGAGCTCAAAGCCTAACCGTTTAAACGCTTTTTCGTAATAATGACATTAGTATTACGCAGATTTTTAATCAATTTATAATTTTGTAAAAAGTAGGAAGTGCATGGATTTTTCAACTCTCGCCGCAACATACGGCACACCGTTATATGTATATGATTTTGACCACATGAAAGGCAGATACGAGGAGCTTAAAGAGGCTTTTTCGGGTAGAAAGTCACTCATTTGCTACGCCGTCAAAGCAAACTCAAATCTAAGCGTCATCAAACTATTCGCAGACCTTGGCGCTGGGGCTGACTGTGTATCGATAGGCGAAGTGAGAAGAGCCTTGATGGCGGGAGTGCCCAAATACAAGATAATTTATTCCGGTGTCGGCAAAAGAGATGACGAGATAAAAGAGGCGCTTGAACAGGATATTTTGTTTATCAACCTTGAGAGTGAAGCAGAGATGCTCAGAGTCGAGATGATAGCAGGAGAGATTGGTGCAAAAGCTCGTATTAGCGTGCGAGTAAATCCAGACATTGACCCAAAAACCCATCCGTATATCTCCACGGGGCTTACCGAAAACAAATTCGGCGTAGATATAGAGGTCGCAAAAAAAATGTACACATACGCCTCCAAAAGCTCGCATCTAGAGCCTGTCGGCGTCCATTTTCACATCGGAAGCCAACTAACGGACCTTGAGCCAATCTATGAAGCGGCAAAAAAAGTTTCCGAGCTTTTAAAAGCGCTTTTGGCTCTGAAGATAAATATCAAGTTTTTCGATGTGGGCGGCGGTCTTGGCGTCGTGTATGACAATGAAGAAACGATACCGCCTTATAACTATGCACAGGTCATTCTCTCTACACTGACGGGAACGGATGTGACTATTGTGTGTGAGCCGGGCAGATTCGTGAGCGCAAATGGCGGATACTTCCTGACAAAAGTGCTGTACGAAAAATATAGCAAAGAAAAAAGATTTGTCGTCGTAGATGGAGCGATGAATGACCTTATCCGCCCGACATTGTATGATGCATTCCACGGCGTTGAGGTAGTCGGCAAAGATACGATGAAATCAAAAGCGGACAT
>DIZY01000126.1:22988-24289 GCA_002428055.1 Helicobacteraceae bacterium UBA6016
GGTTCATACGGATTTTCGATGAGTTCAAACTACAATAGCCGCCCGAGAGCCGCCGAAGTAGCAGTGGAAGATGGCAAACACAGAGTGATTAGAAAAAGAGAGTGTTTTGAAGATTTGATTGCCCTCGAAAAAGATTTTTTGAAATGAGGAAGTAAGTAGGTTGTATCTGATAGATATTCAAGGGACGCTGATAGACGATAAAAAAAGAGAGCCGATAGAAGGGGCGATAGAGTTTCTCGATTCTCTCAACAAAAACGGGATTCCGTATGTGCTTATCACCAATAATACGAAGTTTTCTACAGATGAGTTTAGGGCGTATTTGAGAGGGCTTGGTTTTTCTTTTGACGATAACGCCTACATAGACCCTCTCATGTGCCTCAAAAGCCATGTCAGCAACAAAACGATAGCGGCAATAGGAAGTGATAATTTTGTTGAGGCTTTGAAAAACCAAGGATATGCTTTTGGCGAAAAGCCCGATTTTTTGGTAATATCGCTAAAAGAAAATCTTTCATACGACGACCTAGCTACTGCTGTGGAGACGATACAAAACGGAGCCAAACTGATAGCGATGCACGCTACGGCAATATACGCTAAAAATGGCAGAAAATATCCGGGTCTTGGCGCTATAGCCAAAGCTTTGGAGTTTGCAACGGGCGCCAAGGCGAAGGTGGTCGGCAAGCCGAGCGTCGATTTTTACAAAAAGGCTCTATTGATGCTTGGGGCAAAAGACAAAAAAGAGGTTACCGTCATAAGCGACGATGCGATAGGCGACCTTATTGGGGCGAAGCGGATGGGGATGAATACGGTATTGGTGCTTAGCGGCAAATACGATAAGGAAGAGCAGATACTCCCATTTCTCAAAAGTTGTGAGTTGCCGGGCAGAGTGTATGCAAGTATAGCTGACATAAGGATAGGGGTATGAGCGGACTAGGTGAAATAAGGGTCAAGATAGATGCGATAGACAACAAGCTACTCGCGCTTCTCAATGAGAGAATGGAGCTTGTAAAAGAGGTCGGTCGCATCAAGCACGCCAGTGATGATAAAAGTATCTATAGACCTGAACGGGAAAAAGAGATACTCTCCAGACTTGCTAGACTTAGCCGAGAAAGCGGCGGCGCACTAAACGAAGAGGGTATTGAGGCTATATTTTTGGAGATTTTTGCAGTATCTCGTAACATAGAAAAGCCTGAAACGGTAGCATACCTAGGGCCTGAGGGGACATTTACCCATCAGGCGGCGGAGAGTAGATTTGGGCAAATATCGGAGTATCTGCCGATGTCTACGATAGGCTCCGTGTTTCG
>DIZY01000126.1:24335-50653 GCA_002428055.1 Helicobacteraceae bacterium UBA6016
ATAGTCGGCGAGTCTATCGACCTTTTAGGCAAAAGTCACTTACGCATCGTCGCAGAGATGTCGATGAAGATAAGCCACTCACTCTCCACCCGCGCCGCACATTTGACGCACATAAAAAAGATATACTCCAAAGATGTAGCCTTTGGGCAGTGCGGTGAATTCTTGCGTGAGAGTGGGCTTGAGAATGTACAGCTCATACCTATAGCCTCTACTGCAAAAGCGGCGCAACTTGCAAGCGAAGACGAAGAGAGCGCCGCCATCTGTTCGCATATAGCCGCAAAACTGTATAACCTGCCGATAATGTACGAGCATATCGAAGACAATGCATACAATGAGACAAGGTTTGTGATAATAAGTGATTTTGAGAACACCCCTAGCGGCAACGACAAAACATCGGTGCTCGTGAGGCTAGACAATACGCCTGGAGCGCTTGCAAAGTTCCTATCTAGTTTTGAAGCAGCAGGGGTAAATCTCTCCAAAATAGAGTCTAGACCTGCAAAAGATGAAGGGTTTAGCTATATTTTCTTCATAGATTTTGACGGTCACATAAAAGACAAAAAAATACAAAAAGCGCTAGAAGGGTTTGAGGACAAAATCAAATGGCTCGGCAGCTTCGTGAAAGGTATATGATGAAATTTAACGAAAATTTGGAAAATCTAAAAGTCTATGAGGCAGGTAAGCCTATCGAGCTTGTCGTAAGAGAGTTTGGCATAGAGCCTAAAGATGTCGTAAAGCTAGCCAGCAACGAAAATCCAAACGGAACTTCGCCAAAAGTCGTGGAGGCAGTAAGGGATTTTGCGACAAAGATGTGCCTTTATCCCGATGACAGCTACTTTGAGCTCAAAGATGCTCTATCGGCAAAGTTTGGCGTGGAGGGCAAAAATATCATACTGGGGGCGGGAAGCGACCAAGTGCTTGAATTTGCGACAAAGGCGAAGCTAAAGACAGGCGATAAAGTGCTCATGAACAAAGTCACTTTTGCAATGTACGAAATATATTCAAAAGCGTGCGGAGCCGAGATAGTAAGAACGGACGGACTCCTTCATGATGTATTACAATTTAAAACAACTTATGATAAATTGAAGCCAAGCATCGTGTTTATCTGTGTGCCAAATAATCCTCTCGGCGAATGTATCACGAGAGCCGAAGTTTACGATATTCTTTCGCATATTGATAACGACACTCTGGCTATCGTGGACTGCGCATATATGGAGTACGCAGCGTACAAAAATAGCGAAGTAGCGATAGAGCCTAAAGAGCTTATAGGGAAGTTTCCAAATGCCGTATATCTCGGTACTTTCTCAAAGGCGTACGGGTTAGGTGGCATGAGAGTCGGTTACGGTATTGGCGAAGAGAGCGTCATAAAAGCGTTTTACAAAGTAAGACCTCCTTTTAATGTTGCCAATCTCTCCGCTTGCGCGGCTCTAGCGGCTTTGAAAGATGAGGAATTTGTTGAAAAAAGCGTATCGTTAAATTTTTCAGAGATGAAACGGTATGAGGAGTTTGCCGCGGCAAAAGGTATTGAGACGATAGATAGCTATACGAACTTTATAACCTACTTTTTTAAGGAGAAATCCTCCAAAGAGATAGCCGATAAACTGTTAAGAAAAGGGGTGATTGTGCGAGATTTGACAAGCTACGCTCTTAACGGTATCCGTGTGACGATAGGCACAAAAGAACAAAACGACAGATTTTTTGATGAATTCACAAAGGTTTACTCTTAACAGATGGATATACAAGCCCTAGTAGCCCAGCTTAGCGAGCTTCTTCAAAAGCTAAATACGAGACAAAAGATTATTATTGCCTCAACACTAGTGGCAGTAGTGGCTCTTGTTATATTCCTCGTACTGTTCAATGTAAACGGTAAAAAGGCTGACGACGGCTATAGGGTTATGTTTGAAAATATTGAGCCTAAAGATGCCGGACTTATAGTGGCTGAACTGGATAAACAAAAGGTTTTATATAGAATACCCAGAGACGGTGTCATTGAAGTTCCGGCGGATAAGGTAAATAAGCTTCGTTTGGATGTTGCCGCTATGGGGCTTCCAAAGGATTCAAGAGTAGGTTTTGAGCTGTTTGACAAGCAAGAGTTTGGGGCTACGGACTTTGACCAACAGGTAAAGTATAATAGAGCGCTAGAGGGTGAGCTTTCCAAGACGATAGAGAGTATCAATGCAGTCTCAAAAGCGGTCGTGCATATCGCAAGACCGAAAGAGTCTCTTTTTGCGGAAAAGGATATTGCCCCTACGGCTTCGGTTGTCGTGACACTTAAACCAAATATGATTTTGACGCCCAAGCAGATAATAGGTATAAAAAACCTTGTTGCCGCAGGCGTGACAAAAATGACGCCGGAGCATGTCAAAATAGTCGGCGAAAACGGTGATTTACTTGGCGCCGAAGACGAAGAGACGGTAGCCGGCGAGAGCGCTAAGCAACAGATGAAATACAAAAAAGATTTTGAAAAAATCTACGAAGAAAAAATTTCAAATATGCTATCTCCTGTTATCGGCGGTTCCGATAGAGTTGTAGCAAAAGTTACTGTAGATTTTGATTTTTCAAAAAAAGAGACGACAAGCGAGAGCTATGACCCAAATAGCGTAGTTAGAAGCGAGCAGACAAGCGAAGAAAAAAAAGAGGGGTTTAAGCAGCCGGAAATTGGCGGAGTGCCGGGGGCGGTTAGCAATATCGGTCCTGTGCAGGGCATAGAGAGCGGTAATTCGACGGAAAAATATAGCAAATCCACGGGAACGACAAATTATGAAATCTCAAAGACGGTTTCAAATACAAAAGGCGAATATGCCGCAATAAAAAGAGTAACGGCTGCAGTAGTGGTGGACGGCAAATATATAGCGGATGAGCAAAAAGGCGGAGAGCTAAAATATACGCCGCTGGACGCCGCTGAGCTGGATAAGATAAACGGACTTGTCAAGCAAGCCGTCGGTTATGATCAAAAAAGAGGAGATGAGATAAGCGTCTCCAATTTTAAATTTAATACCGTATCGGTTGGCAAACCAAGCGGCGTTAAGGGGATGATGCAAGAGTATGGATATATTATAGAGCCAGCCGTAGGCGTACTCAAATATATAATTGCCGCCGTAGTACTGTTTGTGCTATATAACAAAGTCATAGCTCCGTTTGCTCAGAGGATGTTGGAGATACCGACAGAAGAGGCGATGCAAAAACCAAAAGAGTTTATGTTTGACGAAGAGGAGCTTGAGGATACTCACGGCAAGCTTGCTGAGATGAGAAAGCGGGTTGAGCAACAGCTTGGTATATCTGGACCGCTCAACGAAGATTCACTCAAATATGAGGTGCTGCTGGAGAAAATAAAAAATGCGGCAGAGGAGAATACGGAAGAGATAGCCAGCTTGCTTGAAAATTTGGTGGTAGACGAGAGTGTGTCCCAAAATCCTATGGGCTCTATGAGAAAGGACGGATAGATGAATTTACCCCCACAGCTACAAGGACAATATGATGAGCTTTCTATGTCTGAAAAAGTGGCTATGTTCCTAAACCTTCTAGGCGAAGATATAACCGCTCAGCTCTTTTCGCATATGAGCATAGACTCGATTACTCAAATATCCAAATATATAGCTAGAAGCTCATCGGTAGATAAGCAGGTAGCAACAGCGATACTCGAAGAGTTTCATGCGATTATGCAATCCAATCAATACATCTCCTCCGGCGGTATGGAGTACGCAAAAGAGATACTTTTCAAAGCTTTGGGGCCGGAAGAGGCAAAAAAAGTTCTCGACAAACTAGCAAAAAGTATGCAAACAGGGCAAAACTTCGCCTTTTTGTCCAAAATCAAACCACAGCAGCTTGCCGACTTTATCGTCAACGAGCACCCACAAACGGTTGCTCTGATACTAGCTCATATGGATGCTACCGGAGCCGCCGAGACGCTTAGCCGCTTTCCGGACGACCTTAGAGCCGAAGTGGCAATGAGAATGGCAAATCTAGGGGATATTTCGCCGACGATTATTAAAAGAGTCTCTGCTATTTTGGAAAACAAACTAGAGAGCCTTACATCTTACAAAGTCGAAGTGGGTGGTCCAAGAGCCGTGGCAGACATTTTCAATCGCCTATCACAAAAGAATGCCAAAGCGACTATCTCATATATCGAACAGGCGGACGAAAGCCTAGCAAACGCTATCAAAGATATGATGTTTACCTTTGAGGACATTTCAAAGCTCGACTCCAAAGCTATTCAGGAAATTCTCAAAACAGTGGACAAGAAAGACCTCGTCCTTGCGCTCAAAACCGCATCCGAAGAGATGAAAGAGAAGGTGATGACCAATATGTCCAAAAAAGCCGCGGAAGCTTTGATGGAGGAGCTGCAATTTATGGGAGCCGTCAAGCTCAAAGAGGTAGAGAGCTCGCAACGAAGGGTCGTGGAGAGCGTACAAAAGCTTGTAGAGCAGGGCGCAATTCAGCTAGGCGAAGCGGAAGAAACGGTGGTGTAGGTTGACTGAAAAAGTTATACAAAACAATACCAATAGTAAATATGCTATTAATAAGTATCACTATAAAGCTTTTGATGAAGATAACCAGCTAGAGCAAGAGAGGCCGGTACAGCAACATAAGCCAAAGCAGATTGAGTCGTATGAGCCGCAACAAGAAGAGTCTTATCAGCAAGAACAGCACAGCAGTCCACAAAATGATTCAATATCGCAAGGTCATGCGGAGACGCTTCTTAAAAAAATAGATGAACTATCGACCAGTCTCATTAAGATGGAGATGCAGATGGAGAGGCAGCAGGCTGATTTTAATGCTAGACTTGAAGAGGATAAAAAGCGAGCGTACGATGATGGATTCAATGCTGCAACTACTGAGTTTGATGCGTCATACAAAGCCAAATGCGAAGATAACGATAAAATGCTCTCCTCATCAATAAAAAAACTGGAAGCGACCGCCTCTCATTATGAAACAAAGCTGACGGATATAGAAAAAGAGCTTGCAAAAACAGCCGTGTCTATAGCAGAGCAGGTAATCAAAAAAGAGGTAAGTGAAAACTCCTCAAAAGTAGCATTATCGCTTGTTAGGGAGCTTTTGACAAAACTAAAAGAGGCATCAAAAATAAAACTAAAAGTAAATAAAATGGACGCAGAATATCTTAAAAATTCTCTATCTGCAGAGTCTAAGGTGACCATTGAAGAAGACGAGGCTATACAAAGGGGTGGCGTGATTGTGCTCAGCGATGTCGGTAACTTGGACGGCAATATTAGCTCTAGATTCTTAAAAGTAAAAGAAGATTTGTTAGGCGACCATGATTGATTTGAAAAATATGGATATAAAAGCTATGGAAGAGCAGGCGCAAAAACTACGAGATAGGATTTTGGAGGTTGTTAGTCAAAACGGCGGACACCTTACAAGCTCGCTGGGCGCTGTAGAGATTATTATGGCTATGCACTTTGTCTTTGACGCTTCAAAAGATCCTTTTATCTTCGATGTGAGCCATCAGGCATACGCACACAAGCTGCTAACCGGCAGATGGGATGAGTTTGGCTCTTTGAGGCAGTTTGACGGCATTTGCGGGTTTACAAAACCGTCCGAGTCGACTTACGACTATTTTGTGGCGGGGCACAGCTCGACTTCTATCTCGGCGGCTGTCGGAGCAGCAAAAGCAATAGCGTTAAAAGGCGAAGATAGGGTGCCGGTTGTTCTTATCGGGGATGGTTCTATGACTGCAGGTATGGTGTATGAGGCGCTAAATGAGCTAGGACATCACAAATATCCGATGGTTATCATTTTGAATGATAATGAAATGAGTATAGCCAAACCGATAGGCGCAATAAGCGCTTATTTAAGTAAGGCGCTCTCCTCAAAAACATATCAGGGTTTTAAAAAAAGAGTCGAAGGGGCGTTGGCAAAACTACCGTCGGCAATCGACTATATAATGAGGCGTTTTGAAAGAGGCTTCAAGCTTATTACGCCGGGGATACTTTTTGAAGAGCTCGGGCTTGACTATATCGGTCCGGCAGACGGACACGACATTAAAGGGTTGATAGAGATTTTTGAAATAGCAAAATCGATGAAAAAGCCGGTAATCGTGCATCTGCAGACAACAAAAGGCAAAGGCTATGCGCCCGCAGAGGGCAAACATGAGCATTGGCACGGTGTAGGGCCTTTTGATAAAGATAAAGGCGAACTCTCAAAATCAAAAGCCAGAAATGCTACCGCAATTTTTAGCGAGAAGCTTTTGGAACTTGCAAAAAAAGATGAAAAAGTAGTCGGTGTGACCGCTGCAATGCCTAGTGGAACGGGTATGGACAGATTGCTTGATGCGTATCCGGATAGGTTTTGGGATGTCGCTATTTGTGAGCAGCATGCCGTGACATCTATGGCGGCGATGGCAAAAGAGGGGTTTAAGCCGTTTGTGGCGATATATTCTACTTTTTTGCAACGAGCATACGATCAGATAGTCCACGATGTGGCGCTTCAAAATCTTCCGGTAGTATTTGCGATAGATAGAGCCGGAATTGTTGGGGAGGATGGTGAGACCCATCAAGGCGTTTTTGACATATCGTATCTGCGTGCAATCCCAAATATAGAAATTTTTGCTCCAAGGGATGAAAAAAGCCTTATAGCTGCCATAGATTATGCCTACAGACTTGATAAGCCGTGCGCATTCAGGTATCCGAGAGGGCTGTTTTTGTTTGATGTCGAACTGGAAAGTGACGGATTTGAGAACAAAAAAGCGCAGTTTTTGCATGACACTTCATCTGATATATTATTTGTCGGATACGGAAACGGCGTCGGAAGAGCGTATAAGACGGCGGAGCTTTTAAGAGTAGAGGGTATTGATGTTGGTCTTTTAGATCTTAGATTTTTAAAACCGTTAGATAGAGATACACTAAAAGATACCGCAAAAAAATATAAAAAATGGTTTGTTTTTAGTGATTCGTCAAAGATGGGTGGAGTTGGAGAGGTACTTGCATTTTTCCTGCAGGAAGAAGCCATTATGGATGTAAAAATTGATAGTTTTGAGTATTCGGACTCTTTTATAACACATGGGAAAACGGTGCAAGTTGAGGAATCGCTAGGACTGCTCCCGACTCAACTTGCCGTAAAAGTAAAAACAATATTAGGAAATTAGCCTCGTTAAGGAGGCTAATTTTAGTTTTACAGTTTTTCCGCATTACCTGCTAGGTATTCTGCAACACCTTCAGTAGAAGCTTTCATGCCTTTGTCGCCTTTGTTCCATCCTGCAGGGCATACTTCGCCGTACTCGTTAGTAAAGAGCATCGCATCAACTACTCTTATCATTTCATCGATGTTTCTTCCGAGCGGAAGGTCGTTGATAACAGCGTGTCTTACAGTTCCGTCTTTGTCTAGTAGGAATGAGCCTCTAAGCGCAATACCGGCACCCAAAAGTACGCCAAAGTTTGCAGCGATAGATTTGTCAAGGTCTGCAACAAGCGGATACCCTACTTTGCCTATGCCGCCTTTTTCAACTGGCGTATTTTTCCATGCAAGATGTGTAAAGTGTGAATCGATAGAAACGCCTATTACATTAATACCCCTGTCTTTAAACTCTTTAAGTCTGTGGTCAAAAGCAATTAGCTCTGACGGGCAAACAAATGTAAAGTCTAGAGGATAGAAAAACACGACAGCGCCTTTATCTCCTATGTTTTGATAAAGATTGAAGTTGTCAACTATAGTATTGTCGCCTAATACCGCATTTGCCGTAAAATCAGGCGCTTTTTTTGTTACTAGTGTACACATATGAAATCTCCTTAAATTTTTGATTTAGGAAATTTTACTATTTAAAGAATTAAACGAATATAAAATCCATATCGTAAGCGTTTGAGAAGTAAAATTGGATAAAAATTTAATTGTAAGGCTTTTTTGATGTCAAAAAACTTTTTATTTACCTCTGAGTCTGTTTCTGAGGGTCATCCCGACAAAATGGCGGATCAGATTAGTGACGCAATATTAGATTATATTATTGCCAGAGATCCAAAGGCGAGAGTGGCATGTGAGACTTTGGTTTCCAACGGTTTTTGTGTGGTGGCCGGCGAGCTAAAAACACATGCGTATGTTCCAATGCAAGATGTTGTTAGGGAGGTTGTAAAAGAGATAGGCTATACAGATGCTGAGTTTGGCTTTGATTATAAAAGCGCAGGCGTACTAAACGGAATAGGCGAACAATCTGCCGACATCAATCAGGGTGTAGACAGGGAAGACGGTGAGATAGGAGCAGGCGACCAAGGTCTTATGTTTGGTTATGCGTGCCGTGAAACACCGACTTTAATGCCTCTACCTATATATCTATCTCATAGGCTGGTAGAAGAGCTTGCAAAAGCTAGAAAAGACGGTCGGATTCCATATCTTAGACCGGATGCAAAATCACAAGTATCGGTTAGATACATAGACGGTAAACCGACAAAAGTAGAGACTGTAGTAATTTCTACGCAACACCATCCCGATGTATCTCAAGGGCAGATTAAAGCGGATGTGGTTAAAGAAATTATTGAAAAAATGATTCCCTCAGAACTTAGAGACGACAACATCGTGTATCACATCAATCCGACGGGTAGATTTGTCATAGGCGGTCCTCAAGGCGATGCCGGTCTTACCGGTAGAAAAATAATTGTTGATACATACGGCGGCGCTTGCCCTCACGGCGGCGGCGCATTCAGCGGCAAAGACCCGACAAAGGTCGATAGAAGTGCGGCGTATATGGCTAGGTATGTTGCAAAAAATCTTGTGGCGTCAGGCGTATGCGATAAAGCTACCGTTCAAATAGCTTATGCAATAGGCGTCGTAGAGCCGGTTTCGTTGATGGTTGAGACGCACGGAACTGCAACGGTAGATGAAGATAGGCTTGAGGAGTGCGTAAGAAGCGTATTTAGATTGACGCCGAAAGGGATTATAGAATCACTTGACCTGCTTAGACCGATATATAGAAAAACGGCGGCATATGGTCATTTCGGTAGAGAGCTTCCGGAGTTTACATGGGAAAAAACAGACAAGGTTGATGCAATAAAAAGCTTTTTTGCGCTTTAATAAAAATGCTTAATTTGTGTTTTATTTTTAGTTCGTTATAGTTACCGTGTTTACCTTTTAACAATAGGAGATTTGAAAATGGCTGTAAAAATTCTAGACACATGTATATCTTGTGGCGCTTGTATAGATGAGTGTCCTGTAGAGGCGATAGTTGATGATGAGGATAATCCGACGGGTGAGTCAATATATTATGTATATCCTGACAAATGCGTAGAGTGCGATGGATACCATGATGTTCCGGCTTGTGCCGCCGCTTGTCCGACTGAGGGATGCATAGTTTGGGATGAGGGCAATAAAAAAGGCAAACCTGCCGGCTCAAATTGCGTAGACTAATAAAACTGCCATAAAACATTAAGATAAGGGGCTTTGCCCCTTCTTCATAGCTACAAACTTTCAACAATCTTAAATTAAAAATTATTTTTGATATAATTTCACCCCTGATTTATTTTTAAACTTTTAGAGGATTAGATATGCAAAGGACTTTGTCCATTATAAAACCGGATGCGGTTGCAAAAAATGTTATAGGTAAAATCGTAGATAGATTTGAGTCAAACGGTCTTAAAGTTGCCGCAATGAAAAAAATCAAACTTTCCGATGAAGTTGCTGCAGGCTTTTATGCTGAGCATAAAGAGAGAGGTTTTTTTAAAGACCTAGTATCTTTCATGACTAGCGGAGCTGTTGTGGTTATGGTGCTTGAGGGTGAAAACGCAATAGCAAAAAATAGAGATCTTATGGGTGCAACAAACCCTAAAGAGGCGGCAGCCGGAACCATTAGAGCCGATTTTGCGGAAAGTATTGACGCAAATGCGGTTCACGGTAGCGATTCAGAAGCTGCTGCGGCAAGAGAAATATCTTTTTTCTTTAGTCAAATAGAGATAAACTAATACATTAAGATGAAAGTCGACCTAAGAAAGCTTTCAAAAGATAGCAGAGATTTTGCTATTGAGTACAAAAAGGGTGAAAATTTTGCCCATTTTTCAGGTTGTTTTTTCTCTGAATCCTCTTTTTTGGTTGTTGATGGGAAAATTAACGGTAAAATCGAGGTAGTTTGCGATGTTTCAGGCGAAAAGTTTTTTGACGAGCTTAATGAAGAGGTCAAAATAAAAGTCGTTGAGGGTTCATATAAAGGTTTTGATGAGGTCTATGACATCATTGAGACCGATAGTAATATTTTTGATTTTGAATCTTTTCTCGAAGGTGAGATAGAGTCGTTCAAAAATGACTATCACAAAAAGCAAGAACTCTCAGCCGAAGAATTTATAGTAGAAAATATATAAGGAGTAGAAAATGGCAGTACCAAAGCGAAGAGTCAGCCACACTAGAGGCGCAAAAAGAAGAACACACTATAAAGTGACCCTTCCGGTTCCGGTTAAATGCGAAGACGGTTCATACAGACTTCCTCACAGAGCAAGTCCTACTACGGGCGCTTTAAAATAACACTTGATGATTAGAGTAGCAATAGACGCAATGGGCGGGGATTTTGGTCCCGGTCCTATTATTGCCGGAGTCGTAGAGGCACTTAAAACAGCTAAATTTGAAGCAATTTTGGTAGGCGATGAGAGTATAATCAGGCCGTTGCTTCCGGAAAGTGTCAAGAGTAAAGTTTTTATTGTTCATGCAGATGATGTAATTTCCATGCATGACCACGCAACTGACGCATTAAAGAAAAAAAGCAGTTCTATCTATGTTGCCACAGAGTTGGTTCGAGATGGCAAGGCAGATGCAGTAGTATCGGCCGGACATAGCGGAGCCACAATGAGCCTCGCAACTCTCAGAATAGGGCGTATAGACGGTATAGCTAGACCTGCAATAGCAACACTTATGCCGACGGTGATAGATGGGCAGAAAAGTCTTGTACTTGATGTCGGTGCGAATGTAGATTGTAAGCCTGAGCATCTTTTTCAGTTTGGTGTTATGGGACTCGCATACGCAAAAGACATAATGGGTATCAAAAAAGTCAAAATAGGCATACTCACCAACGGCGAAGAAGATACCAAGGGTAATGAGGTAAGTAAAGAGGCCGCTTTGATGCTTAAAACACTCCCCGAGTTTATCGGAAATGTAGAGGGCAACAATATCTTCGACGGCTCCGTACATGTTATTGTGTGCGATGGTTTTGTGGGTAATATCGTGCTAAAAACTAGCGAGGGTGTTGCCGATACGATAGGTAAGTTTATGAAAGCCCATATAAAAAAATCTGCTTTTGCATCTTTTGGTTCCGTGTTTATGAGAAAAGTATTCTCTAGCCTAAAACAGCAGATAGATTATGCCGAGTACGGCGGCGCTCCACTACTTGGCATCAATGGTGCCGCAATAGTTAGCCACGGCAAAAGTAACTCCAAGGCTATTAAAAACGCCATTTTTCAAGCCATTAATTTTGTTGAATCGGATGTAAATAAGCATATTAAAGCTTCGCTAGAGACAAAAAATTGAGTTTTGCAGTTTTTAAATCTATAGGCGCCTATGTGCCAGAGAAAATTCTTAGCAATGAAGATTTGGAGAAAATCGTCGATACAAATGACGAGTGGATACTAAAGAGAACAGGCATAAAAGAGAGAAGAATTGCGGCCGATGGCGAGCTGACCTCTGATCTTGCGCTAAAAGCGTCATTGTCCGCTATCGAGCGAGCCAATATCAAAAAAGAAGATATTGACCTAATAGTTTTTGCGACTATTACGCCTGATTTTTTGTGCATGCCTTCAACCGCTTGTATTTTGGCTGATAAGCTTGGCATAAAAGATGTAGCGGCTTTTGATATTAGCGCTGCTTGTAGCGGCTTTATTTACGGTCTTAGCGTTGCAAAGGCATATATTGAATCAGGAATGAAAAAAACAGTCCTTGTTGTTGGGGCTGAAACGCTAAGTCGAATAGTTGATTATACCGACAGGGCAACATGCGTACTATTTGGAGACGGTGCGGGTGCTGCAATAATTACTGCTTCCGAGACAAAAGAAAACAGCATACTAGATATACATATTAGCGCAGACGGCGGGTATTCTGACTTTTTGGTTACTCCTCGTAGTCATGAAAACCATAGTTGCGGCTCATATATAAAGATGAAAGGCAATGAAACTTTTAAGCTTGCCGTTAAGACGCTCTCGTCCGACTGTGTAAATATGCTTGCCGACAATAAACTAGAGGCTTCAAATATAGATTACTTTATACCGCATCAGGCAAACTATAGGATTATCAAGGCGGTAGGCGAGAGTGTAGGCTTGCCAGATGATAAAGTAGTGCTTACGGTTGAAAAATACGGTAATACTTCTGCCGCATCTATACCGATGGCAATAAACGATATGTATGAGTCCAAAAAACTGAGAAAAGGGCATTTAATGCTTCTTGATGCGTTCGGTGGAGGACTTACTTGGGGTAGCTGCTTAGCCTATTTTGATTGTGACTAAAACGCCCGCTCGGGGCGTTTGCTTTTAGTTTTGCGAGCTATATTTATCCCACACCATTGTGGCTTTTCCGTCTTCTTCATCTACGGCACACATTCCCATAATATTGTATCCGGCATCAACATAGTGAACTTCGCCGCTAACCCCGCTTGATAGGTCGCTTAGAAGATACATGGCGCTATTGCCTACCTCTTCTATTGTTACATTCTTTCTAAGCGGCGAATTTGCCTCGTTCCACTTGAGAATAAACCTAAAATCGCCTATTCCTGAAGCCGCCAATGTTTTTATTGGACCCGCACTAATAGCATTTACTCTAATTCCCTGAGCGCCCAAATCAACAGCAAGGTATCTAACGGACATCTCAAGAGCTGCTTTTGCCACACCCATTACATTATAGTGAGGAATGTATTTGACACCTCCTAGGTAGCTTAGCGTTAAAATAGAGCCGTTTTCGCTCATAACAGGTACCAACGCCTTGGTAAGCTCAATAAGACTAAATACGGACACATTCATGGCAATTTCAAACGCCTCTTTGGTTGTATTCATAAAAGCTCCGTCAAGAGCCTCCCTGGGGGCGAATGCTACTGCATGCACAAAAAAGTCTATTTTTCCAAAATCTTTTTCTATCATTCCCGGCAAAGCTTCGATATGTGCAGGGTTTTGTACATCAAGTTCGTATACAAAACTCGAACCAAACTCCTCTGCTATCGGCCGTACTCTTTTCTCAAGCTGTTCGTTGAGGAATGTAAAAGCGAGTTCTGCACCCTGTTCTTTACAAGCCTTTGCTATGCCGTATGCGATTGATTTATTATTGGCTACGCCTATTATTAGACCTTTTTTGCCTTTCATTACCATATATTATTCTCCTTGTTTTATGAAATATCGGCGCTTGCTTTAATAATCTTGTAAAAATCTTCCGCAACAAGACTTGCGCCGCCTACGAGCACCCCGTCAACGAACGAGCTTCCAAGTATCTCTTTGGCATTAGCGGCATTTACGCTACCGCCGTATAGTATTTTAGATTCTACTCTCTCTCTTAAGGCTTTATGCACCTCTTCAATATCTTCAACGCTTGCGGTAAGTCCTGTGCCTATTGCCCAAACAGGCTCATAGGCAACGACTAGATTTTTGTAAGACAAATCTATATTTTCAAATTGTTTATCAATATAGCTCATCACGCTTTCGATGCCTTTTTGCCTTATCTCTATAGGCTCGCCTACGCAGTAAAAAATATTAAAGTTATTTCGTTTGAAAAATTCATATTTTCTAGCAATAAACTCTTGCGGCTCCTTTATTATGTGGCGTCTTTCGCTGTGTCCTATCAGAATAGAGCTAAGATGGAATTCACTTAATGCCTCCAAGGATATTTCGCCTGTGTATGAGCCTTTTTCTGCCGGATAGCCGTTTTGTGCGCCGATGCTAATATTTTTAAGATTGAAGTTGTCTAAGGCTGTGAATGGAGGGAAAATGAGCACCGTGTCATTTTCACCTTTTGTGTCGCATAGAGCGTCTAATTTTGATAGATATTCTGCCGTGCTTGCCCTGGTGTGGTTTGCCTTGAAATTCCCGGCTATTATCATCTTTTTGCCTCTACGGATTTAACGCCCGGAAGTTCTTTACCCTCTAGCAGTTCAAGACTTGCGCCGCCGCCGGTGGAGATAAATGTCATACCTTCAGTGTCACCCGCTCTTTGAACAAGGTCGGCAGTATCGCCGCCGCCTATGATGGTTGTTGCGCTACCATGCGCTAGAAAGTGCGAGAGTTTGAAGCTGCCTTTTGAGAATTTATCCATTTCATATACACCCATCGGACCGTTCCATAGTACTGTTCTGGCGTCTTTGAGAGCCAATTTGAATAACTCTATCGATGCATCGCCTATATCTAGGCCCATCCAGCCGTCAGGTATCTCTTGCGCCGTGCATTGGTCTACTTTTGCATCTTCGGCGAATTTGTCCGCAATCGTAATATCTACCGGAAGATATATTTTTACGCCTAGGTCTATCGCTTTTTGCATTATTCTTTTAGCTTCTTCGATAAGCTCTGTCTCAACTAGCGATTTTCCTACGCTGTGCCCCTGTGCTTTTAAAAAAGTAAATGCCATTCCGCCGCCGATAACAAGTTTGTCAATCTTTGGAAGAAGACTTGTCAGCGCCTCTAGCTTTCCTGATACTTTACTACCGCCGACTACTGCTACAAAAGGTCTTGACGGTGTAGCAAGTGCGTCTCTGAGGTATGCCACCTCTTTTTGCAGCAAGAACCCGGCGCTTTTTTTGTTTTCCGCAAACAAAGAAGGCAAAGCGTCAACCGAAGCGTGCGCTCTATGACTGGCGCCGAAAGCGTCGTTTATGTAAATATCTACGCACTCACTAAGTTTTTTTGCAAACTCTATGTCGTTTTTTGTTTCACCCTCTTCAAATCTAAGATTTTCCAAAAGCACTATATCTCCGGCTTTCATCTGAGATATTTTCTCTTTCGCATCTTCTCCGCATACATCGTGGGCTAGCGTGATTTCCCGTCTAAGGAGGGTATGAAGTCTTTTTGCAACAGGTTTTAATGAGTTTTTCTCATCAAATGTGCCGGCCTTCGGTCTGCCAAAATGGCTTGCTAGTATTACTTTGCAATCATGGTCTATGCAGTAGTTAATCGTCGGAAGCGTAGAGTAAATCCTTCTATCGTCGGCAATATTGCCGTATTCGTCCGCAGGCACATTAAAATCGCACCTTATAAAAACCGTTTTGCCTGTAATATCCAACTCTTTTATAGATTTTAACTTCACATGAACCCCTTTTTGAGCTTTAATATTTAGTTTCATAAACATCCCGTTTATATTATCTCAAAAGGGGGTTTAAAATAATATTTAAAACAATCCTTTGCAACAATACCGTAAATATTTGGAGTTGAGAGTTTGAAAAAATATGCGATATTCGGCGGCAGCTTTGATCCGCCACACATTTGCCATGAAGAGATTGCACGGCTCTGTCTGCAAGAGCTGGAGCTAGATCGTTTATTTGTTGTGCCAACTTTTCTTAGTCCTTTTAAAAACTCGTTTACTGCGCCACCTGAATCAAGATATGATTGGTTATGTAAAATTTTTAAAAAATATGAGAATATAACGGTTTGTGACTTTGAGATAAAAAAGCAAAGAGCGGTTTATATGATTGAGACCGCCAGTGAAATTGCTGAGTTGGTCGGGAAGCAAAATTGTGATAAAATCTATCTCATTATTGGCTCTGATAACCTTGCTGGTTTTAAAAAATGGCATAGGTATGGTGAGTTAATCGGGCTTGTAACTCCAGTAGTTGTTATGAGAAAAGGCGTTTCGTCGGATGAATACAAAAGCATTGAGCTAAATTGTGATTTTTCCTCTACGGAGTTTAGAGGCTCCCATGACGCCTTAATGCTACCTTGCGAAATACGAGATGAGATTATGAGTTTTTATAAAGGAAAAAATTAGATGAATATAGAAGAAAGATGTCAAAAAATAGTTGCCCTTCTTGATGATAAGAAGGCGGAAAATATAGAAGTTTTTAACTTAGAAGATAGCGATTATTTTGTTGACGCAGTCGTAGTTGCAACATCAATTGCGTCAAAACACGCCCTGATGCTTGTGGATGAGATAAAGAAAACTCTCAAAAAAGACGGCGAGATTATTCTCAATGTTGACGATAGCGATGATTGGACTATCGTGGATATGGGTGATATATTGGTGCATTTGATGAGCGCAGAATATCGAATAAAATATAATTTGGAAGAGTTTCTTGGAGAGTTTGAGGCGAACAAGAAGGGATAATCCCTCTTATTCTCCTCTTTGCATTCTCTCTTTCGCAGTTATTCCTAGTAGTTTTAGCCCTGTTCGTATACTGAGCGCCACCACTGCAAATATCTTCAGATAACTATCTTCTCTTTCGCTTCCGAGTATTTTATTTTCGGTATAAAATCTATGTAGTTTGTTTGCTAGACTTTTGAGATACTCTGTTACTTTTTGCGCATCTCTTGTGATAAATGCATCTTCCAGTACATCTCCGAGCAACATTGCCGCAAATAGCAACTCTTTTTCGTCTTCCGTCAGAGCCAAAAGTTTAATGCCTTTTGCATACTCAAAATCCACACCTTTTTTCTCAAACAAAGAGCAGATACGAGCGTGTGCGTAGTTGATATAAAAGACCGGATTTGAGCTATCTTCTTTGTTGAGGTCTGATACATCAAACTCTAGGTGTGTATCTGATTTTTTTGATAAAAACACAAAACGCAACGCATCCGAGCCTATATCTTCAACCACATCTTTCATCAGTATAAAGTTACCTGCTCTTTTGCTCATCTTGTACGGTTCGCCGTTTTTTAGTAGTGCCACCATTTGAGATAATAGCACCTCTAGTTTTGAAGAGTCGTAGCCCAGAAATTCTATTGCTGATTTGACCCTTGAGATATAGCCGTGATGGTCTGCGCCCCAGATATTGATATACCTGTCAAATCCTCTTTCAAACTTGTCTTTGTGGTATGTTATATCCCCGGCTAGATAAGTCGGTTCGCCGTTTTCTCTGACGACAACTCTGTCTTTTTCGTCTTTATGCTCTGTGGTTTTGAGCCAAATTTTGCCTTCGTTTTCGTATAGGGCAGAGTGTTCGTCTAGTTTTGCTTTTGCTTTTTCCCAGTTTGCAAACACCTCTTTTTCGCTTACGAAGTTGTCAAACTCTATACCGACTAGCCCAAGGTTTTGACGAACCTCTATCATCATCTTGTCTTTACCCCAGACGGAAAGGGTCTTGATGATTTCCTCGTTTGCGAATGCTTCTTTACCAAGCTCTTTTACGGCCTCTTCGGCAAGCTCATATATATATTCGCCTCTGTAAAACTCCTCGGGATATTCGACGCTCTCTTTTAGAATATCCTCTTTTGCGCGGAGGTAGATAGAGACGCCGAGCAGATATACCTGTCTTCCCGCATCGTTTATGTAGTATTCGCTGGTTATGTCGTGTCCTAAGTATCTGCCTATCTGAAGTAGAGCGTCGCCGTATATGGCCCCTCTAGCGTGACCTATATGAAGAGGTCCTGTTGGGTTTGCGCTAACAAACTCCAATAAAATCTTCTCTTTGTCAAGCTCTTTTGGCTTTGCGAAGTTAATTCCGTTCGCTAGTGCTTCAGTCGCAAACCTATCCAAAAAAGCGGATGAGAGTTTGAAGTTGATAAAACCGCTAATAGGCTCTACGCTGTCAAAATGCTCAGGGTCATGAAGTATTTGGGCTAGTTCAGCGGCTATTTGGTTGGGTGATTGTTTTAGCTCTTTTGCGAGAGAGAAAGCTACCGGAGAGGCGAAGTGACCGAAGCCGGCCTCTTTTGGTTTTTGCAGCTCCGGAATTTTGTGTTGTGAAAGCTTTGTGGATATGTGGTGTTTGATGCTTTTTTTCATTGAGTCTGATTATGCTTTAGTCGTATCTGTGTTTGTCGGTTTTTGCTCCGTGGCTTGCGCTGTTGTAGTCGTAGTTGCGGTTGCAGTAGCGTCTACCGGTTTTACCTCGGCTGTTTTAGCAGCTTCTGTCTCATCCTCTTTTACAGCATTTTTAAAGTTTTTAATGCCGCTTCCAAGACCTTTTGCAAGCTCCGGTATTCTTTTTGCTCCGAAAAGTAGTAACACGATAAGCAGTACGACTACCCAGTGCCAAATGCTAAATGAACCCATATATAATGCCTTTTATTTGAATTGTACTAGAGAGAGTATACAAAAAATTAATTGAGATTTCTAACTTTTTATATCTTCCATGTTTTGATGAATGCTTCGTTATCTGTCAAGCTTTGCTTGTATCTTGAGGCTACCGCTATTGCTGTCAGTGCATCTAATGATTCGCTAAAGTCGTCGTTCACAAAAAAGTAGTCATATTCTCCGATAGAGCGCATTTCACTAATTGCGTTTATGACTCTTTGTTCTAAGATTTCACTTGTTTCCGTGTTTCTACTTGAAAGTCTTGTTTTAAGTACGCTCATATTTTTGGTCGTTACAAATACGGAAGTTACCAATTTTTGGAACTTTTCCCTAATTGTTTTGTGTCCTTGCACATCTATGTCCAGCACAACGGTTTTGTTGTCCGCAAGCGCATTCTCTATCGGTCTAAAAGAGGTTCCGTAGAAGTTTCCGTGAACTTCCGCCCACTCCAAAAAACCGCCTTCATCTATCTCTGAAAGGAACTGTTCTTTTGAAGTAAAGTGATAATCTATGCCGTCACTCTCACTTTCTCGCGGCTTTCTAGTCGTAGTGGATATGGAAAAATAGCAATTCGGGATAATATCCAAAAGCTTTCTAGCGAGACTTGTTTTGCCGGAGCCGCTTGGCCCCGATACTACGAGAATGGAGCCGCTCATTGTTTTTTGCTAAGCGTAATATTAATTGTAATATCAGCCATATTTAAAAGCTCTTTTAGTGCGTCTAACGAAACGGTAATGCTTTGATTTGGATTTAGTTGAAGTGCGCTGAGTCCAAAACTTGGCGAGGCAACGGTAGTTTCGGTTGATGCAGGAAGCGTACTTGGAATATCAGCTTCCTCTTCTATGTCGGAATCACTCTCCTCTTGGTGTTGCGAGGAGGAGCTATCTATGCTGACGCCGAGCGCCTCTGCTAGAGATTCCTCAGTTAAAGAGCCAAGCTCTTCGTTGTGTATTTTGATATTATCCAAATCAATGTCGTCATCGCTCTCTAATGTTTCTTCTTCCGTCTCATCAAGTAGATTTTTTAGTTTATTTACTTCATCTTCATCAAATATATGAGGGTCATCCTCAAAGCTAGGCATATCTTCGGTAGCAATCTCATCAAAATTACCCATCTCGTCTTCAAGAGATAGTTCTTGCTCCAAAGTATCATCGCTTGTTGTTGGAATCTCTTCTTCTAGGGATATGTCGTCAAGTTCCATATCGGCGTCGTTTTCCTCTAAGCCGTCTAGCGCTCCAAGGTCATCGCCAAGTTCAGCCATTTCCGGTATGGAAATTTCATGCTCCGTCTCGTCAAGCGACATATCTTGTGGCATATCGAAGTCGATACCCTCTGCTTCTTCGTTGATGGCGCTCATCTGCTCGTCCAGGTTTATCTCAAAATCATCGTCAAGCTTTGTATCGTCTAGCGCTATTTCATCCATTGTTTCTTCTTTTGGCTCAATATCCATTGCGGAATCCTCATCAAAAGAGAACTCTAGCTCATCTTCTTTGTCGAGAGCCTCCATCGGCTTTTCATCATCTAAATCTAAAGAGGCAAAATCATCCAAATCGCCCAGTTCATTAGAGCTCTCTTTCTCTGTTGTGCCAAATATACTATCTTCATCTAGTGAATCTAGTGTGTCCGAAATTGCCCCTTCTTCTTCAAAAGAGGCTACATCATCGCCGAATACGGCTTCTTCTTCCGCAGTGTTTTCGACAGAAGTCGCAAGCGAGGCAAATATGTCGACGAGCTCCGTAGGTAAAAAAGGTTTTTCAACATAAACATCAAAGCCGTCAGGTCTATCGGCGCCTTTTGTAATAATAAGTATATATTTGGCGTCCCCAAACTTTTGTTTTAGTATTCCGAACTCTTCGTCATTATACAGATCGCTATCCATAATAACAAAGCTGTACGCTCCGTTTTCCACCTCTGATATATCTTTGGCGTTTGTTAGCTCATAGCCTAGTTTCCCAGAACTTAGCTTTACGAGCCGCTCTATTGTTGCGTTTTGATTTATTAGGAGTACTTGCATATTGTTTGACCTTGGCTTTTTTAAATCGCTATTAATTTTATATTTTTATACATTTATTTTTGCTTTTATAGAAATAGCAACATTTGATTTATCATCTCAAAGAACCTCTCTTTAAAGATCAATGCTATTGATGTTAATATTGCCGTAAGTACCGCAACCCCTAAAATAATTTTTATCGGCATGCCGGCTACCAATATATTAAAAGATGGCATCGTCTTCATTATCATTCCAAAAATAATGTCGGAAAGAAGCGACATTGCCATTAGCGGGAAGGCTATTGTAAAACCGATTAGAAAAATATTTTTGACGGAGAGTACTGAATATTCAAAGTAGGCTTTCGTAAGAACAAATTCACCTATCGGAACTTGTTTGAGAGAATACTCTATGTATTGGATAATAAGATGGTGCCCATCCGAGGCAAGTAGTATCATTAACACAAAAAAATTGAGCAAAACGCTGATGACCTGCGAGCTTTGCTGTGTTTGCGGGTCGTATGCCGCCGCCATTGAAAATCCCATAACCATACTTATCTGTTCGCCGGCAAAGCCTACAGCTGCAAATAGGGTGGAGACGAAAAAGCCGGCTATAAAGCCGAATGCTCCCTCCATAATAATAGCCGTAATGAGTGCGCTAGAAGTCATATCGATAGTCGCAACCGGAGTGACGGCGTAGAAGATAACGGTAAAGTATAGAGCTAATGCACCTTTGACGGACATGGGAATACTAACATGCGAAAAAAACGGCATAAATGCAAAAAGGGAAGAAAACCTAATAAACAAAAGTAGAAAAGTTATTACCGATTCTTGAGCAATAAAAGGTAGAAGTTGATTCATTTTAGTCTGATAATAGCGTTTCGTTCGAGCCTAAAAACAGAGTCGCACGAAAAGGCTAGATTTTCGTCATGCGTTACGCATAGTAGTGCCGCATCATTTTGCTCTATATACTCAAAAATAGTGCTCATAACTTCCGCTGCGCTTGTTTTGTCAAGATTTCCAGTGGGTTCATCTGCGAAGATGATTTTCGGTTTTTTGGTTAGTACTCTGACTATCGATATGCGTTGTTGTTGTCCGCCGGAGAGAGTTGAAATGGGCTGAGAGAGCACATGCGCTACGCCGAACTTTTTTGAAAGCTCCTCGTCTATCGGTTCGCCCGTAAGAATGGAAGATACCTCTAGATTCTCTTTAGCGCTAAACCCTCTGAAAAGATAGTGCGACTGGAAAATAATCCCAAAATCATTTTTCCTTAGATTTACAAGCTCGCTATTTGGAAGTGAGTAGATATTGTGGCCGTTGTATTCCACCACTCCGCTTTGCGGCGGCAAAAATGAAGATAGAACATGAAGCAGCGTTGATTTGCCGCTACCGCTAACGCCAAGTATCGCAGTCGTAGTTTTTGGTTTTAGCTCTATATCAATATTTTGGAAAAGGTCGTAGTCAAACGAATGAGAAAGGTTTTTGGCGCCAAGCATCTAGAGCCTTTATTGTGTAGAAAATCCCTCCGCAAGGGAGGGTATTGGAAAAATATTAACTTCTGCTGCGAATGCAACTAGCTTTAATGGCTTTGCCTGCTTTTGCGTACTATTTAGCTAACTGCGCTGCAACTTCACTTGCAAAATCGCAAGCTTTTTTCTCTAGGCCTTCACCTACTTCAAATCTTGCGAATGCAGTTAGTTTGGCCGTTCCGCCTGCTGTTTTTGCAGCCGCCTCAAGAGCCTCTTTAACTGTTTTTTTGTCGTCTTTTACGAACGGTTGCTCAACAAGGCAGTTGTCTTTTTTGAATTTTACTAGTTTACCAGGGATGATTTTGTCCCACATAGCAGCCG
Source organism: Helicobacteraceae bacterium UBA6016 (assembly GCA_002428055.1). Taxonomy (GTDB): domain Bacteria; phylum Campylobacterota; class Campylobacteria; order Campylobacterales; family UBA6016; genus UBA6016. The sequence continues at coordinate 46,280 of DIZY01000126.1, forward strand.
GTTTGCCCTCTTTTTCAAGTTGAGCTTTTGCAACCTCTTCTTCTCTAGCTAAATCTTCCGCCGGAACTTCTGTTTCGTCAAGATAGTTTGGATTCATAGCCGCAGCGTGCATAGCGATGTCTTTTAGTACTGCTTGTACAGCTTCCGCAGTTTTCTGGTTGTCGCACTCTGCAGCTACTACAACACCGATTTTACCGTTTGCGTGTTTGTATACATTTACGGCGCCGTTATCGCCTACGGAGACCTCTGCAAATCTTCTAACAACGATGTTTTCACCGATTTTACCTATCGTGATGCTAAGGTGGTCAGAGAAAGCTCCGCCGTTGATAGTTGAAGCTAGCAAATCGTCTACTGTTTTAATGCCGTTGTTGTGAATATGTGTCGTAGTTGATGCACAAAACTCGATAAAGTTTTCATTTTGACCTACGAAATCTGTTTCACAGTTGACTTCAGAAATCGTCGCTTTTTTGTTGTTTGCCGCAAGTTCTATAGTGATAGTACCTTCAGTCGCAGTTCTACCGCTTTTTTTAGCAGCAGCCGAAAGACCTTTTTTTCTTAGCCAGTCGATAGCTTCGTCTAGGTTGCCCTCACACTCTGTAAGAGCTTTTTTACAATCAAGCATACCTGCCGCAGTTCTGTCTCTTAGTTCTTTAATTAGTTCGCTTGTGACTGCTGCCATTATTCTGCTTCTCCTTCTGCTTTTGCTTCTTCTTTAATTTCAGCAACTACTTCCGCAACTTCTGATTCAGTTACCTCTTCCGCAACTTCTTCCGCTTTTTCGTTTGAGCTTCTACCTTCGATGATAGCGTCAGCCATCTCTTTGCAGAATAGTTCGATTGCTCTGATAGCATCATCATTTCCAGGGATTGGGTAAGTGATAAGATCTGGGTCGCAGTTTGTATCAAGTGGAGCAACAACCGGGATATGTAGTCTGTTTGCTTCTTGAACGGCGATTTTTTCTTTTTGTGCGTCAAGTACGAATATCATGTCGGGCGCAGCCTTCATATGTCTGATGCCGCCGATATAGTTTTCAAGTTTCTCTTTTTTTCTGTTAAGAATTAGCGCTTCTTTTTTTGTTAGAAGATTGATTTGACCGTTTTTGATCATATCTTCGATAATTTCTAGTTTTCTGATTGATTGTCTAACTGTTTTGAAGTTTGTTAGCATACCACCTAGCCATCTGTAGTTTACATACGGGCAGTTTGCTCTGATAGCGTGCTCTTTTATCATGTTGCTAGCTTGTTTTTTTGTTCCTACGAAAAGAACAGTTTTGCCCTCAGCCGCAGCGTCTCTTACAACATTATATGTGTATTTGAAGTATCTAAGCGTTTTTTGAAGGTCGATAATATGGATGTTTTTTCTAACGCCAAATATGAATTTCTTCATTTTTGGATTCCATCTTCTTGTTTGGTGCCCGAAGTGAACGCCGCACTCTAGTAAATCTTTCATTGTAACCATGGTATGAATGCTCCTTGTGGTGTGTTATTTTGGTTTTTTCCTCCGCAAGCTTGTAAACGAACACAGTGTCCGCAACCTTTTCAAGGACTCTTGCGTGTGAAATTGATAGCTCTCCCGTAAAACGAGGGCTAAATTTTAGCGAAAAGAAGTTAAAGGTTTGTGGTAAAAGCTCTTAGTTTTCAAAAAGTTCATCAAAAATATCTTGACAGCAGTACTGCTTTGCAGTACAATTAAATCAAATATACGGACGGAGTATAAAATGTTAAGCGTCAATGAATTTAGAGCAAATATAAAAGAGTATGTAGATAAAGTAGTCAGTGCTCATGAGCCGCTTACCGTATCAAGGCGAAACGGAGCCGCTTTTGTGGTGGTTTCGCTTGAAGATTATGAGAGAGACAAAGAGACTCTTTATGTATTCCAAAATAGCTCACTTATGAGGCAGATTGCCGAGTCATCGAAGAGTTTTGCACAATCATCAGGCTACAAACCTAGCCAAAAAGAGATTGATGAAATCAATAGTATTTGAGGGAACTACTTGGTCGGAGTATGAAAAATTAAGAGAAAAAGACAAAATTATTCACAAAAATCTCTGCAAAATACTCCAAGAACTCCAAAGAGGCGACGGCTCAAAAGGAATCGGAAAGCCGGAAGCGTTAAAGCACAATCTCTCAGGGTTGTGGTCTAGGCGCATATCGCAAAAAGACAGGGTTGTGTACAGCTTTACCGATGAGAGCGTGCATATATTTGCTATCGGCGGACATTATGATGATAAGTAGTTTTGGAGAATAGCTTTATAATGGGCACTAGAAAAGCCAACAAAGAAGAGAGAGTAGACGACACTACGAGCTAGATGACGATATTATCTTGTTTTTGAAAAAAAGAGGCAAGCGAGAAAAAAGAGTACCTTAGCAGGCGCTTATAATGCCCCTAAATTTCCCATAAATTAGCCTCCATTAGGTCTTTGTAGTTATCCGCAAAATTGAGGGACTAAACAGAGCACCGGAGATTGGAATTTGCAAGAGGCTCTTCAATTTACATATAATCTTATTTTCCAAGTCTAAAATATTAATGTCTAAATGGCTCGAAATATGAATTGTGTCAATTTCGCCGAAATTCAAAAATGATTTATTTTTAATATCAAGTTTCTTATTTTCCAAATTTTCTTTTTGAGCGGCTGATAGTTCTGTTCCTCGACTCAAGGGTTCTATTTTATCAGCTTGAGAGATTGCACAGATTAAATGTGAAGCCTTGCTCTTGTCAAAAATATTATTGAAAAAAATTCGTCTTGTGAATAATCTCTTTTGTCGGCTCTAAAAAGATAGACTACAATAGTAGCCTCTTTGATATAATCTTTATACCATTGTAAATACTGTTCATCCGCCTTATCATTCTCGCCAATACCAGGTAAATCAACAAAATTTAATTGATAAGCTAAATTTTCATGTTTCATTTTATGATGCAAGAAAAAGTCTGCGGATTGGAGAATTTTCGTACACGATTGATAGTCGCTTGTTTTAAAGATATCTTTTTGATTAATTTATTGATTAACGATGATTTACCGTATCCAGTTTGACCAATAAATATAATATTTAGCTTTTTTATCTTTTTGTAGCCCAACTCGTGAGTATTGGTATAGCGCCAATTGCTAAATGCCGAACTAGCGAGGTCGGCATTTTTTAGAAATAGGTACCTATCGCCTAGCGATTCTATGTCACATTCATATAAAATTTTAGTTGTTATGTCTGACATACTTAAAACAAGCCTTTAAGAAAACTCCATGTTCTCTTAACAACATCTGCAAATAGCGAAACAGTAGCTGTTGCAAGTTTTCCTACCGTTTTTAGGTTTTCAGGAATAGGTAATGAATCTATCACTTCATTGACGGTTTCCATAAAAGATTTAGCTTTTTCTCTTTTTATTTCTTCTCGTTTTTGAAGCCCCTCGTCCATATTGTTAATGGTTATAAATTTTTTATCTGCAGGAAGTTGATTTACAAGCGCCAATACAAGTTTATCTAGGTTATATCTTTCATTTGCAGAAACAGGTATGATTTTAGATGGAGGTAAATCACCAAACTGATTGCTTACATAAATTATCTTATTAGCAATATTGGCTTCTTGGGCAGGGCTCGGTTTATGCTTTGCAACATCCCACTCTCTGTAGGGCTCAATTTTATCAACTTGATTGATAGCCACGACAAATGGTTTGCCTTTGTCTATGTATGTCTTCATGCAGGTTTTGTAAAAATCTTCATCGGAGGTAAAGGTTCTGTCATCTCCTTTGAGTACCCATAGCGCCATGTCGGCTTCTTCTAATATTTTGGCATATAGACTGAAATACTCCTTATCTTTTTCGGCATTTTCGCCAATTCCGGGCACATCCAACAGTTTTATACCCTTTGAATCTCCTTCAAGCTGCATAAAAACTTCTTTTGGCTCTCTTGTGCAAGCTTCTACATTACTAATAGGGCAAACATCTTTACCAAACAGGGCATTCGTAAGCGATGATTTGCCGACGCCTGTTTTTCCAAAAATAGCCACTTTCGGCTCGTAGGAAAACGCCTTGTTTAGGCTACTTTTGAATTTTTGCTTTGCTTCAGGGGGAAGTGTTTCAATCCATCTATTAAACTCTGTTTCTTGATTACTCACAACTATCTCTCCTTGTTTTGTCGTATTTGGTTATTGATTTATTGGTAACAATATGGGCTTGGTGCGTGCTTCAACGCATCATTAGGATTTGGTTTGTTTCGATATTCATACTCCCCATCAATAGATGCAGCAAAAGCAGGCAATGTGACGATAGAGACCAAAGCGGCAAACATCATTTTTTTCATTTTATTTCCTTTTGTGACCAAATTTAACAGACCATAGTCTGTTGTTAAAAATATTCTAACAAACTAAACTTAATCCAAAATAA
>DIZY01000129.1:0-2946 GCA_002428055.1 Helicobacteraceae bacterium UBA6016
TCCATCAGGTCTTTTAGCTTTTTTGGGGTCGGTTTGTCGTGGCAACGGAATATGCCGTAGTCGAAGTACTGCGCCGCCGACTTGTTGGCTAGAAGCATACAATCTTCGATAAGGGCGTGCGAACGGGTCTGCTCCTCTATCGTCGTAGCAGTGATATTTTGCTTCTCGTCAAGGCTCATGCGTATCTCATCGGTGGCAAACTCGAACCCTTTTTGAAGCCTCTTTTCTCGTATCTTTGCCGTCAAGTCATTAAGCGGCATTAGCCACTCAAATACCCTCTCGTCCGTCTCGTCTCTTGCGGGTACGCCGTCTAGGAACTTGTCTATTTGGTCGTAGTTGTATCGTCTTTTGGAGTTGATGACCGACTCAAACAGCTCGTAGTTTGTAACCTCAAGAGTTTCTGGGTCTATCTTCATCTTGAAAGTAAAAGTTAGCCTATCTACAAGCTCGTTAAGAGAGCAGATAATCTCCGAGAGATTTCGAGGGAGCATCGGGATGGAACGGTGCGGTAGATAGATAGAAAAGCCCCGCTTTCTGGCTTCCGTATCAAGCGCAGACATAGGAACGACATAGCTGCTTACATCGGCGATAGCCACATACAGCTCGTTTGTCGCCGTGTCCAGATATATCGCGTCGTCATAGTCCTTTGCGCTTACGGGGTCTATCGTGATGAATGGCAGATGGGTCAGGTCTACTCTATCTGGGTATAAGCTTTTGTCTACGACCTTACCCCACGCCTCTGCCTCCGTGATACACGCTTTTGGGTGCTCGTCTTTTTTGTCATACAGAGCCAAAGAGATTTTTTCGTCTACGAAAGGGTCTTCTATGACGCCTAGCACCTCCATCGGTCTTTTGGTGGCGTTATCGACTTTTAGTACCGCTCCGTCGGGGAGTTGTCTGAGAGATTTGTCTTTGACATCCAGATAGACTCTTTGCGAGGTCTTGATATTCCACACCGATAGCTTCGCTCTCTCTTTTTGGACGATACAGACTGAGAACGCCACCGCCTTTTGGATGACCTTGATAGGCACGGCAAAGGTTTTGCCCCGTCTTTGCTCTATGCGAGCGATGATGATGTCTTCATCTTCGATATTTCGCATCTCATGCCTAGGTATCGGCAGGTCTTTTTCGCGTCCGGCAATTCCTTCTAAAAATCCAAGCCCGCTTCTAGTCACATCCACGACTCCGGCGACTATGGCGGGAGCAAATTTGAGATGCTTGGCGTCAACCAGTAGCTTTTCGTGTATCAGCATCTCAACTTGCGCCGCCTCGCTTTTGCTAAGGTCTTTTCTATCGATGCCGAAGCTTAATTTTGCGAGCAGTTCTCTCACTGTGTGTCCCTTTTGGCGTGTTTGGTGTCGGCGGCTATCATGGCGTAGAGTGCGGCAAAATCAAAATTCCAAGGGTCGCTTTTGCGCTCCGGCGCTATCTCGCTATGCCCTACGACATACTCTATTTTATGTCTTGTTTTGATGTCTATTATTAGGTTTGCAAGCGATATATATTGCGCCGTAGTGGGGTAGTCCGTCTTGGAGTTTATTATCTCTACTCCTATCGAAAAAGCGTTTACGCCCTCTCTGCCGTCTTTCATGCGGCTTTTGCCCGCATGGTGGGCTAGGTCGTTTTCATCTGCCATTTTGTAGATAGTCCCGTCTCGCCCTATCATGTAGTGTGGGCTGACACTGTATTTTTTGAAGACATTGTAGAGGTTTTTTGGCTCATACGGCTCACCCTCTAGCGAATACGCCGTGTGTACGACTACGGTGTCCACGACTCTTACGCTCTCATTCTTCTCAATGCCAAAATCTGCAAGCATCTCCACGGTGGCGAGACTCTCTTTTTTTGGCTGTTGCAAAACCGCTTGCGGCACGGCCTCTTGTTTGACGCCGCAACCCGCAAAAAAAAGTAGTGAAATACAGAGTAAAAAAAGTGTTCTCATCCCGTGTTTCTTATCCCTAGACTTACGCCGACTATCGTAGAGGCTATCTGCTCGCTTAGAAGCTGTTTTTTTGCCTCATTGCTCTCTTCTTTGTATTTCTTGAGAAGCTCTATTTGAAATACGCTAAGACCCGTTAGATACGGCTTTCTTAGAAGTATCGTCTGGCGAAGTAGCTTGTCGTTTTCTAGTAGCTCCTCTTCGCCCCTTATCAGCTTGAGGTATTTGAGCGTTCTTTTGTACTCGTCTACTATCTTATCCCAGATGATGTCTCTCGCACACCCGTCCGTGACGAATTGGTTGTAGAGTTTTGCGATGGATAGGTCTATTTTCATAAAACTCATAGAGATATTGTCTATCGTCGTATAAAAAAACGGACACTCTCTAAAACTTTTTTGCAAAGGCTCTATGCCGTACTGGTTTGCCGCCGCCTCAAGCCCCGTTCCCACGCCGTACCACGCCGTGAGGATAGAGCGGTTTTGCGTCCATGAGAACACCCACGGTATCGCCCTCATATCTTCTATTGAGTCCATACCCTTGCGTTTTGACGGTCGAGAGCCGATGTTTAGCCTGTCTATAAAGTTATACGGAGTCGCCTCTTTGAAGTAGTCGATGAAGCCGTCAGTCTCGTATACTAGCTCTCTATATTTTTTCATAGAGTTGTCGGAGACTACCTGCATTAGCGCTACGAATTCATCTTTTTTACCGCAGTCGGTGCGGATGTTTTTTTTGTCAAACAGCGATTTTTCGAGTACCGCCGCTATCGTCTCTTTGAAGTTGTTTTCGCCGACTCTTTTGTTGAGGTATTTTGAGCTGATGACTTCGCCTTGTTCCGTCATCTTGAGAAATCCGTCCAAGCTTTTTGCCGGAGATGCAAGCACCGCCGTATGCGTAGGACCGCCGCCCCTTGATACGCTTCCGCCCCTGCCGTGGAAGAGGTGAAATTTGATGTCTAGTTTTTGCGAAAGGTCGGTTAGGTTGATAATCGCACGGTTGAGCCCGAAGTTGCT
>DIZY01000129.1:2997-3248 GCA_002428055.1 Helicobacteraceae bacterium UBA6016
AAGATATATTGGCGGTAATGCTCGTTATTCCACAGCTCTTCCATGATTGCAGGCGCACTAGCAAGGTCGTCTATCGTCTCAAAGAGAGGAGTGATGGAGACTCTCGTATGTTTGCCCGGTATCCACAGATTTGCCTGTTTTGCGAACCATAACGCCACGAGAAGGTCTTTTGAATCCTTGGTCATTGAGAGGATAAAGCTATCTAGTATATGCTCGGATATTTCGTTTTTGCCCCATTCGATTTTGATGAG
>DIZY01000129.1:3293-27237 GCA_002428055.1 Helicobacteraceae bacterium UBA6016
CGCCCAGTTGAGCGTATTGAGCTGGTCTTCTCTGGATATGGTAAAGAAGTTCATATCGCAAAGCCCAAGATAGGAAAATATCTCCGCCGCCGCTTTGTTGATGACCTCTGCGTGGTCTCTGAAGTCCAGTTTCAAGAGGTGAAAGCCCGCTGTCAGCACCATACTTCTAAACTTTCTAAGTTCACGGCCTGAAAGCTCATCGAGGCTTTCTATCATGAGGTCTATATCGGCAAGCATCTCTTCCGGCTCGTTATACAAAAACTCAGGCTTTTCAAAAGCGTTTATGGAGATGAGCTTATTTTGCAGCTTCTTTCGCATTAGCGTCAGTTTGTTACGAAACGGCTCGTTTTTGTGCGGCTTAATATCCCCGGTGAAGTACTCCGCCTCTAGCTCCAAATTTGCCAGAAGCTTTTGATTCACCACCGACTGCTTAGTGCTAATGGAGAGGTCTCGTATTAGATTGGCTATCTCTTTGATGTAGATGCCGATGATGGTCTCCATCTGTGTTTTCATGACCTTTGTCATTACCTGATTTGTCACAAAGTGGTTACCGTCTCTGTCGCCGCCTATCCAACTGCATAGCTTGACCACATGGCTATCGAGTCTGCCCGTGATTTTTTCTATCTCTTCGTGGATTTTTGTGAGCGCCGGAAGCACGGAGGTCTCGATAGAGTATAACAGGTTGTCAAGCTCGAAGAGCACCTCTATCTTCTCATCCCTGATGACATTGGTCTGCCATAGTAGATTTAGCTTGTATCTTAGGTGCTCCAGAGCGTTTTGGTCGCCGTATTTGAATATCCGATAGAAGTCTTGGATAAGGTCGTGGTGCGCCTCCAGAAAAGTCCTTCTGCGAGACTCGGTAGGGTGCGCCGTAAATACAGGATAAAACTTGATTTCTCTGAATGTCTCCATGATGTCAGCTTCCGAAAACCCGCTGTTTTTGAGCCTCTCCACGGTCTCGTTCAAATCGACCTTTTTGCGCCTGATTTCGTCTCTCTCTTCGGCAATATTGAGAAGCATAAAATATATAGAAAATAGTTTGATTAGGCTGTTGATGTCCTCGTTGGTCTGAAGCACATTCTCGAATCCGACATCTTCGCTGCTGCGAGAGCCGATAAAAATACTCCGAAGCCTCAAAAACTCGTTTTTGATATTCGGGGCAAATTTGTCTACAAGGGTAATAGTCTCTTCAAGTATAAAGTCCAGCTCTTTTTTGAGTTCCAGCTCCATTTCCAAAAATATAAGGTTTGAATTTTGCTCGTTATAATCCATAAGTCATCCTTGGGTATGCTTGCGTATAGCGTCAATCATAGCATTTTTTGGCTTTTTGGATGCGGCGTGGCTTACGCCCCCGTCAATATTTGCCCTATCGTTTGCGATAATATATCCACCTGAACACGCAAAATATCTTCAATAATCGGCAAGCTCACACCATCGTAGTCATGAGCTATGAATGTGCGTATGCTATAAAAGCCCTTGAGCTGCGCCTCATCAAACTTACCAAGCAAATTAGACTCGCTCTTTTTGAATTTATCAAACTGCTCTGCGATAGCGACCAAATTCATCAGTAACGCCGCTCTGCCTTCAGCTCTATCCGCCAGCGCATTCGTAATGCCGCCGTGTCTTTCGATGACAGTGTGTATATCGGAGATTTTCTCCTGCATGCTATGTAGTCTAGCCGCATCCTTTTCACTAAACATAAATCGCCCTTCCAAGTATAAACTCTTCGCCCGTCTTGCCAAGCCCCGTACGGTCGGTCAAATCCACCTTTGCGCCAAGCTTGTTTGATAGCTCCTCTTTGATTTGTTCCAATCTAGCGATAGCACCAAACCCACCGCCATTGTGAGTGACAAAAAGCGAAGAAGTCTCCATGAGCACATCTATATCGCTAGACGGCTTCATCTCATCCCTTGCGGCAGAGCCGAAAAGCCCAAGTATCTTAAAGCCCTCTTTTTCGTATTGGGGCTTTATGCTTTTTAGTGTTGATAGTATGCTGTCTTTATTTGGCATCTTTTTACTCGTTTTTTTTGTTTTTGCTACATTCATTTTAGACTTTATCTTCTCGTCTTCTAGTAAAAGATATACCATCTAAAATTATAATTAAACCGCAACCTATTGTTAAGGCTATCATGGCGCGACCAATCATATCCTTGTACTCGTTTAATGTTTTATTTGCATATTGTTCAAAATTATTACTGCGCTGTTGTAAGTCTCGCAACACTAACTTATCCATTGTATTTTGATCAATATTTTTAAACTCTATTGCTGCATATTTGATTTTAAAGTCAATATATTCCTGTTGAATCTTTAGTTGCAACTCTTGTTGCGCCGCATCAAAATAATAAACAGCAGAAAATAGTGTGAACATCGCAGGGATATAGACTTGCCATACTTTAACAGTTTTTTCTCTTAAACCCTCATTAAACATTAGAATAAACGAGATAAGAAAAAATAAACCTAGAAAGCCTCCTGCGTACCATAGGGAACATTTCTTTTCACAATCATATTTCCCAAAAACATAAACTATTATCAGAATTAGAGAAATAATAAATATTAAGCCTTTAATTGAAAAGATTTTTTTCATAAAACTTTCACTCCGCTTTTTGATGATTATTTTTCAAAATTATAGGGTAAGTAAAAAACTTGAAACTAAAACATTGCAAAATGACAACTTTTACCCATTTTTGCCTACAACAACCCCACTTTGTAAGCTCCAATTTAGTACACTTAGCCCAAATTTTTTGACAAAAAGGAATAAGTTTATGGCAATGACCGTATATTATGATAAAGACTGCGATATAAGCATAATCAAAGGCAAAAAAGTAGCGATGATAGGCTTCGGAAGCCAAGGACACGCACACGCTGAAAACCTAAGAGATAGCGGCGTTAGCGTATGCATCGGACTTAAAAAAGGCGGCGCTAGCTGGGCTAAGGCTGAGGCGAAAGGGTTTGAAGTACTTACTGTTGGCGAAGCTACTGCAAAATCTGATGTGATTATGATACTTCTTCCGGATGAGACACAAGCGGAAGTTTATGCAAACGAAATAGCTCCAAACCTAAAAAGCGGCTCTACTATAGCATTCGGTCACGGCTTTAACATCCTTTACGGAAGAGTAAAACCGGCGGCTGACATTAATGTAATGATGGTAGCTCCAAAAGCTCCGGGACACACTGTAAGAAGCGAATTTGTAAGAGGCGGCGGTATTCCTGACCTTATCGCTGTTCATCAAGACCCTGCGGGCAATACAAAAGCTCTTGCACTTTCTTATGCGTCTGCAATCGGCGGCGGCAGAACTGGTATTATCGAAACTACATTCAAAGACGAGACTGAGACTGACCTATTCGGTGAGCAAGCGGTACTTTGCGGCGGCGTAAGCGCACTTGTTCAAGCTGGTTTTGAGACGCTAACAGAAGCGGGTTACCCACCTGAAATGGCATACTTCGAGTGCCTACATGAGCTAAAACTAATAGTTGACCTTATGTTCCAAGGCGGCGTGGCAGATATGAGATACTCTATCTCCAATACTGCTGAATACGGTGACATGGTGAGCGGTCCAAGAGTCGTAAACGAAACTTCAAAAGCGGCTATGAAAGAAATCCTAAAAGAGATCCAAAACGGTAAATTCGCAAAAGACTTTATCCTTGAGGGTATGACGGGTTATCCAAGAATGACGGCTGAGAGAGCGTACCTATACAACCATCCGCTTGAAGTAACGGGTAGACAGCTAAGAGCTATGATGCCGTGGATTAATGCAAACAAAATAGTAGACCAAAACAAAAACTAAGTTGTCTCCCGCTTTAGCGGGTAGCTTCAGGGGGTCGTAGGGACACTTGTGACCCTACCGCTAGATTGGGCTTTGCTCAAACTAGCGTTAACATCAATTCTAAAGGCTTTTTATATGGGCATTATCCTTACAGTAACGAGCGGAAAAGGCGGGGTCGGCAAATCGACCACGACCGCGAATGTAGCGACAGGACTAGCGCAAGAGGGTAAAAGAGTCGTAGCTGTAGACTTCGATATAGGGCTACGAAACCTCGACATGATACTGGGGCTTGAAAACCGTATAGTTTATGATGTAGTAAATGTGATGGAAGGCGACTGCAACCTATCGCAAGCGCTTATTTCAGATAAAAAAACGCCTGGGCTCTATTTCCTTCCGGCTAGCCAAACAAAAGACAAAAACATTCTTGAAAAAGAGAAAGTCCGAAAGCTTTTTGAAGATTTAAAATCTCAGTTTGACTTTGTGATTATCGACTCCCCTGCTGGTATTGAGAGCGGCTTTGAGTATGCGATATTTCTAGCGGATATGGCTCTTGTCATATCTACGCCGGATGTTTCAGCCGTGCGTGACGCTGATAGAGTCATAGGGATAATGGACGCAAAAAGCGAAAAAGCTATCAACGGTGGTGAGATAGAAAAATTCCTCATCGTAAACCGCGTAAAACCTGGTATGGTCGATAGAGGCGATATGCTCTCAATCGAAGATGTACTCCAAATACTAGCCATTAAGCTAATCGGCGTAGTACCTGATGACGAAAAAGTAATATCTAGTACAAACACGGGTCAGCCTGTTGTGCACGATATGACATCAAAATCAGGCGAAGCGTATAGACGAATTGCGAAGAGAATCTTGGGTGAAGAAGTGGATTTTCTTGATTTGTCGGAAAAAGGCGGATTCCTTGCCAAAATCAAAGGGCTTTTTAAATGAGCTTAATGGATATTTTTTTCGGTAAAAAACAAGCTAGCGCAAATATCGCAAAAGACCGTTTGACTGTAATGCTCGCCGCCGAGCGAGGCTCTAATGCTTTGCCGCAAATGGAAGAGATGAAAAAAGAGATTTTGGAAGTTATCAAGAAATACACCAAAGTCAAAGAGATAAAAATCAAATCTGAAAATAACCAAAACATAGAGATGTTAGAGGTCGAAATAGTCCTAGACAGATAACATACGGGAGGCTTTGCCCCCTCCCAAAATCCACCACGGAAACGCCCGCTTGGAACAACTATCACAAGAGCTACTATCTACGCTTTTTAGCTCGCTCCCAGAGAAAGAAAAACCAAAACAGCTCTATTTTAGAGGCGATATTTCACTACTAAGCCGCCCGAAAATCGCAATAGTCGGAGCCAGACGAGCTAGCAAGTATGCTAAAACACACACCAACCTGCTTGCCAAAAAACTTGCCAACGCTGGATTTGCCGTCGTCAGCGGAGCGGCGGAGGGGATAGATGCGTCGGCGCATGATGGCGCTTATCCGTCAACTATCGCCGTAATGCCGTGCGGACTGGACATCTGCTATCCGGAAGCCAACAAAAACCTTATCCAAAAAATCTATCAAAACTCTCTTGCTATTAGCGAATACGAAAAAAGCGAAATGCCCCGTAACTACACTTTTGTACATAGAAACAGGCTAGTGGTAGGTATGAGCGAAGCCGTCGTAATAGCCGAAGCGGATGAAAAAAGCGGCTCCATGCGTTCGGCGGAGTATGCTCTAAAATACAACATTCCGCTCTTCGTACTATCGCACCGCATAGATGAGAGTGCGGGAACAAACAGGCTATTAAGAGAGGGCGTTGCAAAGTCTATTTTTGATATTGACGGCTTTTTGGCTTCTATCGGTGCAAAGGCGGAGATTGACTATGCGGATGAGACTATGTTGTTTGCGAGGAGCTTACCTAGCGTGGCGGAGTTTGTCACAAAATATGGAGATAGGCTCTATGAGCTGGAGCTTGAGGGTAAAATAGAGATAAAAAACGGCGTAGTACATGCTCTTTAACTTGATAGATAAAGACTAAACTTTTTTGATATAATAACGCTAAAAAATTGAATTAGGATTTTGAAAATGGCTAAAAAAAGTTTATACGAAACACTTGAGGTAGACTCCAACGCCTCGGCAGATGAAATCAAAAAAGCATACAGAAAATTAGCTCGTAAATATCACCCGGACATCAACAAATCGCCGGAAGCGGAAGAGAAATTCAAAGAGATAAACGGCGCTTACGAGATACTCTCAGATGAAGAAAAACGCAAGAAATACGACACATACGGCGACGATATGTTCGGCGGTAAAAGCTTTCATGACTTTAGAAGTTCGCAAGGTAACGGTGCGGATTTTGAGGATATACTCCGAAATATCTTTGGCGGCGGCTTCGGCGGCGGAAGAGGTGGCAGTGGATTTGGAGGGTTTGGCGGTTTTGGCGGGGGCGTAGACCTCGACATCAATGCAACCGTTACAATTCCTTTTGACATCGCAATAATGGGCGGCTCACAACATATCTCATTAAACAACGAAAGTTTTGATATTAAAGTGCCTGCCGGTATAAATGACGGCGAGACGCTTCGTATCAAAGGCAAGGGTAGGGCGGCGCAAGGTCACCACAGGGGTGATTTGCTTCTTAAGGTCAGTATAGCAAAAAGCGCCGAGTATGAAAGAGACGGCGACGATCTTACAAAGTCGTTTGATATTACGCTTAAAACCGCAATATTTGGCGGTAAAGTGGCCGTGCAGACACTTCACGGAGAGATAAATCTCAAAGTCCCAACAGGTACAAAGTGCGGTCAGAAGTTTCGAGTCAAAGAAAAAGGCGTAACCAACAGAAAAACAAAAGAAAAAGGCGATCTGTATCTAAAAGCTACCGTTTTAATACCTTCTGCGGATTCACTTGACGGTGAACTTGCAACAATAATGGAAGAAAAACTACCGTAAAGGAGAGGCAAATGCACAATTTTGAAGATCCGGTATATCAGATAAGTATAGTCGCCGAACTGCTCGGTATTCACCCTCAGACGCTTAGGCATTATGAGAGAGAAGGGCTTGTTGTGCCGTCTCGTACAACCGGTAAAATTAGAGTATATTCACAAAAAGATATTGATGATTTGAAACTTGTTATTCGTCTCACTAGGGAGCTTGGCGTAAATCTTGCCGGAGTTGATGTTGTATTGCAGCTAAAAAATCAGGTAAGGGAGCTTCAAGAAGAGCTCAATGGATTAAGAAGAGACATAAACGCTTTGGAAGCCGAGAGCATAGTGCCGAAAAATAGACAGGTCGTAGTGAAAAAAAGTAGCTATAAGATTGTTTTGTTTGAGGAGAAAGAGTAGCTTTTTGCTACTCTCCGGTTGCCTCTAGAAGTTTCCTATTTACATATATGGAGTTGATGAATGCTACCGCAATCGGCAGTATCGCTATTGTCGTGATAATAAACGACGGTAGATGTACGAAAATCTGAATTATCATACTTGCCGCAAGCATTCCGATAGACCACATAGCGCCGTGTTCTAGGTATTTGTACTCTTGAACCGTTTTTCTATCTACCAGTAGTAAAGTCAAAGACCTTACCGCAAATGCACCTATGCCTAGACCAACCATCATTATGATGATGTTTTGCGTAACTGCAAACGCTCCAAGCACCCCGTCAAATGAGAAAGAAGCATCTATAAGCTCTAGGTACATAAAAGAGGCAAAACCGCCTTTTAGTGCATTTGCCTGAGCCTGTTTGCTTACGCCTTCAAGTTCATTTTCGCTCTCGTCTTTGCCCTCTAACATACCCCTGATAAGCTCAATAATGACATATAGCGTTACGCCGTATACCATACCCAAAATTATCTCCGATTTGTCAATAACAAGTACTCTGGCTCCGGCGAGCACTTCGTTTGGTGCGAAATATCCGATGACGGACATTGTTATCATAACGGTTGCAATTTTGATTTCACCGAGAGACGCCCATTTTGAAGCTCTTTTTTCGATGAATGCTATCCAATGTACCTCTCTTTCTCTATCAAAAAGAAAAGTCAAAAAGACCATTAGAAGAAATGTTCCGCCAAAGCTCATAAGTATGTGGTGCGAATTTTGGATAATCGTCTCATATTCCGCAGGATTGTTGATGGATAGAGAGAAAGCTTCGAAAAAACCGAGGTCGGTTGTGGCGTAGACTATAAGTATTGGGAAGAGTAGTCTCATGCCAAATACGGCAATAAGCATCCCCCATGTAATAAACATTTTTCTCCAAAATAGCGTCATATTTGCCAAAATCAGGGCGTTTACAACGGCATTATCAAAAGAGAGTGATAGTTCGAGAACGGAGAGGATGTTTGTCTGGTAGACGCCCATCCATCCGGCATAAAAATAGATTGCCATAGAGCCGAGAATTACGGCCACAAAAACAGAATAAAAGTAACTAATAGCCGATTTTTGCTCCATTATTTACCTAGACCCGCTTCGATTTCTGCTAGATTTTTCCAAGTTGCTATCATTGAGTCTGGGTTTAGCGAGATAGAAGTGATACCTTCTCTTACCAAAAGCTCCGCAACTTCGGGGTAGTCTGACGGCGCTTGACCGCAAATACCTACATATTTACCAGCTGTTTTGCACGCTTGAACAGCCATTTTTAGCATTCTAGTTACAGCTTCGTTTCTCTCGTCAAAGATATGTGCTACTAGTTCGCCGTCTCTGTCAACACCGAGTGTAAGTTGCGTAAGGTCGTTTGAACCTATTGAGAAGCCATCGAAGTCTTTTAGGTATTCGTCCGCAAGGATTACATTGGACGGAAGTTCACACATTACATATACTTGAAGACCATTCTCGCCTTGCACGAGACCGTTTTCTTTCATTATTCCAAGAACTTTTCTTCCCTCTTCAGGAGTTCTAACGAATGGAAGCATGAGTTTGACATTGGTTAGACCCATTTCATCTCTAACTAGCTTAAGAGCTTCACACTCCCAGTCAAATGCAGGTCTATAGCTTTCAGAATAATATCTGCTAGCGCCCCTGTAGCCTATCATTGGGTTTTCTTCATGCGGCTCATACTCGCTACCGCCAACCATTCTTTTGTATTCGTTTGATTTGAAGTCGGAAGTTCTTACTATTACAGGTTTTGGATAGAAAGCGGCGGCTATCATGCCGATACCTTCTGATAGTTTTTTCACAAAGAAATCTTTTGGATTTTCGTATCCGCTGATTATCTCTTTGATTTGCTCTTCGTCTTGAACGCCTTTTTTGCCGTTATGCATATCGACAAGCGCTAGGGGGTGGGCTTTGATATAGTTGTTGATTACAAACTCCATTCTAGCCAGACCTACGCCGTCGTTTGGAAGGCTAGAGAAGCCAAATGCTTTTGTCGGATCGCCGACATTCATATATAGTTTTGTTTTTAGTTCAGGAAGGTTGCTAAGATCCACTCTTTCAATCTCAAACGGCAGAATACCGTCGTATACATATCCATCCTCACCCTCTGCGCAAGAAGCGGTAACAAGCTGACCGTCTTCTAGAAGGTCTGTTGAGCCTACGGCGCCTACTATTGCGGGAACACCTATTTCACGAGCTACGATAGCTGCATGGCAAGTTCTGCCGCCTCTGTTTGTGATAACGGCAGCAGCCTTTTTCATTGCCGGTTCCCAATCTGGGTCAGTGTTGTCTGTTACCAGTACCTCACCCTCTTGGAATTCGTTGATTCTGTCAAGCGTTTCGATGATTCTTACTTTTCCGGCGCCTATCTTGCCGCCTACCGCACGACCTACGGCTAGAAGTTTTTTGTCCTCTTTTTTTGCTCTTAGGTGGTAAGTCTCTATAGTATTCGCGCCTTTTTTGGCTCTTTGGCTTTGGACTGTTTCAGGTCTTGCTTGAACGATAAATATATCGCCGCTGATACCATCTTTTGCCCACTCCATATCCATCGGTCTATATTCGCCCGCTTCTTCACAGTAGTGGTTTTCTATGATTACCGCATATCTTGCAAGTTCTAGTACTTCATCATCTGTTAATGAGAATGAGCTAAACTCTTCGGGTGTTGTGGGGATGTTGTGTGTTAGGTGTTTGTGGCTTGAGCCTGGAGCCGAGTAGACCATTTTGATATGTTTGTGACCGATTTGTCTTTTGATGATAGGCTTTTTGCCCTCGTTTAGAGTCGGTTTGAATACATAAAATTCGTCAGGGTTTACGGTACCGCCGACGACATTTTCGCCAAGACCCCAAGCTGATGTGATAAACGCCGCTTCTCTAAAGCCTGTTTCGGTATCTATCGAGAACATAACGCCGCTTGATGCTTTGTCCGAACGAACCATTTTTTGCACACCGACGGAAAGCGCTACTTGAAAGTGGTCAAAACCTCTTGAAGCTCTGTAGCTTATCGCTCTATCCGTAAATAGTGAAGCAAAGCAACTTTTTACATGGTGGATTAGGCTTGTTTCGCCTTGGATATTTAGGTATGTATCTTGCTGACCGGCAAACGACGCATCCGGTAGGTCTTCTGCTGTTGCCGAGCTTCTTACGGCCACATCGGCCTCTTCCATACCGTACTCTTTTGAAAGCGTATGGTAAGCCTCTATAATTTCATCTCTAAGCTCTTTTGGAAGTGGTGTTCCAAATATCATATCTCTGATTTTTTGCGCTCTAACTCTTAGTACATCTATGTCGGTAGTATCAACATCTTTGAGCAAATCTTTTATTGGCTCTCTAAGATTTTCGCTATCTAGTAGCGACCAGTACGCATCACTTGTTATCGCAAAACCGTTAGGAACCCTAATGCCCTTTGGAACGAGAAGTTGATACATCTCTCCAAGACTTGCATTTTTACCGCCGACGAGGCTTACATCGCTATTTCTGAGTTCACCGAAAAATTTAATCCACTTCATAAAAGCTTTTCTCCTAGGTTGAGTTTGGGTTATCTTAACAACAGTTTGCTTTGATTTTGACTAAAAATGCTTATTTTATGGGCAATCTATTTTTGCGAAAGAAGCACAAAAATAAAATAGCGTCAATTTGACTCTGAGCTGTCAAGAGTAATGATAAATTTAGCCCCGACGGCGCTGTTTTCAACCTCTATTTTTCCATGCATTTGCCGCTCTATAATCTCTTTTGCCATGTATAGACCGATGCCGGTGCCTTTGCCTTGCTCTTTCGTAGTAAAGTACGGCTCAAAGATTCTATCCATTATCTCTGCCGGTATACCGCCGCCGTTATCTTCTATACTTAGTATAATTTTATTTTCGGTGTCACTGCGCACAGCAATGTCTATTTTTGGCTCTTTAGTATTATTGTCGACTAGTGCGTCTTTGGCGTTGGATATGCAAATCAAAATAACCTGCTCTAACTCACTTTTGTATCCGTACAGTTCATATACTCCGGTCTTGTTGAAGTTGACTATTATGAAACTGTTCTTTAGTTGAGGCAGCATAATATTTAGCGTAGCATTGACCGAATCTTCTATTAAAAACTTAATTTTTGTCTTACTCGGTTTGAAAAAATCCCTAAAATCATCGATAGTTTTTGACATTTTTTGGATGACGCCCATTGAGTTTGTTTTAAAATCACGCATATACTCTTCATTTATTTCCCCGCAACGATAAGCCATTTCCGCATCTTGGACGCTAATAGCCAGTGAGGTCAGCGGTTGTCTCCACTGGTGAGCTATGGCGCCTATCATCTCACCCATCATTGCCATTTTTGACTGCTGTATTAAAAGCCGCTCTTTCTCAAGCCGTTTTTCGGTCTCTTCTTCTACTTTTTGTTCAAGCTGGATATTGAATGCCTTTAATATAGACTCAGCCTCTTTTTCCTTCGTAATATCCCAGTTTGTTCCTATCATAAGCAAGGCTTTGCCGTTTTTGTCTCTGATAGTGTCGGCATTGGCTTTTATGAAGTGTATCGAGCCGTCAGGATGGACTACCCTAAACTCAATATCGTAAGGTTTTATTCCGGCAACTTCATCTTGCATGGACTTTGAAGCATACTCAATATCGTCTTTGTGAACTCGCGATGCCCATGCGTCGTATGCGCCGGAAAAATCCTCCCGTTTCGCTCCATACAGTGCAAACATTGCGTCATCCCATATTAAAATGTTATTTTCAATATCCCATTCCCAAATTCCTACGCCGCCGGATCGCACGGCTAACTTTAGCCGCTCTTCGCTCTCCCTTAATGCTTTTTCTGATTTTTTGCGTTCCTCTATATCCCTGGTTACGGCAAGATGAATGGTTTTTTCTCCATCTTTCATAGGGACGGCATGTGTCTCCAGCCAACGCCTACCGCCTTTTAGTCCAAGCACTTCATATTGCATCTGCATCGGTTCGCCGGATATTACCCGTTTGTGCAGTCTTGCGTATGCCGTGCGGTACTCTGGGGCAATGATGCTAACCACATCGGCGCCAAGCACTTGGTCAAGAGAGTCTGCCTCTATCATCGCCAACCCTGCAGGATTCATATATAGTAGATGCCCATTTGCATCCATTATTTTTACGCACTCCGGCTCATTTTGTATGATGGCTTGCAGACGGGCTTCGCTTTGGGCTAGGCTTGCCTCTGTTTGTTTGAGTTTTGTAATATCCTGCACTGCGCCTATCGAACGAATAGGCTCTCCGTTTTCATCAAAATATGTTTCGCACTGTTCGTTAACATGCTTGACTCTCCCGTCTTTCATGAGTAGTCTATGGGTTGTTTCATATTTTTGTTTTGTTTGTAGTGAATTCGTATAAGTGCTATTTACCATCTCTCTATCATCCGGATGAATGGCGTTTAAAAACGCTTCGTATGAAGCGCCGAATTTATCTTTATCTATTTCAAAAATATTAAATATCTCATCTGACCACTCCAGCTTGCTTGTTTTTAGCTCAAGCGACCAGTTGCCTATCTTTGCCATAGACTCCGCTTTTCTTAGGTTTTCATATGCTCTTTTTATTATTTCTTCTGCTTGCTTGCCATGTGTGACATCATCGTAAATTACTACTACTTCTCCTATTGAAAGCTTGTATATAAAATTCTCTCTCCATCCCGATATGCGGCCGTCTTCATAGAAAGCGATCGGAAAGTTTTGTGATTTGCCGGTTTCATAAACAGACCTTAGTGCATCCAAAAATCCAAACTCGATTACGCCGGGGAATATTTCGGTTAAGCGTTTTCCGACAATTTCCTCTCTTTGTATTTTTTCTATCCGCTCAACGGATGAGTTTAGATTTTTGAATAAGAAGTCTTTGCCGCCGTCCATTGGCTCGTAGACTGCGACGCCGCTTTTCATATTTTCAAATATTTGACGGAATTTCTCTTCTGATATTTCCAGCTGTGCGGCTTGCGATCTTAGAATGCCGTTTGCCTGCAACGCCTCCTCATAGCTTGCGTCAAGTTCAGTGTTTAGCTTCTCCACTTCCTTCGCCTGATTGGATAATATTTCGTTGAGTTTTACAGCTTCGTTTTTTTGCTGCCTAGTTTTTAGTATGCGCAACAGCGCATAAGTCAATGTTACCCAAAGTGCAATAGCTATGGAGATAAAGATAAAGGAGTAGTAAAACTCTTTTTTGATTGCAGAGATGGTTGCGTCTTTGCTGTAAAGCGTCATGTATCCGATGTGTCTCTTTGAATAGTCGAAATACGGCTCCACAAATACCGCATAATTTTCATCATCTATCTTTGCAAAAAAACAGAAATCCTGCTTGTTTGCTATTGCTTCTTGTAGCCCCATTGGCTTGGTGTTAAATATTTTTTCAAATTTCTTTCTCTCTTGCGATAATGTTTTGTGTTCACCATCCAAGGATAGGTGTGCAGTAATGCCGAAATTATCGGAGAGCGTACGATAAATTTGTTGCTCGTCTATGCCTATTTCAATACTTCCGAGCAGTTTACCAGAGTCAATAACGGGAAAGACATACCTATATGCATTAAAGTATCTACCCATTTCAAAACCGTAGGCGCTTGTAAGATTTGCGTGAACATCTCGAAATAGCTTGCGAAACGACATCACATTGTCGCCATATGCCTCAGGTTTTTGAAACCGCACCAAAACATCGCCCGCACTATTTTGTACCTGAAAAATTTTTAGCGATAGAGCGGTATTCGAAGTGTAGTTGGGTGAGAATTTTTCGAGTAGTAGTTTATGGGCTTTTGCGCTCTCATTTCTCTCGTTTGACAATCTCAATATGCTCTTGAGCTGCCCGTCAGCTACTATGTTTTGAGCCGCAACCTCTGCTGCTATTTTATAAGATTTGATGATAGAGTTATACTCTTCGCTCCATTGAGTTTTTAGGTTATACAGATACTCTTTTACTTGTGCATCATGTCTATTTTTGATGATAAAATACGCAGAAATCTCACTAACGATAAATGCCGACAGTATCGTAATCGGAAGCAATATTTTACCTCTTGCTAATCGTTGTGTCGTTTTAGAAAATTGATCTCCCATAATCTTCTTTCGCTCTCATCGTCTAAAAAATATGCACGGCTGATTTATTCTGGCGCTTTTATCAGGAATTGTTGCCATACAATGCTTAATATCTTCTATATTTTAGTCACTTTTGAGTACCATTTCGTAAACTTTTTTCTACTTTAAGGACTTAAACTTGGAAAATCTAGAGTCTATACTCAAATCTCATAAGCTAACCCCAGAAGACTACGAACACATCAAAAAAATACTAAACAGAGAGCCAAACCTTGTTGAAATAGGGATATTTTCAGCTATGTGGTCAGAACACTGTAGCTACAAATCCTCAAGGGTTTACCTCAAGGGTTTCCCGACGGAAGCGCCGTGGGTAATACAGGGTCCCGGCGAAAATGCAGGCGTCATCGACATAGGTGACGGCGATGCGGCGGTATTTAAGATGGAGAGCCACAACCATCCTAGCTTCATAGAGCCGTTCCAGGGTGCGGCTACGGGTGTGGGCGGAATACTAAGAGATGTCTTTACGATGGGCGCTAGACCTGTGGCGAACATGAACTCTCTAAGATTTGGAAATATCGCCGACAAGGGCGAAGAGGGCAAGCTTCATAGGCATCTGCTGAGGGGCGTTGTCGAGGGAATTAGCAGTTACGGCAACTGTATGGGTGTGCCTATGCTTGCGGGCGAGACCACATTTGACGAGTGCTATGCGGGCAACAACCTCGTAAATGCGTTTACGCTTGGACTTGTGAAATCCGATGAGATATTTTACGGAAAAGCGCAAGGTATCGGTAACTCCGTCATATATGTAGGCTCAAAAACAGGTAGAGACGGTCTGGGCGGGGCTGTCATGAGCTCTGATAGCTTCGGGGCAGATGCAAAAACCAAAAGACCAACCGTGCAAGTAGGCGACCCATTTACTGAAAAATTGCTTCTTGAGGCGTGCCTTGAGGCGTTCAAAACAGGCGCTATCATCGGTATTCAGGATATGGGTGCGGCAGGACTTACGAGTTCGTCTTTTGAGATGGCGAGTCGTGCGGGTAGCGGCATGATAATGTGGATGGACAAAGTGCCGATGCGTGAAGAGGGTATGACGCCGTATGAGCTCATGTTAAGTGAATCGCAAGAAAGAATGCTCATTTGTGTCTATAAAGGCAGAGAAAAAGAGCTTGAAGTGATATTTGACAAATGGGATTTGGACTTTGCGGTAATCGGCGAAGTAACTGATACCGGAAACATGGTGCTTACATGGGGTGATGAGGTCGTGTGCGAAGTGCCTGTTGCGCCTATTACGGACGAAGCGCCTTGCTATACAAGACCGATAGCTGAGCCAAAATACCTAGCCGAAATAGTAAATATCGGTGTTGAATCTTGCAAGAAGGTACGCCCGCAAGAGGCGCTAGAGACGCTAATGGCTCATCAAGAGGTAGCAGATAAGAGCTTCATATATAACCAATATGACTCAACGGTACAAACAAACTCAATGACAAAAGTGGGCAGAAGCGACGCCGGCGTCATAAGAGTAAAAGGTAGTAACAAAGCTCTTGCGGTAAGCGTGGATTGCAACCCTAGACAAGTATATATCAATCCTAGGCTGGGCGCATCGGCGGCAGTCATGGAAGCTGGGCGAAATGTAGCTACTACGGGAGCTAGACCACTTGCGATTACGGATTGTTTGAACTTCGGTAACCCTGAAAATCCGGAGGTAATGTGGCAGTTCAAAGAGGCTTGCGAGGGTATTAAAGAGGCGTGTCGTGCGCTTCATACGCCTGTTGTGAGCGGAAATGTATCGCTTTATAACGAAACCAATAAGGTTAGCGTATTCCCGACACCATCTATTGGAATGGTGGGGCTTCTTGAAGATGCAAACAAGCTGCTTACAAACGAGTTTAAAAAGGCAGGGAATAGTGTATTTCTTATCGGCGACACGATGAGCGAATTTGGCGGTTCGCTGTACATGAAAGTGTTTGGCAATGCCGTGGCCGGCAAGCACCCGGAGGTCAATCTATCTCGTGAGCTAATCCTTTGGGATATGGTGATTGAGGCAAACAAAAAAGGGCTTTTGGAGTCTGCAAAAGACTTATCAATCGGCGGTCTTGCCGTGGCATTGTCCAAAATGTGCGCACTTAGCGGACTTGGATTTGAGGGCAAAGGCGGTTTTGCAAGCGAGCTTGATAATTTCTCCGAGAGCCTAAGCCGTGTCATTGTCGAGGTATCAAAAGAGAAAGAAGAGGAGTTTATGAGATTTGCTCCTTCTTATGCGCTCAAGGTAATGAAAATCGGCGAAGTGCGTGATAGGGATATAAAGCTTGACTCTATAAGTTTATCAAGCGAAAAACTAAAAGAGCTTTATTTTGAGAGCTTCAAAAAAATAGTAGAACAGGATTTGTAATGAGAGCCTTGATTTCAGTAAGTGACAAAAGTGGAGTAATAGAGTTTGCAAAAGGGCTAAAAGAGCTAGGATGTAAGATAGTAAGCACGGGCGGCACTCTAAAAAGCTTGACGGATGAGGGTATAAAAGCCAAAGACATTAGCAGGTTTACCGGCTTTCCAGAGATGTTTGACGGCAGGGTAAAGACGCTAAATCCGATGGTGCACGGTGCGATACTGCACAAGAGAAAAGACAAGGCGCATAGAGATACGGCAAAAGAGTTTGGTATCAAAAGAATAGACATTGTGTGCGTAAATCTTTATCCGTTTAAAGCGACTATTGAGAGGACGGAAGACTTTGACGAGATAATCGAAAACATCGACATCGGCGGTCCCGCAATGGTGCGAAGTGCGGCAAAAAACTTTGAAGATGTGCTGATAGTTACTGACCCTGCAGACTATGCAAGAGTGCTGGAAGCCATCAAAGAGGGCAAGGACGACTTTGAGTTTAGACGAGACCTTATGATAAAGGCTTATGAGCACACTGCGGCGTATGACTCCATGATAGCAAACTATATGAACAGGAGATTTAAAGGCGGTTTTGGCGACAAGCTGTTTATCTCTGCTTCAAAGGCTTTTGATACTAGATACGGCGAAAACCCTCACCAAAAAGGGGCGCTATATGAATTTGACGGTTTTTGGTCAAAAAATCTAAAAGTTATCAAAGGCGAAGCGTCGTTTAATAACCTGACAGACATTAACGGAGCGGTAAAACTAGCGGCAAACTTCGGCAATAGACCTGCCGTATCCATCATCAAGCACGCCAATCCGTGTGGTTTTGCGCTCAAAGGTACTTTGCTTGAGAGCTACACCGAGGCTCTAAAATGCGACCCAGTATCGGCATACGGCGGCGTTGTTGCCGTGAACGGTACGGTGGATAGGGAGCTAGCCCTTAAAATCAATGAGACATATATTGAAGTATTGATAGCTCCTAAAATTACAAAAGAAGCCGTAGGTGTGTTTGAGGCCAAAAAAAGAATTAAGCTGTTTGAACTTCACGGCGGTAACGATTATTTACCGAAAATAAAAGACGCAAACGATTTTAGACATGTGATGGGCGGCGTAGTGGCTCAGGACGAGGATGAGGTAAGGGACGAAGAGCTTCAAAATGCGAAGCTAATGACCGCTCGTGCGGCAGACACAAGAGAGCTTATGGATATAGAGATAGCCTACAAGGTGGCGGCTTTGACAAAATCAAACTGTGTAGTCTATGTCAAAGATAGCGCCGTAGTAGCCATCGGAATGGGTATGACGAGCCGTGTTGACGCCGCAAAAGCGGCCATTAGAAAAGCAGAAGATTTGGGGCTTGATCTTAAAGGCTCCGCACTTGCGAGCGAAGCATTTTTTCCTTTCCGCGACTCTATCGATGCGGCAGCGACGGTAGGCGTATCGGCTATTGTAGAGCCAGGCGGCAGTATGAGGGATGATGAAGTTATTGCTGCGGCAAACGAGCATGGTATGGCTATGTATTTTACGGGAGTTAGACACTTTTTACATTAGGAAAAATATTTGTTTGATTTGAGAGTTCTCTATGCCGAAGACGAAGATGCTATTAGGAATATTTTTAGCAGAGTATTAAATAAGCTCGTAAAAGAGCTTTTTGTGGCGGCAGACGGTGAAGAGGCGTTGGAGCTGTATAAGATACACCAACCCGACATCATCATTACGGATATTAGAATGCCTAAAATGACCGGTTTTGAGATGGCATCTATTGTTCGTAGTGAAAATAGCATTATTCCGATAGTGGCAACTACTGCCCATAACGATGCTGAGCACTTTTTGGAAGCTATTCGCCTCGGTATAACTAGCTTTTTGGTTAAGCCGATAGATACAGCAGAACTTGTTAGAACATTGGAGAGCGTCAATAACACGGTAATGCTCCAAAAAGAAAATAAGCAAAAAACGGCACAATTGGAAGAAGCGCTCATAAAAGCAAAGCTTGCGGAAAAAGCCAAAGGCGACTTTTTGGCGGCGATGAGTCATGAGATACGCACACCGTTAAATGCCGTACTTGGCTTTACGGAGCTACTTCGCGATGTTGATAATAAAACACTCAAGGACGAGTATCTCTCCATTATAGAATCAAACGGCAAAAATCTTTTATCCATCATTAATGATATTTTGGACTACTCAAAAATAGAAAGCGGCTCGTTTGAGATTGAAAAATGTGAGTTTGTTCCGCTAATCGAGTTTGAGCCTGTGGTTGATTTGTTCGGTATTAAAGCGTATGAGAAAAAAATAGAGCTTATTACATTTATAGACCCAAATCTACCAAAAACTATTCTCGGAGATCCTCTAAGAATAAGACAAATACTCTCAAATCTGCTTTCAAACGCTATAAAATTTACACCAGAATCTAAAAATATATTCGTCAATATAGTGCCCATAGAGAGTGACGGTAAAAATATAAAAATCCTTTTTGAGATAATTGATGAAGGGATTGGTGTGGCAAACGAGAAGCTAGAGCGGATATTTACACCGTTTTCGCAGGCGGATGCCGGTATATCTAGGCGTTTTGGCGGTAGCGGGCTTGGACTCTCTATATCTGCAAATCTTGCTTTAATGATGGGCGGTAAACTTGCGGTAGAGAGCGAGGAGGGTGTCGGTAGCAGATTTTGGTTTGAGCTTGATTTTGAAATTATAGCCGCCGCGGATGAGCCAAGCTTTGGCGGGGAAGTAGCGTATATATCGGGCGCTGAGAGTTGCGGGTTTGTATGTGATACTCTCGTAAAATATTTGCGAGACATGGGTGTTGCGATGACGGATGATAAAAATGAGGCTACGCTGTTTTTTTCATACCAGACACCGTTTGAGGAAGATGTCGTCAAGCGAAAAGTGCTTATCACAAAAGATCCGTTTTTGTACGGTGATGAAAAAAATCTAAAAATTATACGACTTCCGCTGCTTGCTACAAAAATAAAAAAAGCGTTGCTCGGTAGTGAAGAAAATATGGAGACACATATTAAAGTCGCAACGATAGAGGGTGGGCAAAAAGAGGTGCTCGTGGCGGATGATAATAAGATAAACCAAAAATTAATATCCGCCGTACTTAAAAAGCATGGCTTTGAGACGGTTATCGCTAACGACGGAGAGGAGGCTGTAGAGCTATTCCTTTTAAAACATTATCAGCTGGTGCTTTTGGATATACAGATGCCTAGAATGGATGGCGTAGAGGCTATGAAGATTATTAAGCAGATAGAAGGAAGTAGTAAAATAGTAGCGCTGACAGCGAACGCCAACTCTGGAGATAGGGAGAAGTTTTTAAAAGATGGATTTGACGGCTATCTTCAAAAACCTATGGACGAAAAAGAACTTCTTGCCGTACTAAATGATTGCTTTTTTCCAAAAAAAATAGACTATTTTTCCGCCCTTGAAGAGTCGTTAGGACTTGAGAGGAGCGATATAGCAGAGCTTTTAAGGGATTTTGTTTTTGAGTCCGCATCGGAGCTTGTTATGATGCAGGATGCTTATGAAAAAGGAGATTTGAAAGAACTTTTTGAACTTGCCCACAAAACAAAAGGCGCAGCCTCAAATCTGCGACTTGAAGAGATTAGAAAAATAGCGTCCGAGATTGAGCAAAAAGCCAAAGAGTCTATCTCTCAGTTTGATTATGAGGGCATGATAGCGCGTCTTAAAAAAGAGATTGAAAATATAAATTTCGAGGAGAGTTAAAAATGGAAGTTAAGATTACGCACATAGGCGGTAAATCTTTTAATGCACAGACTTCAAGCAGATCTTTTGTTATTAATCCGGAAGAGGTTGGTCCTTTGGAGTACTTTGCGCTAGGCCTTATATCGTGCTCCGGCGTTGATATTGTTAGCATGGCTGAAAAAAACGGAATTGAACTAAAGGGTTTTTCTATGCAAGCAGAGTATGAGAGAAACGACGACTTTCCAAAAAAGTTCAACACCGCACACTTCATCTACGACATAGCTTGCGACACCGACGAGACAATGGCAAAAAGATGGGTAATGGCAAGTATAGAGACCTACTGCTCAACAATGAATACGGTGCGAAACTGCGTAGATATGAGCTATAGTATACTTCTTAACGGCTCAAAAATAGCGGATAAAGTGGGAATAGCCAAAATTGGGAGCGGATACCTCACGGAAGATATAGGCGGTTGTTGTAAAGGATAGCAGGTGGGCGATTTACATCGCCCGGTGGCTTTCAGACTCATCCACTAAATGCGTCCATTTTAGTTTTTTGCCGCCTAGAACATGAAAGTGTATATATGGCACTTCCTGCCCACCGTCACTCCCGATATTTGTAATCAGTCTATAACCGCTCTCGTTTAGTCCGGTTATTTTTGCAACTTCTCTCACGGCTTTTGCCATGTGTATCAGTGCTTCATCCCCCACATCTTCAAAGTCTTTTGAAAAAACTTTAGGGATTATGAGTATATGTATCGGAGCCTTTGGGTTAATGTCATGAAATGCCAAAGTATGCTCGTCTTCATAAACCTTTGAGCATGGTATATCGCCGTTTAAAATTTTATGGAATACCGTCATTATCGAAGCTCCTCTCTTTTGCGTTTGCGTCTATTATAATGAACTCTATTGTAAAATAAGCTAAACAAGAGAGTAGCAAAAGGAAATTACAAGTTGCAAAATTGGCTAAAAAAAGTTGAAGGCGCAAAAAGCCTCGAAGAGTTAGAAGAGATAAGAATAGAAGTTTTCGGCAAAAAAGGGTTTTTGGCTGCCGAGTTTTTAAGAATGAAAGAGCTCGACCCTGAGGCAAAAAAAGAGCTTGCAAAAGAGCTAAACGACCTCAAAGAGAGTGTAGGTAACGCACTTGAGACAAAAAAAGAGAAGCTTGCGGCGCACGCTCTCAAAAAACAGCTTGAAAAAGAGAAGATAGATGTAGCTCTTGTCGATACGAAATCTTCTGCAGGAGCCCTTCATCCAGTGCTTGCCACGATGGATAAGATGATAGAGTATTTTGTCTCTATGAACTTCTCGGTAGAGACGGGTCCTATTGTTGAAAACGACTTTAACAACTTCGAGGCGCTCAATCTTCCAAAACACCATCCGGCAAGAGATATGCAAGATACTTTCTATATGAAAGATTCAATGCTTCTTCGTACTCACACATCAAGCGTTCAGATACGAACGATGTTAAGCTCGAAGCCTCCTATTCGTATGATAGCGCCCGGAGCCGTATGTAGAAGAGATTATGACCTTACGCATGTGCCGATGTTTCATCAGGTAGAGGGGCTTGTAGTGGAAGAGGGCGACAAAGTCTCCTTTGCTAACCTAAAATCACTTTTGGAAGATTTTTTAAAACATATGTTCGGCGATATAAAAGTAAGGTTTCGCCCTAGCTTTTTCCCATTCACGGAGCCGTCGGCCGAAGTTGACATCTCATGCGTATTTTGCGGTGGTGACGGGTGTAGGGTGTGCAAGCATACGGGCTGGCTTGAAGTGCTTGGATGTGGCATAGTTGACCCGAATGTATTTGAAGCGGTAGGCTACAAGAATGTAAGCGGATACGCCTTTGGACTGGGCGTGGAGAGGTTCTCAATGCTACTTAACAACACCTCCGATATGAGGTCGCTATTTGAGGGAGATTTGAGATTGATGGAGCAATTTGTATGATTTTTACTAGAAGCTGGCTAAGCGAATTTATAGATATTTCAAAAATAAAAGACACGGATATTCTAGATACTCTCAATAAAATAGGTCTTGAAGTTGCGGGATACAAAAAAGTAGAGCTTCCAAAAGGTGTGGTAGTCGGAAAAATAATAGATTTTGAAAAACACCCGGATGCCGATAAGCTCTCTGTTTGCAAAGTGGATAACGGTAAAACACTCGTAGATGTCGTCTGCGGCGCAAAAAATGTCAAAAAAGGAGCCTATGTAGCTCTTGCCACAATAGGCGCACATCTGCCAAACGACATTGTAATAAAACAAGCGGAGCTAAGGGGTGTGCAAAGCTACGGGATGCTTTGCTCTGCAACGGAGCTCGGACTGCCAAAACTAAACGACGGGATAATGCTGCTAGACCACAGCATCGAAAAAATAAAAATAGGCGAAGAGCTAAACAAAGTAGCGCAGATAGCCGACTCGATATTTGAGATAGAGATAACGCCAAATAGGGGTGACTGCCTAAGCGTGAGAGGTGTTGCTAGAGAAATTGCCGCATACTACGGACTTGAACTACGAGAGTTTGACGGCAAAAAAACAAAAGAGAATGAAAAAGGGATAGGTCGGATACTCTCCTTGCATTCACACTCAAAAACAACGGCAAATGCGGCTTTTAGGGTATTTGAGCACTCTGAAGAGTTTGACGAAGAGACCTTTCTTGTCGATTATAGACTCTCGCTTGTAAATGAGAGCGGCGGTAGTGATAAACTAAAAAACCTAACCACTTATGTATCTCACGCAGTAGGCGTCAACCTCTCTTTTTTTGGTGAAAATGCTTTTAATAAAACAGACGGGAAGATAGATATACATTTGGATACGGTAGAGAGCGGCGAAGAAGAGATAAAGGGCAAACAGAGCGTTCTTTCCATTGGAGTTAAGCAGACAAAAGAGTCTGAACCTACCGAAGATGATAAAAATACGATAGTTGTAGCCTCATATATATCGCCGTCAGTTATTTTGGGTATTCAAGAAAAGCTAAAAGAAAAAGATGACACTCTTTTTTATCGTAGCTCAAGAGGTAGCGAGCCTGATTTGGTGATGGGTCTTAATTATGCCTCCGAGATTATGTCTGCATATTACGGGCTTGTTTTTTATGCAGGATATGCAGAAGATTTTAAACCGCTAAATAGAGAATCCATTAAAGTAGACATCAATAAAATCAACACAATCATAGGCTCGTCGCTAGACAAAAATCTTATAGTAACGCTTCTAAGAAAGCTATACTTTGAGGTTACCGTCAATGCTGAATTTGATAGTTGTGTGGTAAAGACTCCAAATTTTAGACACGACATATTTAATGTTCACGACCTCTCAGAGGAGATAGTCCGCATTCGGGGTATAGATACGATAGAGTCGGTGCCTCTTAGCTTTACGGAGACTCCAAGATTGAACGACTCCATAAAAAACTATAGATTTTTGAAAAATATTAGGCAAAATGCGGCTTCGCTAGGATTTTTTGAAACCGTACATTTTATTTTTGCCGACAGGGTATTGCAGCAAAAATTTGGCTTTGCTTGTCTGAAAGAGTCGGAGGATATAGTAAATCCAATAACGACAGAGTTAAATACGCTCAGAAGCACACTTCTGTTAAATCTACTGAGTTCGGCATCAAAAAATGCAAAAAATTCGCAAACTAAAATTGCGCTTTTTGAGTCCGGTGTTGTTTTTGACGAAAAAAGAGCGGAGAAGACGCTAATCTCATTTGTTTGGGCAAACGAGATTGAAAACGACTCTATT
>DIZY01000129.1:27272-27925 GCA_002428055.1 Helicobacteraceae bacterium UBA6016
GATGTGTTTGGCGGTTTTGAACTCACTCCGAACGAGACAAAAGGTGGCTTTTTGCATCCACACCAAAGCGCTCATATCATAAAAGAGGGCGTCAAAATAGGATTTTTGGCAAAATTACACCCGAATGCGGAGGAGTTCTTCTCTCTAAAAAGCTGTTTTGTGTGCGAGATAGATGTGTCAAAACTGCCTCAAACAACCAAGAAAGCTGTCGAGTTTTCAAGGTTTCAAAAAAGCGTTAGAGATTTGAGCCTTGAAGTGCCGTGCGACCTATCGTATGCGCCTATTAGAAAATGCCTTGAATCCGTGCAAACTCCGCTTTTAAAAAGCGTTTATCCGATAGATATTTACAAAGAAAAACCGAATGCAAAAGAGATGAGCCTTACGGTGAGATTGGAACTTCAGGCTGACGATAGGACGCTTGAAGAAAAAGACATTGTATCTGTAACAACTGAGGTTTTACAAGCGCTAAAAAATGAGCTTAATATAGGTCTGAAGCAGTGAGCGGCGAATTTTTAAAAGGGCTAGAGGTAGCCGCCGCTTCCAAATTTGAGCTAACTATCGACTCTATTGCTACCGATAAGTCGATTTCGCACAGGTGCGCTATCTTCTCATTACTCTCCGATAGGCCCTCCAGTCCCGCGCCCGACGCAGCA
>DIZY01000016.1:0-2245 GCA_002428055.1 Helicobacteraceae bacterium UBA6016
CCAAAACCTCTTTTCTCCCGCGTATGCGGGTAGCTTTAGGGGGATACAAGGGGCTATTTGCCCCTTGTATCCCCCATGTAGCGAAAGCGGGATTCTGGAGCGCAGCGAGGACAAAAGCTACCGACTTGTGTGGGAAAAATATGAGATCTTCTCATTTTTTAACGCGCAAATATACAAAAGATACAGTAGGATGGAGCGGCTTTAATGTAAAAAAGATACTTTTAGTAACAGCTTGAAGCTGGTTGTATTACAAAAAGTTACGGATTTTATGGGCTTAGCAAAGCGCTATGATGTTGTAGATTGGTAATAGTGATTATAAAGAAGTTTAATTTCAGGCGCTATTAAAACTTGATTATGTAGAATGCTTATTCCTTGCTATACTTGGAAGCCTTATAAATATGAGGTTTCTAAGTATAAGTACCTTTTTACAAATTATAAAAGGAGATTATATGAAACTAGGCTTCCTAGTGGATCTAGGTCTGTGCATAGGATGTAAGGCGTGCGAAGTTGTCTGTAAAGCGGAAAACGTCGTGCCTTTGTCTATGTGGAGACTTAGGGTCAAATATGTCGATTTCGGCGTCTTCCCTGAGGTTAAGAGAGCGTTTACGCCTCTTAGATGCAACCATTGCGAAAGCGCCCCATGCGCTAGGGTTTGCCCTGTAAGCGCGCTTCACTACCTAGATAACGGTATAGTAAACGTCGATAAGAATAGATGTATTGGCTGTGCGGCCTGTGTGCTCGCCTGTCCTTATGGAGCTATTTATATTGATCCGGAGACTAATACGGCCGATAAGTGTACTTATTGCGCTCACAGAACAGAAGCTGGACTTGCTCCATCGTGCGTTGTTGTATGTCCGACTGAGGCGAATATATTTGGAGACCTTGACGATCCGACAAGCAAGATTAGCCATTATATAGCTTCACATAGAGATACAAGAGTAAGAAAACCTGAAAAAGGCACAATGCCGAAGCATTTTTACGTGGGAGCCGGCGATATTCACCTAAATCCGCTAGCAAGCACAAGAGCCGAAGGATTTAACCTGTTTAATGAAATCGGACACCTAAATCATGTAGGAGGCCACTGATGATATTTGAATCACTCGTAGCCAATGTTCCGGTTCTTAAATCGGCTATTGTTACTTTGGACGTGCTTTTTACGCAAGTTGCATGGGGTTGGATAATCGTCATGAATATGTGGGCGAAATCTATTGCGACGGGCGTATTTTTTGTTGGTATTTATATGATGAAAAAGTATCCGACAAACGAAAATTTTTATAAATACTTGATTCCTATTATAGCTATCATATTTATTGGCATTACATTGCTGTTTACGGTTATCGACCTTCACAAGCCGTTTCGCGCGCTTTATATATTTCTACACTCGCATTTTACGTCTGCGATTACTTGGGGCGCATGGTTTATCAACCTTTATTCTCTAGTTCTTGTATTGTGGCTTTGGGCTGTTGTCAAAAAAGATGAAAAGCTATTTTCAAAGCTTATCATTCCGGGGATTTTTATAGCGTTTATGACTACCGTTTATACAGCCGGACTTATGGGCTTATCAAACGCTAGAGAGATATGGCAAGCTCCGACGGAGATAGTTCAAATGTTGCTTTCAGCCGCTTTAGCGGGAAGCGCTGTGCTTTTGCTTGCGGGCAAATTCAGTCTTGATGATGAGCAAAAGCTAAAGTTAGGAACAATACTTGGCTTTGCCGCCTTGCTTTCTCTTATTGTATATGTGTCAGAGCTTATTTTTGCTCCCACAAAATCGGAAGAAGCAGAGTGGGTTGTACACTATATAACAAGCGGTGGTGTTGGCGTTTACTTTGCGTTAGGTCTTACGCTTGCGTTTTTGGTTCCGGCAGCGTTGGCGTTTGTATCAAATAAAACAAAAAATTCAATGTTCCTGCTTCCCGCCGCTGTTCTTGCGCTTGTAGGGCTTTGGATGGTAAAACATGCNNATAGCTCCGCAGATGTTGCCTTTGAGTTAAGGGAGTAAAGAATAATGATAAAAAGAAGAGACTTTTTAAAACTATCTGTCGTGGGCGCCGGTATCGGCGTAGTGGCGAGTGGAGCCGTGAAATCGTTTATCCCGACACTTGAAGCGGGAGCGGATGTCAAAACGTTTGACAAGCTTCCGGTGTCAAATGGAAACTTTGCATACTATCCGCCGTTTGACAAGTGGGGCTCATGGAAAGAGATGGACGGAGACGACTGGAAAAACGGCGGTATAGCTAGACATGAC
>DIZY01000016.1:2275-2693 GCA_002428055.1 Helicobacteraceae bacterium UBA6016
GTCTTGCGGAATTCTTGCTTATGTAGATAAGGAGACGATGAGCGTCAAGAAATTTCTTGGAAATCCGCTTCACACGGCGTCTCTTGGACGAACGTGCGCTAAGGGCGTAGGGGCGTATAGCCAAATGTATGACCCGGATAGAATTCCTTTTCCAATCAAAAGAGCTCCCGGTTCAAAAAGAGGCGAGGGCAAGTGGGTGCGAACTACTTGGGATGAAGCGCTTACGACTATCGGCAAAAAAATACGCGATACGCTAAAAAGCGGCGACATTACAAGTAAAAAAGCCATTATGTACCATGTCGGTCGTCCAAATGAGAACGGCTTTACTCCGAGGGTTTGGCATACGCTAGGGCAAGATTGTACAAATTCGCATACAAACATCTGTTCGGCAAATGGTCGTTCAAGTAACCTTATGTGG
>DIZY01000100.1:0-1117 GCA_002428055.1 Helicobacteraceae bacterium UBA6016
AGTAAAAACATAAATACGGATAGTTTGTCGACTACTATATCAAATCCGGTTGTTGTTTCGTAGCTTTCAAGCGCAAATAAAATCGCTAGCTGAATAAGACTCAAAAAGAGTATTTTTTTGTTTTGGCTTTTGAAGCCTATATACCCAAAATATCCGAGTAGCGCAAAATCCAGAAGTAAAAACGGAGTAGCCAAGTAAGAGGCTGATAGCTGAAAGCTTGCCTCGTAGGAGTAGTAAGCCAATATTGAAGCCGCTATAAGCAGGGCTGACGCAACGCTGACGATGAAACCGGCGTAACGCTTAAAAGCTAATGCAGCGATGGCGGTTGCAAACGGTAGTAAAAACAGAGTCAAAAGATACTCTTGCATATCGCACTCTTTTTTGTAAGTTAAAAGGATTTTAGCAGAAAAAGTTTACGGCGTAGTTACGGTTTTTGTTGTTAGTATAATAAAAGCTTTGTTATTATAATATATCCGTATATATAGATATATTGTAAAGGTCTACTATGGAAGAGTTTTTAAAAGCCGTATCGGCCATGAATGATGAAAGCAGGGTGCGCATTATTACTTTTTTTATGGCATACGGCTCTTGTTGCGTATGTGAGCTAGAGGCATCGCTTGCAATGGCGCAATCGACACTCTCTCGTCACCTAAAGATTCTAAAAGATGCCGGGTTTTTGCGCATTGCCAAAGTCGGCGCTAGAAGCTACTATGAAATAGCTTTTGCCTCTTCTTTGCAAGAGAGTTTGGCGGCAGAGGTTAAAGCGCTAGCAATTTTGCTTCCCTCAAAAATAGATGCCGAAAATACGACTAGATGTAAAATATTAGGAAAATAAAATGAAAACCGTACTTATTCTATGCACCGGTAACTCATGCCGTTCCATTATGGGCGAAGCCCTTGCAAATCACTATCTGGGCGCTCTCGGCGTCAAGGCGTACTCTAGCGGAGTACTTCCTAGCGGCACTGTCAATCCTAGCGCTATAAAAGCTCTGCAAAAAGAGGGCATATCTACGGATGGACTCTCATCAAAAACGATGGATAAACTACCAGTTCAAGAGTTTGACCTCGTAGTCACCGTATGCGACCACGCAAACGAGACATGCCCGATGTTTGCAGG
>DIZY01000100.1:1162-44608 GCA_002428055.1 Helicobacteraceae bacterium UBA6016
AACGCTACATGAGATAAAAGATATATTGCTTCCAAAAATCAAAGAAGCGTTGGACTTGTAGCGATGTGGCATGATTTGGTTTCACGGCTAGTTTACGGTTTTTTTGGGATGACACAGGGGGAGCGGCTGACTGAAGCTCTTCATTTTTTCATTTATGACACGGGTAAGATATTTTTCCTTCTGCTTGTCATTATATTTGCCGTTACGCTGCTTCGTTCATACTTCAAGCTTGAGAAAGTGCGCTATTTTCTAGCGGGCAAAAAAGAGATTACGGGCAATATCTTAGCCTCCTTGCTTGGTATTGTTACCCCCTTTTGTTCATGCTCTGCAATTCCTCTTTTTCTGGGTTTTTTGCAGGCTCGTATACCGCTTGGAGTGACGCTTAGCTTTTTGATTTCGGCGCCTATGAACAACGAGATAGCCATAGCAATGCTTTTTGGGCTTTTCGGATGGAAGATAGCGGGGCTTTATATCGCTTTTGGTCTGTTCGTTTCCATAACGGCAGGCTTTATACTCGGCAAAATGAATTTGGAAAAATATATTTTGTTAAAAGTCGAGCCGATAGAGATTGAGGGTGCTTTTGAGGATGAAAAAATTCCGTTTTCCGCTCGCACCAAAGAGAGCTGGGAGTATACGAGAGATTTGATACGAAAGATTTGGCTCTATGTCGTCATCGGTATAGCAGTCGGGGGTTTCATACACGGATATGTGCCGACGGAGTTTATTGCGACCTATGCGGGCGGCAGAGATTGGTATAGCGTACCTTTGGCGGTACTTATCGGCATACCGATGTACTCGAATGCGGCCGGCATTATTCCACTTGTCGAGGTGCTTACTTCAAAAGGTATGGCAATGGGAACGGCGCTGGCTTTTATGATGAGTGTTATCGCCATCAGTCCACCTGAGGCGATTATCCTAAAAAGGGTGCTACATGTGCGACTGATTACGATATACTTTTCGATAGTAGCCGTCGGTATAGTCGGGGTAGGCTATATATTTAACGCTGTTTTATAGGGAGATTATTATGAAGATAGAGATATTGGGTACGGGATGCTCAAAATGCAAAACTTTGTTTGAAGTCACAAAAGAGGCAGTGGCAAAAAGTGGCAAATTTGCCCAGATAGAAAAAATAGAAGACCCCGTGGAGATAATGAATAGAGGCGTTATGAGCACACCCGCTTTGATGATTGACGGTAAGGTGATAATGAGCGGCAGAGTCCCTAGCGTACAAGAAGTGCAAGAATTTTTAAAATAGGCTTTTTATGTTCTCTTTTAAAAACATGAGCGCAAACGAGCGCCGTATCTTGTTGGTTATAGCGCTAAATATTGTTATAGTTGCCGTAGAGAGTGTGGCTGGGGTTATTAGCGGCTCTTTGGCGCTCATCTCTGACGCATGGCACAATCTAAGCGATGTAATGGCTCTCGTGGTAACAGCCGTTGCTATCTCTTTTTCAGCTAGAGAGGCTAATGAGAGTATGTCGTATGGATTTGTGCGCTCCGAGATGATGGCCTCTTTTATAAACTCTGTTTTTTTGACTATTCTTATGATTTGGGTCGGCGTAGAGGCGATAGATAGGCTGCTTCACCCCGTTGCGGTCAACGGAGCGGTTACGATGGTTACCGCTTTTGCGGCTCTTGTCGTGAATACAGCGAGCGCATTCGTGCTTGGCGGACATTCGCATCATGGACACTCTCATGAACATGCAGAGGAGGGGCATACCGATTTGAATGTGACAAGCGCTTTTTGGCACATGGCGAGCGATGCGGCTCTCTCTTTTGCCGTAGTGCTTGGCGGGGCGGCAATGATGATATGGGGGATTAGTTGGTTGGATTCGCTACTCTCTTTGGTGTTTGTAGCCGTAGTGTTGCGTGCATCGTATGGGATATTGAAAACATCGTTTTTATCTCTTATGGACAAAAGTGATCCAAAAAAACTTACAAAACTAAAATCGCTAATTTTGGAAAATCCAAATGTCAAAGAACTACACGACATTCACCTGAGCTACCCGTCAAGCAACGAAAGATATTTTTCGGCGCATATCGTACTTGACGAAAATATGAGCCTAAAGGAGGTTGAGGGAGTGATAGAGGATTTACGACATAAGCTTGGACACGAAGGAGTGACGCATCTTATGCTTCAGCCTGAAACATCAAAATACGCAAGCAACGGCGGGGGCTCTTTTTGTGACCCTCATACCGGATGCGGACATAGTCATTAAAATGAGTGCTATATGTCTTGGTTGATATCCGGAATTTTCGGTATCGGCGGTGGGGTCGTACTGCTTCCGCCGGTCGGTATTGCGGCGGCATTGGAGTATTATAGGCACGGTAATGTGGATTTTAAAGTTGCACTGATTGTTGCGAGCGGGAGCCATTAAGTAGTGACAAAACCGGAAAAACGACCTGTTTGGGATTTGCCGACCCGTATTTTTCACTGGGGGATTGCTCTTAGCGTCTTTTTATCGATGCTGATAGTTTACGGCAAAAAGTATCTTACTATTCACATTATTTTTGGTATTTTGGCTTTTGGGCTCATTGTCGGCAGAATAATGTGGGGTATTGTTGGAACAAAATATGTCCGTTTTTCGGCATTCGTCAAAAGCATAAGCGAGGCAAAACAGGAGTTTGCCATATTGGATAGCCAAGCACACTCTCACTCCGTCGGACACCCTGCCATCGCCGGATGGGTAATGCTTGTTTTGATGTTTTGCGCTCTTTGCGTTGGCGTTAGCGGATTGTGGCTTTGGCTATTTACGGACACCGTGTCAAAAGAGAGTGCATCGCATATTCACGAAGTATTTGCAAACACGCTTTTGGCTATCGCTTTTGTCCATATTCAAGGGGTAGTGCTCCATATATTTTTGCACAGAGACGGTATAGTGCGCGGAATGATAGACGGTAAGCGACCCGCATACGAGCATGAACAGATAGGCAAGCTAGGTTTTTGGCAAAAGAGCGTTGCATTTGTATGGTTTTTTGGCTCCGGTGCGGCGGCTTTGTGGACGATTACGGTTTTACGGGGGTAGATTTATGCAAGAAGAGTATTTTGTTAGACAGTATGCGCTATGGGGTGAGGAGTGTCAAGAAAGGTTAAAAACAAAGCGGATAGCGATAATCGGATGCGGGGGGCTTGGCTCAACTCTTGCTATTACTCTAGGCTCCAGCGGTATCGGAACGATACATCTCGTGGATTTCGACACTGTAAGCCTGCATAATATCCATCGGCAGATAGCCTTTCGATTGGGTGATGAGGGAAAATACAAAGCGGGTGTGGTAGGTGAGCTGTTAAAAAGCAGATATGGCGGCGTAGATGTAAATGTCCATACCGTACCGTTTGATGAGTTCGCAAAAAAAGAGATAGAGACAGACCTGCTCATAGACGCTACCGACAATCTGCCGAGCCGTACGGCGCTAGAAGAGTACGCAAAAGCGCACAATATCCCGTGGATTTACGCATCGGTAGAGGCGTGGCACGGGCAGGTTTGCCTATTTGAGAAGTCCGAATATGCGAAGTCGATGGTAATAAATGATAGAAAGCCGGAGGGCATTGCCCCGCCGATAGTTGCTTTTATCGCTTCTTTTGAGGCAAATTTGGCGCTTCGATATTTAGCGGGGCTTCCCGTGGCGGCGGATACTCTTAACTACCTCTATTTTGACGCAAATGGACAGCTAAACCACAAAAAATTTGGGATGCCTGCAAGGCAAGAAGCATAGATATATTGTTTTTCTATTTATGGTTTGCATGAAGTATGGGGAGAGCTACACAACCATGCGCTTATTACATCCGCAAACTGGTTAACATCTAAAGGTTTGTTGAAAACTTTGACATGGAGACTGGAAAGGTCGTCCGTGTATTCTGCGGTATGAGCGGTGATGGCTATAACTGGAATTTCATTTGATGAAACCCCTCTGATAGCCTTCACAAGCTCTATGCCGTTCATAATAGGCATAGTTATATCGGTTATAACCAAATCTATATCATCTTTGTTTTGTAAATAATAATCCAATGCCAACTGACCATTAGCAAAGTGCTCAACACCGCCAAATAGTCTTTTGAATATTTTATGCATGCTGAAAGCTACATCCAAGTCATCTTCAGCATAAATTACATTTAAGTTTTTAGTTGCGTTCGTCATGTATGATAGCGCCCGATTCCTTCCACTTCATCTTGCTTGTTGACTCATAAAGAATAAAATTTATATTTTGTGCCAAAGGCATCTTGCGATAATAGCAGAGAGCCGTTGCAAATGGGTTTATTTTGTGGACATACATTCAGGGTAGCTCCACAACAAACTTGGCCCCATTCTCGCTATTGCTCACACTTAGCCTGCCATGCAGACTCTCTTCGACAATTTGTTTTGACATATAAAGACCTATGCCGGTGCCTTTTCCTTCTTCTTTTGTGGTAAAGTATGAATCGAATACCTTATCTATAATCTCATCAGGAATTCCTCCAGCAGAGTCCTCTATAACAATCGCCAGCCCGGCGTCATTTTGAGCTATATCTATCTTGATGAATGGATTTTTTGGTTTCTTTTCAAACAATGCATCCTTTGCATTTGCCAAGATATTTAAAAGCACCTGTTTGAGCTCGTTTTTATAACAGACATATTGGTGCTTATTTGTCTTTTCGTTACTAAATAATACTTGTATGCCATGTACTGCTAGTTGCGACCCTAATATCTGTAAGGTTTCATTTATTGCATCCTCAAGAAAGAACTGCTCAGCTTTTTTATTTGGCGAAAAGAAGTTTTTGAAATCCTCCATAGTCGCGGACATATTACTTATCTTGCTCATTGCATTATTTTTAAAATCATCCAGATATTTTTCGTTCAACTCTCCAAACATGTATGCAAGTGGAACATCTTGGACTATA
This sequence comes from Helicobacteraceae bacterium UBA6016, assembly GCA_002428055.1. Taxonomy (GTDB): domain Bacteria; phylum Campylobacterota; class Campylobacteria; order Campylobacterales; family UBA6016; genus UBA6016. The sequence continues at coordinate 6,039 of DIZY01000100.1, forward strand.
AGCCCCAGCGAATTTAGAGGCTGACGCCACTGGTGGGCTATGGCGCCTATCATCTCCCCCATCATTGCCATTTTTGATTGTTGTATGAGGAGTTTTTCTTTCTGTAGACTCTTCTGTGTCTCTGCTTTGACCATCTCATTTAGATGTCTATTGATTGACCTCAAATCTTCCTCTAGCCTGACCCGTTCGGTAATATCAACGCCAACTGTCACCAAATGCGTCATTTTGCCTTGCTCATCAGTTATTATCGAGTTGAACCAATCAAACAATCTAGTCTCGCCGCTTTTTGCGACCCAGTAGTTTTCATATCTATGTTTTATTTTGCCCTCTTTTGCTAGGGCGAACAACTCATCAACACCGGAATGCTGTTCGGGCTTGAGCAGTTTGGTCCACTCCATTGGACCTACTATCTCATCTTTTGCGTATCCGGTAAAATCCTGGGCGTATTTATTAAACTTTATCATAGAGCCATTTTTGTCTATAACAGCCATGATAGAGCCGGCAGTGTCAAGGATCATATTTACAAAATTTCTCTCTTCTCTAAGCGCCAGTTCTGCAGCTTTTTTGTCTGTTATGTCGGTATGAGAGCCGACCATTCGCACTGGGCTACCATCATTATCACGGGCTACAATCATACCCCTAGCAAGTACCCATTTGTAGGAACCGTCTTTGCATTTGACTCTATGTTCGTTTATGTAGACATCCTTTTTGCCTTCGATATGCTCTGTTGTATCTGTATATACTTGCTCCAAATCATCGGGATGGACTCTGCTTTTCCACTCATCCAAGGTTGCTCTTAGCTCGTCTTCTCGAAACCCGAGCATCTCTTTCCATCTTTTTGAAAAGTAAATCTCGTCTGTCTTCATATTCCAATCCCAAAGACCATCTCCCGCCCCTTCAAGGGCATATCTGAGTCTCTCTTCCGAAGCTGATAATTTTGCAGTCATCTCTTGTGCGATCTCTTCCGCCCTCTGACGCATGACTATCAAAGATTGCATCAAGGCAAACATAGCGAGGCTCAAAAGCAATCCGCCTACAAGTATTATCGAGTGCTTATTGCCGTCAGCCTCGTCGGCAAAAGATTTCAATGCGCTAAAGCATAAAACCCAGTTGCGCCCACCTATGGTTAATTTGGTCTGAGATGTCAAAGCGCTTGTTGCGCCCTTAAATTCAGGGTGGGAATCAAACAGGAGGCTCTTTTCGCCAATTGCATCTCCGTCATATATCTCAAAGTCAATTGCAGAAACTCTATTTCCAATGACGCCGTTCATCAAATCATTTACCCTAAAAGGAGCATAGACAAATCCTTGTATCGCCGCAAATCTCTCTTCTTTGGTGTTTATCAGAGCGCCCGCTTTGTATACCGGCACATATATCAAAAAGCCGGATTGTTCGTTGATGCTATTTTCTTGTTTTAGCCGCACCTTTCCCGACATTGCAGGCTCCCCGCTATCTATAGCCCTGCTCATCGCCTCATTTCTGACTTTTTCTGAAAACATGTCATAGCCAAATGCTCTTTTATTGCGGTCATTGAACGGTTCAAGGTAGATGATTGAGGTGTACAGCTCTCTTTGTCCATCTGGTTTTATATCATAATTTACAAACCCCTCCTTCCTTAGAGCATTAACATGCGCATCTTTTTCAAATGCTCTGACGACAACACTATAGCCCACGCCTTGGATACCAGGAAAAGTAGTCTCAATTTTTTGCGCCGAAACAAATTGTCTCCAGTCGTCACGAGTCGCCTTTTCTAAGGTGTAAAAGAGTCCTGCCCCGCCAAGCAAAACTTGTTTGTATGCATCCATACGATTTTGCACAAGAAGCGTCATCTGATTGACGGTTATCTCAAAGCGAACTCTTTCGCGTTCAACTTGCGTCTGATATGTGTAGAAAGATACCAAAATACTAAACATCACTCCAGCCAATAAAACCAAATAGGCGGAACTTTTGTTTATGTTGAGTTTAAATCTTTTCATATACCTTATCCTTGAGCTCTTGTGAAATCTATCTACTTTTCAAATTTTAAACTATATCCATAGTTGCTATCCGATGCAACCGCTTCAAAACCAATTTTTTCTCGTAGCCGCTTAATAAAGCTTCTTACGGTGGAGCTTGCAATATCTTTATCTTCCCATACGCACGACTTGATAAAATCCATATCTTTGATACTCTTATCTTCGGCCAAACAAAGGATTAGCTGTACCTCTCTCTTTGTAAGCGTAATATTTGAACCATTTTTAGACAAAACTTTGGTCTTTGTGTTAAATATGGAGCCGCCACTAAGATACAAGATGCACTGCTCTTCATCTAAGTACTTATCAATGCAGTGTAAAAACCTAAAAAGTAGTTCGTTGATTTCTATTGGCTTAAGTTGGTAGTCGGATATATTAAGCGTTACAAGCTGCCGGAGTATGCCAATGTCGTTTTCGCCGGTCATAACCACTATCGGTATTTGTTTATCATGCGACCTTATATGCCTTATGAATTCTACTCCGCAACCAGCCGGCATATGTATATCTGTCAGAATAATATCTATAGACTCTGAATCAAATATATTTTTAGCGTCTCTACCATTTGTGCATACATAGACATTTGCGAAGAATTTAACAAGAGTATTCTCAAGAAGCTTCAAATCTTCAATATTATCCTCGGCAACCAACAAGGAATATTTGCTGAGCCGATCTACTAGCTTGTCAAATGACATACCCATTTTTTGCAGATTCTCCTTCAATGTTTGAAATACGCTAACAATGCTAGCTAAATCTTACAGAAACAATAAACGCAAATGCTTGGTTTTAAAAAGCGGCTCCATTGAGTGGTAGTTCAATCTCAAAACAGGCGCCAGTATCTGTATTGCGGAGGCTAAGTTTGCCGTTCATATTTTGTTCGATGATCATTTTTGCCATAAATAGACCAAGTCCGGTGCCGTTTAGCTGTTTTTTTGTACTAAAATATGGCTCAAAAATCTTATCCATTATTTCAGCAGGCACCCCACCTGCTTCGTCTACAATTCTGATTTTATACTCTTTGTCAAAATCAGATACTTTGATATAAATCTTTTTATCGCCGCCTACCTCTATTGACTTTTCAACCGCATTGTTTATTATGCTAACGAGCGCATATTGTAAATCATTTTTATATCCATACACTTGATAGTCAGATGGCATATCGACCACAAACTCAATATTTTCACAGTTACAATCTTGTTTTGATTGAGATATGACACTGTTGACAACTTCAGACATATCAATCGGCGACGCTGTCCTGCCGCGCCTAAAAAAGCCGCCAAAGTCGTCAATAAGTTTTGACATATATGATAGTTTTGCCATAGTAACTTTTGTGTATTCTTGCACATAAGCGTCATCAAGCTCTTTAATGTTGTATGTATATTCCAACTCTTGCGCCGTTATTGACAAAAAAGTTAGCGGCTGACGCCAGTGGTGAGCGATGGTACTGGCCATTTGAGCCATTGCGTCTATTCTTTGTTCTCGATTGATGATACTTTTTGCTTGCGCTGTATTTTTTTCAACCTCTTGAATAACCCTTTGCTCAAGTGAACTGTTTAAAGCCAGAAGCTCTTTTTCTAGCCTCTTGCGTTCAGTGATATCTTCAAAGGCAATCATTGCGCCAACGATATTTCCCTTGTACTTGATAGGGGAAGCTACCAGATAAACAGGAAAAGGCGAGTTGTCAACTTTAAAAAATATTTCCTCACTATGTCTTACTATGCCATCGTTTAGAGTTTTTATTGTCGGGCAATAGGATAAAGGCATAGGCTCGCCATTTTCATTGCGATGAAATAGCTCGTGCATATGTTTTCCAATCACTTCATCATTGGTGGCGCCTAACATATCAAGCGCAGCTTTGTTTACAAATGTGCATTTACCGTTTGTATCAACGCCATACAACCCTTCTGCAATACTAGCAAGTAAGAGTTCTCGATCCCTTATTCCGCTAGCAATTTTCTTCTTATCTCTACTCATTTTGATAATAATCAAAAAACTAACCAATAAAGCAATGAATGAGATTAAAAACAGATAACTCGCATATACTTTTACAAACTCTTGAATATTAAAAGCACTTTTGTAGTCAGGATTGACTTTCATTTTATGCATCAGTATCCCTATTGATACATAGTCCTTTGGGGATATAAAACCGAAGTATCCTCCTACTATCGCCTCTTTGGAGTCCGGCTCAATATGAAATAGAGCATCTACTACTTTCTTGATGCAATCTTTTGGCACAGCGCTTGTTGCCGCAAATGCCCACTCTGGATAGAGCTCTGTAGATAGAAAGTTGCGAAACTCTGAGTTGTCTTGTCTGTTTACGATTTTGATGTCAGATTCTAAAATCTGCTTCTGCGCTATCATAGACTCCAGCACACCCGTTCTTACAAACCCTACATCAGCCTTTTTTGACATAACCGCATTTACAACCCTGCCATGAGGCATATCTGTAAATAGTAGTCTTATGTCGTCAGTGCCAATTTTATTATCGAAAAGAATCTTCATTTGCATCAGATAACCGCCAAAAGACTCTGGACCGGGCGCCGCTACGGTTTTGCCCTTTATGTCTTTGACGCTGTTTATATTGTTAGCATCTGTTCTGGCGAAGATAACTCCGCCAAATTCCGTTGACGGCTGACCGCCAACGGTAGTCATGAGTGTTGCTATGGCATCGAGCTTGTGCCTTGTACGATAAAGAACATAGTGCTCAGGATTTGTAAATACAAAATCAAGCTCATTTTTTGCTAATGCCTCACCTATCTCTTTGAAATTAAGCGGCTCAAATTCAAAGCTATACTGAGGAATTGTTTTTTGAAGATATTTTATCGTCGGAAGCCACTGCGCCTTAGTCTGCTCCGGAGTTTTAAAAGATAATATGCCTATCTTGTATGATCTGTTTGCGTCATCGCAAAAGGCTGGCTGCGCAACAAAAAGTAAAGTAGCTAAAAGTCCGAACAAAACATATTTTAATTTTTTCGAGGTCATCATACCCCTCCTGCGCACACGCACTTGTGGCTCAATTCTGCAAAATCTTAACATATATCTGTTGCAAACGGGTTTACTTTTATTGAACACTCTAAATAAACTAGATTGCCACGAACCGACCCCGCCACTGTTCAAATTTAAATAATCGAAGAGAACCTTTTATTTTACCGTTAATTAATATTTTGTATTTTTATCTCGAACTAATAAAAAATAACTATAATAAGACGATATAAGATAAGTAAAATCTCCAAAAAGGAGTCACCCATGCAAGTCAATAATAATACAACCACTATGAAGACCAATATAGCGGCGGAGACAGCTGATAATAAGGCAAAAAAAGAGCTTGAGAAGATAGCGACGGGTAAGCAGTTAGCGGCTTTGGATCCATCCGGGACGATGATAGCGGATGTGCTTGAGATGGAGGCTAGCTCTCTTGGACAGGGTATCAAAAATGCGAATGATGCAATTGGCTTTTTACAGATAGCCGATGGCGCACTAAAGAGCGTGAGCGATGGTGCCGTGAAGCTAAATGAGCTCTCGGTCGCTTACAATAATGCGGCGCTAGGCTCAAACGGCAGAGACGCTTTGCTGACTGAGGCTTCCAAAGTAAAAGAGGGTATGACAAATACTCTAAATCAAGCTAGTTTTAACGGCAAAAGCGTATTTAGCGATGCTTCTTTTTATGTCGGGGGCGGTAGCATATCCGCTTCGGTAGGGCGTCCGAATGTTGAAAGTGCTGATATAACAAACCAAGATACGGTTTTGAAGTTGCAAGAAGAGACTAGTCGCTCAAGGGCGAATGTAGGCTCCACGATAAATCAGGCGTACAGCTCTATAAGCGCCAATATGGCGGGAGTGGTATCGCAAAGCGCTGCAGCTTCGCAGATTTCGGATACGGATATGGCGCAGGCTTCAACTGATTTTAATGCGGCATATCTGCAAAGCAACGCCGCACTTTTTGCCTCTGCACACTCTAGTCAATACCTAGCGTCGCAGGTGTCTAGGTTACTAGGCTAAATCTCCAAGGGAGTCATTTTATTTTAAAAATGACTCCAATCTTTTTATACTCTCTTCTCTTCCAATAATCGCTAACAATTCATTTATAGACGGGCTTTGCGTAGAACCTGTAAGAGCTACTCTTATCGGCATACCAAGGCGCGGCATTTTAAGTTCACGGCTAGCCAAAAATTCGTCGATTACACCCTTAAACTCATGCTCATCTTTTGCACTGCAAGCCTTAAGCGTATCGGTAAAGCCGCTAAGAATCTCTTTTGCTTCGTCATTGATGCTTTTTGCCATAGCCGCTTCATCGTAGCTTGTCGGTGCATTCGTCATAGAGTTTATCGTAGCCGCCAAATCCACAAGCGTTTTTGCTCGCTCTAAAGCGTTTTTGAAAAGTAGCTCTTCATTCTGCCCAAAACTATCACACCCAAAATCTTTTAAAAGTTCTTTTAACCTTGCGATAGGTGTTTTCTTGAGATATTCGCCGTTTATCCAATTTAGTTTTTCTAGGTTGTACTGACTTGCCGATTTGTTGATGCCGCTTGGGTCAAAGAGGCTTAGCATCTCATCAATACTGAATAGCTCTTGATCGCCGTTAGACCAGCCGAGGCGAACGAGGAAGTTTAGCAGAGCCTCAGGCAGATAGCCTAGCGTTTTGTACTCCATCACATCTGCCGCACCGTCTCTTTTTGAGAGTTTCTTGCCGCCATCCCCAAGTATCATCGGTACATGGTAAAACTTCGGTATTGTAAAGCCCAATGCCTCATAAAGCACTATCTGTTTTGGGGTGTTGCTAGTGTGGTCGTCGCCCCTGATGACCTCTGTAACACCCATCAAAGCGTCATCGATTACAACGACAAAGTTGTATGTAGGTGTGCCGTCCGAACGGGCTATGATGAAGTCGTCAAGCTCTTTTGCGCCAAAAGACAATCCCCCTTTTACACCGTCATCAAACTCTATTACGCCATCAAGTGGAGCCTTTATCCGAACTACAGGCTCTACGCCATCCACGGCAGCTAGTTTGCCGTCTCTATATCTGCCGTCGTATCTAGGTTGTTCGCCTGCGGCTTGTTGTGCCTCTCTTAGTGCGTCTAGCTCTTCTCTTGACATATAGCAGTGGTACGCCTTGCCTTCATCTAGTAGCTTTTTGACATACTCTTTGTAAATATCAAATCTTTTTGATTGATACGCTACTTCACCGTCATAGTTTAGTCCCACCCAGTCGAATGCTTCAAGTATTGCTTGCAAGGCTTCTTCTGAGTTTCTGCTAAGGTCAGTGTCTTCTATGCGAAGAAGGAATTTTCCATTGTTTTTTCTAGCCCAAAGCCAGCTAAAAAGTGCTGTTCTTAAGCCCCCGATATGCAAAAAGCCCGTTGGAGATGGGGCAAATCTTGTTACTATCATTATTAAAGTTCCTAGTTAATTTTTTTTCGAATTTTACCAAAATCAAGTGTAAACTCACTGCCTTTGCCTACTTCGGAGCGGATAAAGAGCGAAACCCCATTTTCATCACAAAACTCTTTTACGAGAAAAAGCCCAATGCCGCGCCCCTCTTTTGCGCCATCTTCTTGATAATAACGGTCAAATATTTTTATCAGATCTTCTTCGGCTATACCGCAACCCTCATCTCTCACGGTCAAGATATTCCCCGTCAAAGCAACCTCTACCGTTTTGCCATTTTGGCTAAACTTTAGCGCATTTGATAGCAGGTTTGCCAAAGCTAGCGAAAACCCTTTTTTGTCGAAAAAAAATGTTTTGCTCTCAAGGTCAATTGTTAGTTCTACGCCTTTTTTGGCAAATGCGTCCTCTTGCAGCATCGTCTCTTGCAAAATCGCATCTTTTAAATCAACTTCTGTTTTTTGGCTCAGTTTCGCCTCTTTTTTGGCAAAATATTCTAAATTTTCGTACAAATCAAGCAGTTTGTCGCAAGCTAGCTCTATTCTGCCTATTTTTTTTAGCTCGGCTTCATCGCTTGTTTTTTTGAGCATGGTCGTGTTTGTTTTTATCGTGGCGACAGGCGTATTTATTTCATGCATCGTATCTTCAATGAGGAGTCTAAAGTTTTTAATAGGGGATAGCACCGATTCCATTAGCTCTTTGACGAGATATATGGGGGCAAGCGTAGAAAAAACAAAGAGTGTCGCCAAAATAGCATATTCGAAAGGGTCTAGACTCTTTAGCTTTGCTAGCAAAAAGGTGGCGACAGCAAAAATAAAAGTATTAATAGCGGCGATAAGGAGCGAAAAAAGAAAAAGCTCTTTTTTAATTTTCAAAGCGGTAGCCGATACCTTTGATATTTACAATCGAGTCCTTGCCTATAAGCTTTTTGATGGAGTTTATATAGACTCTTATGCTCCCATAGCTAGGCTCCTTGGCTGCGGGCCAAAGCTCTCTTTCGATGTTTTCTATCGTGACCGTACTGTTTTTGTTGCGCACAAGAAGAGAGAGTAGCTCCAGCTCTTTTTGGCTCAGGTCTACATCTTTATTTTGGTTTGTAACTTTTTTTTTGTCTAAATCAAATATGAGTTCGTCGTTTAGTTTTACGATACTGTTTTTTTGTCCAAACGAATCTCTAAGTTTTGATTTTACTCTTGCAATCAACTCTATCGGCTCACAAGGTTTTCTGATGTAGTCGTCGCAACCGCCCTCGAAACACTCCGTTGCTGTTTTTGGTGATTTGTGGCTTGTTAGCATGAGTACCGGCTTATTATCTCCAAAGCTTCTTAGTTCTCGCAGAAGCTCTATGCCGTTTTTTGCGCCTAGATTGATGTCCAAAAGATAGAGGTCAAATACCTCCTTAAAGCCTATCTCTATAGCCTCGTCAAAGCTTCCGGCCTCTTTTACGGCAAAGCCCTCTGACTCCAAAAACTCTTTTGTGCTTTCACGAAATAGCAAATCGTCCTCGACAAATAAGATCCTATTCAACGCTACTTATCCCCCAAAGACAACTCTCTGCGGCAAACAGCGGAACTACTTCCGTATCTCTATTTTTGCAAAGCGACGGAACTCTGTACTCCGATTTTTCAAGTGCCACAAACTTCTCAGGCGGATTAATACCGTATATTGATTTGGCGTTGTCGGATACAAAATTTTGCAGGTTATCAAGCTTGCCGTGGCGCTCAAATATCTCTACAAGCTTTGGCAAAATAGCCGGAGCGCTGAATATTCCGGCTGGAGCAGATGCGCTCTCTTTGGACTCTCTTGGATGTGGCGCGCTGTCTGAGCCGAACATGACTTTTGGCGACGCGTTTAGCGCGGCTTCTAGCACTGCATCTCTATCCGACTCCGTCTTAACTACAGGCTTGCAAAATAGATGAGGATTTAGCCTCTCCCCCATTAAATCATCAACCGTTAGCGTCATATGGTGCAGCGTAATCGTGGCATATATATTTTCGTAGTCTGCCACAAGCTTTAGCCCCTCTTTTGAGCTAATGTGCTCAAACATTACTTTGAGCTTAGGAAACTTTTTTGCTATATGCTCTAGTATCGGCAAAAAGTTTTGCTCCCTTTCAAAAAGATTTGGACTGTGTGTTTCGGCGTGGACCGAGAGAGGGATATTAAGCGCTTCCATCGCTTTTAGTTGCGGCTCCAGCGAGTCTATATTTTTGGCGCCCTCTTCGGAGTTTGTGGTGACGCCGGCGGGATATAGCTTCATGGCAATAATATGCGCCGCCGCTTCTTCAAAGAAACTCTCTTCGTAAGGCTTTAAGAACATTGTCATGTACGGCAAAAATAGATGATTTCCACACGCCTCCAAAACCCTTTTACGATAAGCATGAAGAGCTTCAAGCGTTGTTATCGGCGGGGTAATATTCGGCATTATCACGCCCCCTGCAAACGCCTCCGCAGAGTACGGAGCAACAAGACGAAGCATCTCGGAGTCCCTTAAGTGAAGATGCATATCAAGCGGCGATTTTATAGTGAATGTTTGCATTAGTTTTTAGCTTCCTCTATTAGTTTGTTGAGGCTGTTTTTGTAAATTTCAAGAGCTTCAGAGGTCGCCGCCTCAAATCTTGTGACAAGCACCGGCGTGGTATTGGACGCCCTTATAAGCCCCCACCCCTCGTCAAAACTTATCCTAACCCCGTCTATATCGACTATTTCAGTAATTGCAGGCAGATACTCTGGCGGATTTTGAAGCGCTATTTTTATTTTGTTTATTATGTTGAATTTCGTTTCTTCGGTTACATGCACCTTTATCTCATCCGTTGAGTGGAGATGTGGCATGGAATCCATCTGCGCATTTAGGTCTACCCCGTTTTTGATAAGCTCCAATACCCTCATCGCAACATATACGGCGTCATCAAATCCAAACCACTTATCGTTAAAAAACATATGCCCGCTGACCTCTGCCGCAAAGTCTGCTCCGGTCTCTCTTAGTTTTACTTTTAGATTGCTATGCCCGGTTTTGTACATTATCGCTGTGCCAAGCTTGCCTATTTCGTCATACATTACTTTGGAGCATTTGACTTCGCCGATTACTGTCGGCTTTTTGCCCTGTTTTGCCATATATCTCGCAAATATAAGAGCTAGCTGGTCGCCTTTGATATTGTACTTATCGGTCAGCACGGCTATTCTATCGGCGTCTCCGTCAAATGCAAAGCCAAGCTTGAACCCTTTTTCTTGCATCAGTTTTTTAAGGTCTTCGAGATTGTGTTCTTCGCTAGGGTCTGGGTGGTGGTTTGGGAATGTACCGTCCGGTGTTTCGTATATGGATTCAAAACTGAGTTGTAATTTTGAAAATATGTCGATAATTGAGAGTCCCGCAACGCCGTTTCCGCAGTCAATAGCTATTTTAGTATCCATGTTTTTTAGGGTTGCAAATTCGTTTACGAGGTATTCTATATATATTTTTTTGGCGTCAATGCAATAGATTTTTGCTTCGTTTGTTGTAGCACCTACTTCGTCGCTAGAGATTATCTGTGTTCCCAAAGCCTCAATCTCTTTTCCAAAAAACGGCGCTTTGTCTATCGTGATTTTAAAACCATTGTATTCCGGCGGATTGTGTGAGCCTGTTATCATGACAGATGCGGATGTGGCGACTATTCTGCCATTGACCTCCCAAGGAAAAAAGTTTGTAAAGTAGTTGATTCCGGTAGTTACCATGCCCATATCAAGCACGCTTACCCCGCTTTGTAAAAACCCGAGAGAGAGCCATTCGAAAAGCACTGGAGAGTGCGTGCGTGCGTCAAAGCCGATAGATACGAAATGTTCTTTGTTGCCCAGTTTTGCTTTTATTGCCTCACCCAAATAAAACCCTATTGCTTTTACGGTTTTTTCGTTAAGCTCTTTTTCAAAGATTCCCCTGATGTCGTACTCTCTAAATATAGACTGCATATGCTTATCCTCTTTGTATCCCATAAAATTCTTTATACCACTCTACAAAGTTTTTGATTCCCTCTTTTACGCCTGTTTTTGGCGTGTATCCGGTATCTTTTGTGAGGTCTGATATGTCGGCGTATGTTGCAGGGACATCCCCGGGCTGTAACGGCAAGAAGTTTTTTTCGGCTTTTTGTCCTAGATTTTCTTCTATCGCTTCGATAAATTCCATTAGGTTTACGGGTGAATTATTGCCGATATTGTAGACCCTGTATGGCGCTCTTGAGCTTGACGGGTCAGGGGTTTTGCCGCTCCACTGCTCGTTTGGCTTGGCGGGGTTGTCAATAACCCCCATGACTCCGCTTATGATGTCATCAATATATGTAAAGTCGCGTCTCATATCTCCGTGGTTGAAAACATCAATAGGTTTACCCTCCAAAATCGCCTTTGTAAATAAAAACAGCGCCATATCCGGTCTGCCCCACGGCCCGTAAACGGTGAAAAACCGAAGTCCCGTCGTGCGGATGCCAAAAAGATGGCTGTATGTGTGGGCCATTAGTTCGTTTGATTTTTTGCTTGCTGCATAGAGGCTTATTGGATGGTCTACATTGTCGTGTACAGAGAACGGCATCTCTTCGTTTAGTCCGTATACGGAGGAGCTGGAGGCGTATGAGAGGTTTTGTACTCCATGCTGTCTGCACGCCTCAAGAATGTTAATAAAGCCCGTTATATTGCTGTCTATGTATGCAAAAGGGTTTGTGAGTGAGTATCGCACTCCAGCTTGCGCCGCAAGATTGCACACTGCATCCGGTTTTTCGGACTCAAACACGGCAAAAAGTGGGTCTTTGTCCTCCAGTTTTATCTGATAAAATGAGTGTTTGTTATTTGTGCGGCTAATGCTTTTTTTGCCCTGCTCTATACTCTCTTTTTCAATGCCGAGCTCTCTTAGTCTTGCGTATTTGAGATTTATATCGTAGTAGTCGTTAATAGAGTCTATGCCGACTACCTCGTCGCCTCTAGCTAGCAGCGCTCTTGCCAAATTAAAGCCGATAAAACCGGCGGTTCCCGTGATTAAAACCTTCAAAAAATACCTCTTCGTTACTGCTTTTAGGTCGATTATAACATCTGTTTTGATAAATATCCATTTGGATTTAAACCGTTTTGGGCTAAAATGAATCTAAAAGCAACCCAAAAAAGGAAACTCACTTGGTTTTTGATGCAAAATATCCGATTTTAGGTTTTGAGAGTGTTCATTCTTATGATTTTCAAGTGGCTGATGAGAACTTTGCTACGATAAGAAATACCGAAGACGAAGCCCCTGCCTTTACCCTTATAAATCCTTTTGTGTTAAGAGATTATAAATTTGATATACCGCCATCCGTAAAGGCGATGATGGAGCTAAAAGATAATAGTAATATATTGATTTATCTTATTTTAATAGTAAAAAATCCATTTAAAGAGTCTATGGGAAATTTTCTCGCACCGGTGCTCTTCAATGTCGACAACAAAACGATGGCGCAAGTAGTGCTTGATGAAAATATATATACGGATTATCTAGCGGCGGAGCCGTTGTCAAAATTTATTACAGAATAAAAAATTGAGCGAACAAAGCCTTAGAGAGAGAATAGAGCAGCTAGTCGGTTCCGGGGCTAGCGACTTTGAAATCTCCAAAGAGTTTAAAAACTACATAAAGTCATATCTTGGCTCTTTAGATGAGATATTTGAGGCGGATTTTGGGCGGGAGTTTTTGTACCGCCACACAAAAGAGCTTGACTCCATTCTCGTCGAAATGTTCCGCTATATTCTCAGAGACAGCTTCGGCGACTACCAGCCCCTTATCAACTCCATTCCTGTTTCCATGATAGCGCTCGGTAGCTACGGCAGACAGCAACTCTCCGTTTATTCAGACATAGACATCATGCTTCTTTACAAAGAGATCAAAGGGTATCAGCTAAAACCTATTTTGGAGAGATTTCTCTATATGGCATGGGATGCCGGACTAAAAATCGGGCATAGGGTGCATGAGGTCTCGGAGGTTAGTGAGGCCGTCAAAACTGACATTACCATTAAAACCGCTATTTTGGAATCTAGGTTTATTTGGGGTTCAAGGTTTTTGTGGGTGGAGTATCAAAATAAGCTCTCACAGATACGGCGCACGGAGCAAAAAGAGTTTGTGTTTGCAAAACTTGAAGAGATGGCAAAAAGGCACAAAAAATATAAACTCTCCATGGAGCCTAATATCAAAGAGGGTGTCGGTGGGCTTAGGGATTCAAATACGCTGTTTTGGCTTGCCACCTGTATATACGGCATCAACTCAAATAAAGAGCTGACGGGCAAGCTCTTTAGCGAGGCCGAATACAAAGAGTATAGGATTGCGCTAGAGTTTTTATTTAAGCTTAGAAATGCGCTCCATCTGCTCGCAGGCAAAAAGCAAGACGAGCTTTTAATGCAGACACAAAGAGAGGTTGCTCTTAAGCTTGGGTTTAAAGATATGAAGAGTCAAAAAGCGGAAAATGCGCTGATGTCAAAGACGCTTCGGTCTATGCAGGCAATCAACTTTTTCTCATCCGTCAACTGTTCCAAACTAACGAGAAAAATAACATACCAAAAAAATAGCGTTGTAAAATTGCGCAAAGCGTATGCGAGGGATGGATTTTTTTGCATAGAGGGCAAGCTTTTTTGCAGTTTTTCAAAAAAAAGCAGTTCGCTGTATGCGGCAATACGACTTTTGATAGATGTGCAAAAAGAGTGTAGCGGAAGTTTTGATTATAGTATTCACCAATTTATCAAAAATTCATCGGAAGAGAAAAAGCAGAAAAAGATTTCAAAAGAGCTACTAACATCTCTGCTTTCGGAAAATTCGTACAATATACTCTTTGCACTATATGAGACCGGTGTTATCGCAAAACTTTTTGCCCCGTTTGAAAAAATAATGTTTTTGGCGCAGTTTGACGGCTATCACGCTTTTCCGGTAGACATCCATACACTGGAGGCCGTGCGACATTTGGAAAATATTAAGGACGGTTTTGTCAAATCGGTATTTGAGTCGTTCGATGCAGAAGATAAGGCGTATCTCAAATTGGCGCTTTTATTTCACGACATAGGTAAGGGCAGAGGCGGGAATCACTCGGCTGTAGGCGCTAGAATTTTTACTTCTTTTGCTAACAAGCTTGGGCTTGACGAGGCGAAAGCAGAGAGCGTGCGCCGTGTTATTTTGTATCATACCCTTATGTCAAATACTGCCTTTAGAGAGGATCTAAATAGCGAAAAGACGATACTTTCATTTGCGGGAAGTCTCAAAAGCAAAAAAGCAATCGACTATCTTTTTGTTCTGACCTATGCCGATTTGCAGGCCGTAGGGCAAAACATCTATAGTTCTTTTAATGCCACGCTTCTACGAGAGTTGTACTATAAGTCCACGGGCAAGCTATCCCGTTCCGAGCTTGTCAGTGAGGCGGCTACTAGGCTAACCAAGGAGGCCGCACTTCTTAAAAGCGAAGAGTTCAAGGCGCTGCCGCAGGTTTTGCAAAAAAATATCATATCCGTCGCCTCAAATCTCTTTTTTATCAAGTTCTCTAGCGCCAAGATAATCGATATATGCAAAAGAGCAAAAGAGTGCGAGGAGTTTGGTTTTGCGCTTAGTAATGAGCAGTATTTTAGCTTTGAGATAATCTCCAAAAAATGGATAAATTTCGGCAGGCTTCTCTCTCGTTTTGCTTTTTTGGACATCGTATCTATGGATATTTTCAAGCTTTTCGACAATGCAAAATATTTCAAGGTCTCGTTTTCGTCCACGGTGGATGAGTCTGAGCTAGTAGTCGTAGATGAGATAATCAGCAGTTTCGCTACAAGCGAAGAGAAAGCGACAAGCGCAAAAAAACCGATTATCAAAAAAACGGACATATCGTTTGATTTTGAACACTCCGAGACCTACGCAAAAATGCTTTTAACTACAAAAAATCAACAAGGGCTTTTGGCTTTTATTATCGAGGTATTTGACGAGCTTGGCATAGATGTAGCGACCGCAAAAGTCGGAACCATCAAAAATGTAGCAAAAGATATGTTTCTTATAGAAAAATCAAGCGGTATTGAGAAAAAACAAAAAGAAGTAATAAAAAGATTGGTTGGCGGCGCCAACTAAGGTAGTATTCTGCCGCTTTATGCGGCTAGCTTCAGTAGCATAGCGCTTAGCGTAGCCGAAGCGGGCTTCGCCCGTTTCGGCGTACTATTTGGTTAAATAGCCTCAGCCCCAGTTTCACCGGTTCTTACTCTAATTACTTTGCTAACATCTGATACAAATATTTTACCATCGCCGATTTTGCCTGTTCTAGCAGCATTCACTATTGCGTCTACTACTTTGTCTTCCATGCTGTCTTCTACGACCATTTCTATTTTTATTTTAGGCAAAAAGTCTACCACATACTCAGCTCCACGATAAAGCTCTGTGTGACCTTGTTGTCTTCCGTAGCCTTTTACTTCAGATACTGTCATACCGCTGATGCCTAGTGCAGACAATGCTTCTTTGACATCGTCTAGTTTGAACGGCTTTACGATAGCCTCAACTTTTTTCATCGTTTTCTCCTGTTTTGTGTCGTTGCTCTATTTTACTAAAATATGTCTGACCCTAACTTCTATGTTACCAAAAATTATCTCGCCGCAAGGCGTAGCTTCAGTAGCATAGCGCTTAGCGTAGCCAAAAGGGGCTTCGCCCATTTTGGCGTACTATTTATATGTGAAAGCCTTTTTCTCCGTGAGTTGCTTCGTCAAGACCTATGCTCTCATCTTCGGCAGATACTCTACCGCCGCCCGTTACAAGGGAAGAGATACCATATACTACCGCTGTTCCGATAGCTGTAAACACTATAGTCACAACAACCGCTTTTACTTGAATCAGTACTTGTCCAGGATTTCCGTACAAAAGACCTTTGCCAAGAGAGTTTACCGCAGGGTTTGCGAATATGCCCGTAGCTATAGCGCCCCAGATACCGGCAAGCGCATGGATACCGAACGCATCAAGCGCATCGTCATATTTGAACGCTTTTTTGATGACATTTACGCCCACAAAACCGACTATACCTGCTACCGCACCTATGATAAGAGCCGCAGAGTTATCTACAAAACCTGCCGCAGGAGTGATTGCCACTAGACCTGCAACTAGACCTGATGCAAGACCAAGAAGTGTGTATTTTTTATACACTACATACTCTACTACCATCCATGATAGAGCCGCTATTGCCGCCGCCGTGTTTGTTACAAGGAATGCGTTTGCCGCAATACCGTCTGCCGCAAGTTCGCTTCCGGCGTTAAATCCGAACCATCCGAACCATAGCAAGATTGCGCCAAGCAGTGTTAGCGTAATAGACGATGGAAATATCGCCTTACCGTAATCTTTTCTTTTGCCAAGCATAAGAGCAAGAACTAGACCTGCAACACCGGCGTTGATATGAACAACAGTACCGCCTGCAAAGTCAAGTGCGCCGTCTTTTGCAAGTATACCGCCGCCCCATACCATGTGTGCGATTGGCGAATAAACTACCGTTACCCAAAGAACAACAAAAATCATCCAGGTAGAAAGCTTAAGTCTTTCAATTGCTCCGCCGCTTGCAAGAGCTACCGTAATGGCCGCAAATGTCATTTGGAATGCCACAAATAGTAGCGTAGGAATGTTTCCGGTTGCCCAAATGTCTGTTACTTTTATGTCGCTAAGAAATAGCGTAAGAGAACCTATTACCCCGCCTACATCCGTTCCGAATGCAAGGCTATAGCCCCAAAGCACCCACACTAAACTAGCAATTGCATAAGCCGTGAAGCTCATTGCTATTGTGTTTAGAAGGTTTTTTGCTCGTGTCATACCGCCGTAAAATAGCGCTAGTCCCGCCGGGGTCATTAACATAACGAGTGCGGTTGCCGTAAGTACCCATGCCGTATTTGCGCCGTCTAGCTTTGGTGCAGCGGCTACTGCAGCGGCTACTGGAGCCGTTGCGTTTTCGTCTGCCAAAAGTAGAGCCGGCGCAAAAAATAGTGGCGCTAACAAACTTAGCTTTTTCATCTCTTGCTCCTTAGTTTTGGTTAAAATGCAACAAAATTATATACAATAAAATAGTTTTTGCTAATAATGCACTGCTTAATTTTTAATCAAATACTACATTTTTGTTTGTTTTTTTGTGGGAATAATTTGGGCATAAAAAAAGCGGAGCCGAGGCCCAGCTTTTGGAGTGTGTTTGAAGCTTTGCGTGTACTAATCGAAATTAGAAGTTGTAGTTAAATATAACTTTTGCAACTTTTTTGTCAAGTGCATTATTTTTGCTATCGATTGATGAATATGCAATTTTTGCATCAAGGTTTTTAACAAGTGCGCCTGTGCATGTATATACAACATCAAATACGCCTGTATCTACATCTGTATTACCGTTGTATTGATTTTTTGCATCAAAGTTTGTATATGCAAGACCTATTGTTCTAGCGCCAAGACCAAGTTTTTCAAGGCTGTAGTCTGCGCCAAGTTTCCATACATTTCCACCGTTCATGCTTACGCCTGAGTTATACCAAAACTCTTCCGCAATTGCAAACTCTGGATAACCGCCCCATGCACCGAATACGAATGTGCCGCCGCCATTATTTTTTTGCTCTCCAACTTTGTTGTAAGCTATATACGGAGTAAGACCTACCGGCGTAGAAAGGCTAGCTTTTGCGCCATAAACAGAGTAGTCTACTTTGCCAAGTCCAGCTTTGCTCAGCAACTCTTTTGTCTCACCAATGCCTTCGATATTATAAAATTGCCCAGCAAGTGCAAGATCCATATCTTTTGCTAAACCAAGTTTGTAGTCAGCTTGTAGATATACTGCGTTCACTACATCTACCGCATAATACTCCCATGCTTGGAGCGTTAGGTTTTTAACGGAGCTGTTTACTACAGCTGCTACATATACGCCGTTGTCGCCTACATGTGTTCCAGTTACGCTAAGGTCGACCGTACCACCAAGAGCAGCTCTCGACATAGAGTTGAATTGTGATCTGCTTGATTTGTCAGACATTGAGTCCCAACCAGCCATTCTTGATACATAACCACCGATAAGTGTAGTATCGGGAACATCTGTATTGATAACAAGCGCCGCTTCAAATAGGTTTGGAACCATTCTGATGTCATCGCTTCCCGCAAGAGGAGTATCAAGTTGTTGTCTACCGATTTTTACCGTTGTTTTCGCAAATTGACCTACAAGGTATGCCTGTCCTAAGATGCTGTAAGATTTTGCGCTTTCGTTATACAAAGATCCGTCAACTTTAGCAGCATTGCTATCTTTTGTGCCGAGGTCGTTTGTAGTATAAAACGCCGCTCCCGCAGATATGCCGTGTAGAGGTGCAGTCTCATAAGCTAGTTTGCCGCCAAGAGCAAAAGCCGATGTGTCTGTTCCCGGATCTTTAACATCAGTATTTATATACATAGCCCTAATTTGTCCAGATGCTTTACCTTCTTTAAATGCGCCGGCAAGGTCGCTGGCCGCAAAAGAAGTTGTTGCTAAAGCCGCTACCGCAGCAATGCTTAACATTTTTTTCATTGTATCTCCTTGTTTTAAGTACCTCCAATTATACAACATCATTTTTGTTATTGGGTACAATTTTGATGTCTAAAAAATAGGCAATCTCAGTTTTGCCATGTATTTTTAGTACTCATCCTATATAATGGCTATTACTTAAAAAATATTATTTCGGAAAGCTAGAGTTGGATAATGAATTTGTAGCCTATTCGCCTGAGATGCAAGAGGTAAAAAAATTAATCTCGCTTGTTAAAGGGATTAATGTAAATACCATTATTATGGGCGATATCGGCGTCGGCAAAAGCCTTGTAGCCAAAATAATAATTCCGAATGCTATAGTTGTATACGGCGACAAGCCGGAAGATGTGTTAAAAGCGCTAAAAAACTTTGACGAAATAATTATTGAAGACTTTGAAAAACTTCCAAGCTCTGATTTGCCGCTCACGGAAGGCAAAAAAATAGTAGCCACCGCAAAAAAAAGAATAAAAGATTCGACTCTTGATAGGCTGTTTGGTATTAAAATAGATATTCCGCCTCTTTCGCAAAGAGGCGGCGATATAGCGGGGCTTACAAAGCATTTTTTGTCTAAAGCCAAAAAAGAGCTCGGTATAGAGTCGGATACCGATGTATACTCAGTTACGCCAGATATATCCCAAAATTGCCATAGTCTGAAGCGATGCGTATATCAGGCGCTTTTGTGCGGTAGCATATCAAAAGAGCAGCTCGGCTCCATAATGGAAGAGTATTTTTATGCGCACATAGACGATGATGACGAAAATTACAAACCGTTTTTGGATATTTTTGATTCCGCCGTTATTAATGCCAATTATAGAAAATTTAAAAGCCAGCTGATGATGTCCTATAAAATGGGAATTAATCGAAATACGCTGCGAAAAAAGATATTACAACTAGGCAAGAAGCTCGGCGATGAATAAACAACCGCTCACGATAAACTATCAAAATTGGATTGAGTATGATTATAATCCTTTTTTTGTATTTGGTAAAAATGGCGAACTGCTTACTCTTAATCAACCGGCGCAGTTTCTGATTAGCAAGGTAGACCCAAAAACGCTTTATGAGCTTGCCGTTGCCTATGCGAGCCATGACTTTGGATACAAAACTACGATTTTGGATCTGAAATTTGATGTTTTTGGATTTTTTGCCGTTACGGTTGGGTATGAATCCGAGGATGAGATAGGTATCAAGCTCTATCAAACACCGTATCTAGGTCCAAAGAAAGTAATATCTATCAAAGAGTGCGAATTTACAAATATATATCATATTTTGGATCTTTGCATTATGAGCGTCGGTTCAAAAACAAAAGCGGAGTTTAAAAAGGACATAGACCCCGCTTTGCCTGATTTTAAGCTCTCTCAAAACGAGTTTGTAAAGGTGCTTACGAGAACATTGGAGAGCTTTGAAGGCTCAAGCGAAATAAAGACAGAACTCAAACTAAAAACGGGAGAGTTTTTGCAGGTTGCCGGAAAAAGGTTTCAGATAGTAAAGCTCAAGATTACCGGGGATACTAGAGTGACGACAAAAGATGCCCTCATAGAAGAGATAAGTTCAAATATTAATGTATTTACTAATTTTGATGAAAAAGAGGCGGTTCTTAATATACCGCTGATACTGTAAAAGGATACGAAGTGTGCGGAATAGTCGGATATATAGGCAATAAAGAAGCAAAAAAAATACTGCTTGACGGACTTTGCGAGCTTGAGTACAGGGGTTACGATTCTGCCGGAATAGCTATTTTGCAAGGTGGCGAAGTATCTTTGTTTAAAGCTGTTGGCAAGCTATCCAATCTTACGGCGGTGAGCGAAAAATTTAGCTCAAGCGGTTTTGCGATGGGTATCGGGCATACAAGATGGGCGACGCACGGCAAACCAACAGAGGCAAACGCCCATCCGCATGTAGGTGAAAGTACATTTGTGGTTCATAACGGGATAGTTGAAAATTATGCCGCGCTCAAAGAGGAGCTGATAAAGGACGGAGTTAACTTTGTTAGCCAGACCGATACGGAAGTTATTGGGTATCTGTTTGAAAAAAATCTCAAAAGCGTTACGGATACGCTTAGCGCGCTGAAAAAAACGCAAGAGGAGCTTGAGGGCGCTTATGCGGTGCTTATTATCACAAAGAGTGAGCCGGAAAAAATATTCTTTATGAAAAAAGGCTCTCCGCCGCTACTTATAGGAACATCCAAAAACAATGACGAAGCGTATTTTGCATCAAGCGAGTCGGTGCTTATCGGGCAGGCGGACGGCGCTGTATTTCTAAAAGAGAACGAATACGGATATGTCAAAAAAGATGAAATAAAGATATTTGATAAAAATGGAGCAGTGAGCCCGGTTATAAAAAAGGTAGAGGGTACAAGGGCGGGAGCTCAAAAAGAGGGCTTTAGATATTTTATGGAAAAAGAGATTTATGAGCAGTCTGCCGTGCTTGTAGATACGATGATGGGGAGAGTCTCAAAAGACAAAATCGTATTTGAAGAGCTGGCTGCTTTGGGTGATTTGGCTAGATTTAGAGAGATAAAGATATGCGCTTGCGGTACCAGCTATCACACGGCTATTGCTGCATCTTATCTATTTGAGAGAAACTCGCACATAAGATCTTCCGCCGAGATAGCTAGTGAGTTTAGGTATAAAGAGCCGTATCTTTCACAGGATATGCTTTTTGTGGTCATATCACAAAGCGGAGAGACGGCCGATACGCTAGAGGCGCTAAAAATAGCAAAGGCTGCAGGCCTGACTACTCTTGCCGTGTGTAATGTAGATAACTCAACCATAGTAAGAGAGTCTGACGCTTCGATACTTACGAGAGCGGGCATTGAAAAAGGGGTGGCGAGCACCAAGGCGTTTGCTAGCCAGATGCTTATTTTTTGGATGATGTCTGTTGTTTTTGGGGTAAATAATAAAGCTATGTGTCAAGATAAGGCTCAAAAAGAGATAGATACGATACTAAGAGCAAAAGATGCGGTGAGAGTAGAGCCCGCAATGCATGAGAGACTAAAAAGGCTTTCAAAAAGATATTTGCACGGACACGGCTTTTTCTTTATCGGCAGAGATGTATTTTATCCTTTGGCTTTAGAGGGAGCTTTAAAATTAAAAGAGATAACATATTTGCACGCAGAGGGGTATCCTGCCGGAGAGATGAAGCATGGACCTATTGCGCTTGCCGACAGTGAGCTTTTCACAGTTGCTCTTTTGCCTAAAACGCTCCTATATGACAAGACAAAAAGCAACATAGAGGAGCTTTCCGCTAGAGATTCTACGATAGTCGCCATTTCGCCTTGCGAATTTGAGATTGCGGACGACTTTGTAAAGACAAAAGAGTGGGAACACTATATGCTTGAATTTTTTGAGATGATGGTTGTAGTGCAACTTTTGTCCCTTGAGGTGGCAGTTAGACTTGGAAATGATGTAGATATGCCTAGAAATTTGGCAAAAAGCGTAACTGTTGAGTAAAATATCATATATAATTTGTATTAATTTTTAAAAGGTCGAAAAGATGAGCATAAAAAGAAAGATACTTTTGCGAATAAGTCTGGCTATGACGGTAGCCACGGCTCTTATTATAGCTATCGTAGCTTTTCACATCAGATATAGCACGATAGAGTCTGCCAAGCAAAAGGCTACGCTTGTCTCGCAGATAACCAGAGATGCCCTGACGGCCCACATGGTGAACGGTATTATGGACAAAAGAGATCTGTTTTTGTCAAATATAGCGCATTTAAAAGGTGTGCAAAAGCTTCGTATCGTAAGGGGTGAGGCTGTTATTAAACAGTTCGGTAAAACAAGGGAAAATGAGGGCGCGCTTGATCAGATAGATGTAGATGTGCTAAAAAAAGGCAAGCCGATAGAGGTAATGAACGAAAATTTCTTGGAAGCTAGGCTCAGAACCACCATACCATATATAGCCAATGCCGACATAGGCTCTCCAAACTGCATAGAGTGTCATCAAGCGCAAAACGGAGAGGTGCTTGGCGCCGTTACCATGGAGTTTGATCTCGGTGATATTAAGACGACGGGGATAGAGATAGTTTTAAAAATTATTTTTGTATCGGTCGTTTCGCTCGGTGTCGTCATCATAATGCTAAATAGATTTTTAAATCCGTATTTGGATTTGTTCACGCAACTAACCGATAAGATAGAGGCGGCAGATAACGGCGATTATAGTCAAAGAATAGAAACAAAACTAAAAGATGAGGCTGGAGATGCCGCAAAATGGTTTAACGAGTTTATGCAAAAGCTTGAAGATACCTTTAGTCGCATAGAGCAGAGCATTGGAATGTTTGTTATCAGGGATAGAAACTCAAAACAGCTAGATCCGCTTGTGGAAACCAGAGATGTAGTGGAAGAGCTCTCCGAGATATACAAATTTAAGCGAACAATTGAAAATGATGCTCATAAGATGGATGTGTATGATCGTATTGTGACGCTATTTGGCAAACGGTTTAATATTCACAATTTCACAATTTATGAAGTAGATACCGAAAAAAATCTACGAAGAGCGTTAATTCAGCAGGGTGAGCATAGCTGTTGCTCTCTTGCTTCGCTAGATAATGCACAGCTTTGTCGTTCAAACAGAATAGGCAAAGATGTGCTATCCGATGATTTTGAGGGAGTGTGCCAGCAGGCTACCGGATGTGGCGTAAATCCTTATATATGTCTGCCGATAGCCATAGGCGGCAAAGTTAGTTTGGTGATTAATATAGTAGTCACAAATGAAGAAGAGAACGATAGGATTAAGTTGTTACTTCCTAGACTTCACAATTTCCTTAGCGAGGCGACATCTGTCATAGAGTCTAAAAAACTTATGGAAATACTAAGAGAGTCATCCCTTAGAGATGCTATGACTGGGCTATATAATAGAAGATTCCTTGAAGAGTATCTAACAAAAGCGATGCCTCAAGCTCTCAGAAACAATAAAAAAGTCGGAATTTTGATGATAGATATGGATCACTTCAAAATGGTAAACGATACATACGGGCACGACATAGGAGATAGTATTCTGAAAAAACTCTCAAGAACTATCACTGAAAATATTAGAGAGGCAGACCTTGCGGTTAGATACGGTGGCGAAGAGTTTTTGGTGTTGCTGCATGATGTTGTGGATGAAAACGACATGATGTCGGTTGCGGAAAAACTAAGACTAAAAGTTATGGAGATGAAGGTAAAAGCCGGTAATGAAGTGCTGCAAAAAACAGTAAGTATCGGTGCGGCTCTTTTCCCTGATTACACAGATAGTGTCTGGAAATGTATCAAATTTGCCGACATCGCTCTTTATAAAGCCAAAGAGAGCGGAAGAAATAAAGTTATCGGCTTTACGGAGGATATGTGGAGTGATGACGGTAGTGGGTACTAAAATACTAAAATAAAAAAAGGAGGGGTTAATTTTTGCCCCCCCTTTTTTTTAACTATCTGCTGTTAGTGGCAGCCGCACCCACCCTCTTTTGCTTTGTTTTCTCCGTCGCCTGAGCTACAAGCGCTTGATTTACCGTCTAGTCCTATTGTCGGCTGTATAGCTTCGTTTGAAGCGCCACCCTCTTTATTTATCTCTTCTATTTTTGCCCACAACGCTGCGGCTGCTTTCATAAATCTTTTCGCACTCTCGGATGTTGGAGCATAGTAAGTGATAGGTTTGCCCTCGTCTCCGCCTATTCTCGTATCCACCTCGATAGGTATCTGCGCAATTACCTCTGTTTTATACTCTTTGGCAAGCTCTGCTGCCGTGCCTTTGCCAAATATATCGTACTCTTTGCCGCTCTCAGGGCAGATAAAGCCACTCATATTTTCTACTATGCCGCCCATTGGGATATTGAGCTTTTCAAACATATCAAGACTTCTTTTTGCATCGTCAATAGCTACGGTTTGAGGAGTGGTAACGACTACGCCGCATGTTACCGGTACGCTTTGCGCTAAAGTTAGCTGTGCATCGCCGGTGCCTGGAGGCATATCTATAACTAGCGCATCTAGTTCACCCCAATCGATGTCCGTTAAGAGCTGCTGAATTACTTTCATAATCATCGCTCCTCTCCAGATAAGAGACTGCCCCTCTTCCATCATCATACCCATACTCATAACTTCGCATCCTAGTGCGTGTACGGGTTTTACTCTATTTGCTACGACTTCCGGCTGAGAGCCTACTATGCCGAACATTCGAGGTATATTTGGACCGTATATGTCTGCATCAAGCACACCTATCTTTTTACCCTGCATTGCAAGAGCTATTGCCAAGTTAGTTGTGGTTGTGGATTTGCCGACTCCGCCCTTGCCTGAGCTTACCATGATGAAGTTCTTGATATATGGGGCCATATTTTTGCCCTTAGAAGATGTCTCTTTGGGCGTCTGCGGTTGATTGATTTTTAACTCAAAGTCGCTAATGCCTACAAGCGCCAGTTTGTTTTTGATCTCATCTTTGAGTATCGAAGCTATCTCTTCACTACTTGCAGTTATTTCAAGTTCTATGCAAGGTTTGTCGCCAAGCTCTATTTTTTTTACAAAACCGAAACTTACGATGTCTTTTGTAAAGCCGGGATATGCTACCTGCGAAAGAGCAGAGCGAATATCGTCTACAGTTGCCATAAAAATTCCTTTCAAAATTAATTTTGAGGGATTATACAGCCGGAAACTTTAACTAGGATTATTTTTGTCTTAAATTGTGAGAGTTGATTTTGGAGTGTGCAGAAAAAAGAGGTCGCCCGATTGGACGACCATTTGATTATACTCTGTCTCTGATGCCCAGAGTAGAGATAACTTCAGAATATTTTTTTGAATCTTTTCTTTTTAGGTATCTCATAAGTCTTCTTCTTTGACCGACTAGTTTTAGAAGTCCAAGTCTTGAAGAGTGGTCTTTCGCATTTACCTTAAGGTGTTCTGTAAGATATACGATTCTCTCTGTTAAAAGAGCTATTTGTACTGCCGGTGAACCGGTGTCTTTTTCGGAATTGCTAAATTTAGCGATTACTTCGCTTTTTTTTGCCGAATCCAAAGCCATATTTCGACCTCCTGATTGGTTTAAATTTTTTTGGAACGGGATTATACCAATTTGATGCTTAGGCAGTATAAATAATACAAAAATTGTTTTGTTTAAACGGAGTATAAATATAATAAAAGGTTAAACTAAAAAAATATTGTATTTGGAAAAACAAAAATGTTGCTAACTAAAGCAAGCGAATATGCACTCTTATCGATACTTTGCATAAGTGATAGAAAAGAGCCTATAGATGTCGAAAATTTATCGGTTAGACTTGTAATTTCTAGAAGCTTTCTGGCAAAAATACTCCAAAAGCTCACAAAAGCGGGCATATTGAAATCCTTTAAAGGGGTGAAGGGTGGTTTTATGCTTGCAAAAGGGATTGGCGAGATAACCATGCTTGACATTATTAAAGCGGTAGAGGATAATCCGGCTACGGTATTTGAGTGTACTAGTGATAGCGGTATTTGCCCAGGTAACAGAGTTGCCGCATGCAGTATTTGGCCGACACTAAATAAGCTACAGGTAAAAATAGATGACTTTTTATCCAAAATTACACTTCAAGATATTCTTGTTAAATGATACTAAGGCATAAAGTTGGCTGAGGCAACCACAAAAAGCCTTTTCCAAAAGGCAATTCCTATACTAAAAGTTTTGGCAAAAGCAAAACAGCTTTCCGTGGTTTTTTTGATAGTTATCATTATGGCAATTATCATTGTTCCTCTGCCTACTTTTCTACTAGACTTTTTCTTGACCACCTCTATAGCTCTTGCCGTTTTGATGATTCTTATCGCTATCTATGCGCCAAGACCGACAGATCTTACTACTTTTCCTACACTTTTACTGCTGGTTACGCTGTATAGGCTATCACTCAATGTTGCCACGACAAGGATGATACTCTCAGAGGGGCATAACGGTCCGGAGGCGGTGAGTCATTTGGTTGCCGCATTCGGTGAGTTCGTTGTCGGCGGAAACTTTGTAATCGGTATTATCATCTTTGTTATATTGATGATTATTAACCTTATGGTTATCACAAAAGGTTCCGGAAGGGTTGCTGAGGTTGCGGCTAGGTTCACGCTCGATGCGATGCCCGGAAAGCAAATGGCAATAGATGCCGACCTAAACGCAGGGATGATAGACGAACCGGAGGCCAGAAAGAGAAGACAAGAGATACTTGGCGAGGCAAATTTTTATGGAGCAATGGATGGTGCTAGTAAGTTTGTGGCCGGTGATGCTACCGCCGGCGTTATTATTACTTTTGTAAATATTATAGGCGGCTTTCTTATAGGTGTCTTCCAGCATGACCTTACCGTAAAGGTTAGCGCCGCTACATATACGATTCTTACGATTGGGGATGGTCTTATTGCTCAGCTTCCAGCTCTTATTATATCTACATCGGTCGGTATCATCATTACGAGAGCTACAAAAAATGATACAGAGAGCGCAGTATTTACGGATAGCATTGTAAATCAGTTGGTACAAGACTATAAAGTGCTTTTTATAGTCGGTGTTATTATGGTTTTGTTTGCTTTGGTTCCAGGGCTTCCTACTTTCTCACTCGGTTTTGTCGGGCTCTGCTTTTTGGGGCTTGGGTATTTGATGCTAAAAGAAAAACACCCGGAGATAATCGATAAAATAAAACGAAGCACAAAAAAACAGAAATCAAAAAGTGGCGAAGAGCAAGAGCTTGACCTTGTTGCCGCTGCAGAGTCACACAAGGCAACACCATCTACGAAACCTCAGAAAAGCGCCGAGGAGATACGAAAAGAAGAAGAAGAGGCGATAGAGGATATTCTTAAGGTAGAGCTTCTTGAGCTAAATGTTGGTTATGGGCTAATTCGTTTGGCCGACACTAGCCAGGGCGGAGATCTTTTGGAGCGAATCAGGGGAATGAGGCGAAAAATTGCTCTTGACTACGGATTTGTAATGCCTCAGGTGCGGATAAGGGACAATCTACAGCTCTCTTCAAATCATTATGAGGTAATGCTTAAGGGTGTGCCGATAGGCTCCGGCGAGATATACCCAGAGAAGTTTCTTGCCATGAATAGCGGTCTTGTGACCGAGGAGATGGCAGGTATTGCCACCAAAGAGCCAGCCTTTGGACTCGATGCTACATGGATAGATCCAGAGGAGAAAGAAGATGCTTTGATGCGCGGCTATACCGTCGTAGACCCTTCCACGGTTGTGGCCACGCATATGTCCGAGCTTGTCAAAAAGCACGCCGAAGAGTTGCTAACTCGCCAAGATGTGCTAAATCTCATAGATAAACTCAAAAAAGATTATCCTGCGGTGGTGGATGACTGTCTCAAGGTTACATCTATCGGTACGATGCAAAGGGTGTTAAAGCAGCTGTTGCACGAAAAGATTCCAATAAAAGATATGCTTACAATCATGGAAAGCGTATCAGATACGGCAGAGTATACAAAAAGTATAGATGTACTTGTTGAACAGGTAAGAGCTAGGCTTGCAAGGGTTATAACTAGCCTTTATAAGTCGGAAGACGGCACGCTAAAACTGCTCACTTTTAATAATGAAACAGAGCAGAGACTTCTCGATAAGACGAGAGAGCAGGGAGGGGTTAAGAGTTTTCTCTTGAATGTCGGTGAGATAAACGCTCTTGTGCATGATGTAAGCGACGCCGCAAAAGCGGTACTGGAAAAAGGCGTAGCCCCTGTTATTATAGTTGTTGAGCCTATGATACGGAAATCTCTTTCGGAGATATTTGAGAGATTCGGTCTTGATATTGTTGTGCTGAGCCACGCAGAGATAGAGCCTACGGCGAAGTTTGAAGTACTTGGCAGCGTGAGCGTAAATTTTGCATAGGGATAAGAGATGAAGATAAAAATGGCGGAGCTTGTAGAAAAAACAAATGTTCCAAAATCAACTATCCTCTATTATATCAAAGAGGGGTTGCTTCCCGAACCCGAGAGAATAAAACAAAATGTCTGCCTTTATGATGAAAGCTGTATTGAGCATGTCAAGTTTATAAAGTTTTTGCAAACGACATACGGCAGAAGTATTGCAGAGATTAAACACTCCATGTGTAGCCACGGCTATGATTTTTCAAAAGGCTCAGATTTGCTTATCGGTTTTTTGGAAAAGCTCTCCGGAACCAGTGCGAATACTCTTAAGATAACAAAAGGGGAGCTCGTTGCAAAAAGCGGCGTAGATGAGAAATTTGTGGATTTGATGTTGCAAAAAGAGCTATTAATTCCTCTCTCTGACGGTT
Source organism: Helicobacteraceae bacterium UBA6016 (assembly GCA_002428055.1). Classification (GTDB taxonomy): domain Bacteria; phylum Campylobacterota; class Campylobacteria; order Campylobacterales; family UBA6016; genus UBA6016. The sequence continues at coordinate 35,093 of DIZY01000100.1, forward strand.
TTTTTGATGAAAAAGATATGGAGATACTTATTAGCTACAAAAAACTAATAGAGGGCGGATGGAGCATCGAGTTTTTTGAAAAATACATAGATCTTTCAAGGGAGCTTGCGACATACGCAATGCGCGAGACGGTTAGAATAAAAAGAGAGCTGAGGAATAACGGCGGTATTAATAATGAAATACAACATCTGATGTTTGAAATTCCGCTTAGTATAGAGCCATACATCATAAATAGGCTGGGTATTAGAGAGTATCAAAAAATAATAGACTTGGAGCGCCAAGGATAGTGTCTACTTTTTCAAAGCAATAAAAAGCGCAAAGTTTCCCCAGCGAAACAGCGTCTCAGCATGATAAAACCCCGCTTTTTTGCAAAGAGTCTTATTCTCCTCTTCGGTATATGGAACTAGTACATTTTCGAGCGCCTCTCTTTTTCGCATTATCTCAAGCTCTGAATACCCTTGCTCTTTTTTGTAGTCGTGATATGTGTCGATGATAAATTTATTGAGTTTTTTATCCTCGCTGATTAACTTTTCGGCAAACAAAAACATCCCGCCATCCTCAAGCGAATCAAATATTTTTTGCACCAGCTGCTCTCTGATTATCGGACGGATAAACTGCAAGGTAAAGTTGGCGACAAACGCCCTTGATGTCGGTAGCGGCGACTCTACGGCGTCAAGATGCAAGAGCTCTATGGTTGCTTCGTATGCCGCGGCTTTTTTGGCGGCTATTTTTAGCATCGATTCGGAGTCGTCAATGCCTATGAGTCTGATGTGTTTATTTTTTATGTTTTGAGAGAGCTTGATGAGTAGATTTGCGGTTGAGCATCCTATGTCGGTTATCGCACCCTCGGTTACATATTCAATCAACGCTTTTTCTGTTAGTCTAAGTATACTCTCATATCCGGGGATGGAGCGGGAGATCATATCGTCAAATACGCCCGCCACCTCTTCGTTAAACTCAAACTGCTTTTCTATAGGCTTTTTGAAAATATCGTCTTGCATTGTAGACCCCTTATAAAACCGCTCTTTTGGTATAATATTTATAAAAATTTTAGCGTAGGAGTTCTTTGTATGGGCGATAACAACTCTATACTGGCGTTAAATGAACTAAAAAGCAAGGCGGCGCTTGGCGCATTTTTTGTTCTTTACTGTGTTATCGGGCTTTTGGTGGACACTATTATCTACAATATGCCATCCCTGTCGCAGGGGTTTTATATGCTTCTAACATTTCAGGTATTTCCGATGGCGACAGTGGGTATGGCGGCTTTTGGTGTCGTTTCAATCATGGTTACATACTCGATGTATGACAAAATCATGCTTTTTGGGCACGAGTACAAAGAAGTAACCCCTGAAAATGCGGCGGGCTTTGAGAGAAGACTGTATGACACAATAGACTCTCTCGCCGCCAAAGCGGGGCTTGGATATATGCCTAGGGTGTATGTGATAGAGGCGGACTATATGAATGCCTTTGCAAGCGGCTTTAGCCAAAAGTCGGCGATGGTCGCTATCACCACGGCGCTTATAAATAGGCTAAACGAAGATGAGATAAGGGCGGTAATGGCGCACGAAATCAGCCATATCAAACACGGCGACATTAAGCTGACTCTTCTTATATCCGTACTTGCCAATGTGATGCTTTTTGTTGTCAATATCGGCGTGATGTTTTTCGGAGGTTCTAGGGATTCTGGCGGGGCGAGGGCTGCCAAGATGATACTTTTTGCACTTCAGTTTATTTTGCCTCTTATTACGGGGGTGCTCTCGATGTTTCTTAGTAGAAGCCGTGAGTATATGGCGGATGCCGGCTCGGTGGAGATTACGGGGGATAAAGATGCGATGGCAAACGCTCTAATCAAAATACACAACAACTATGCAACTGAACCGCACGCCGAAGATGATGGTGCGGAGTTTAGAAAGGCGGCGTATATTTTTGAGCCAAAATCGTTTGCGTCGCTGTTTTCGACACATCCTAGCTTGCAAGATAGGCTAAAAGCGCTTGGTTTTGCAGCATAAACTTATAGCCATAGGCTCATCAACCGGTGGACCGGGACATATTCAGAAGATACTCTCTGCTATTCCCGCCGATTTTAATGCTTCTATCGTGATAGGACAGCATATCAACTCTATTTTTTTGGACTCTATCGTTGAGAGTCTCAACTCTTTTTGCCGCATTCCCGTATATGTCGGCAAAGATAATCTTGCTATACAAACTCCGTCCGTAGTTTTTGCCAAGGGCGCAGGCATTAACGAGATAAGAGGCGAGAACGGCGCTTATAAGCTAAAAATACTTGAAGCCTCCAGCGAGGACTACTCCCCGTCCATCAATCGCCTGTTTTCTTCTATGGCCTCTTTGCCTCAGCCATCGCAAATTTTGGCCGCGGTGCTTACAGGAATAGGCGATGACGGCGCAAGAGGGCTTTTGGAGCTTAGGCGCGCCGGAGCGTATACAATAGCCGAGAGTGAAAAGACGGCAGTCGTATACGGGATGCCAAGAGCTGCGTATGAACTTGGCGCGGCCAATGAAGTGCTTGATCTTGATAAGATAATCACAAAAATTTTAGAGTTTGGCAGGTAGATATGTATAGTTTGGCGCACGGTGAGATACTGGAATATTTTTATGCGAAGACCGGCATACATTTTGATGAAAAAAAAGATGTTGTGGCGCACAAGATAGATACATTTTGTCAATTAAGAGGGTTCCGAGATGTGCACTCTTTTTTTGAAACACTTAAAAAAGATGAGCCGCTTTGGCAGGAGTTTGTCAATCTTTTGACAGTAAACGAAACATACTTTTTTAGAGAGACTATGCAGATAGAGATGATGGTGGCTATGGCAAAAGAGCGTCAAAATTTTAATATATTATGCGCTCCAAGCTCTAGCGGAGAGGAACCGTATACGATATTGATGAGCCTAGCTGAGGCGGGGCTTTTGCCAAGAGTCGGCAAGCTGACCGGAATAGATATAAATAGTGCAGTGATACGAATGGCACAAGATGGTATGTATTCAAAAAGAAGTCTGCATAGAACGCCTGCGGAAGTTGTGCAAAAATACTTTAAAACGCCGGACGGACAAAAATTTGAGATAACGAGCGATATTAAACGGCTTGTAGATTTTCGTGTGCAAAATATTTTTGACCAATCAATAAAAAATCTGGGGCAGTTTGACTTTGTATTTTCTAGAAATATGATTATTTATTTTGATAAAGAGAGTAGACTAGAGGCGGAAAGAGCGCTTTATTCGTTTTTAAAACCGGGTGGTATACTATTTTTAGGGCACGCAGACCTTATTCAAAACAGCTTTAATCTAAAAAAAGTAGTGCAGGGCGGTATTGTCTATTATCAAAAAGAGTAATCCTCCGATGCAAAAACTAACAGCCTCTTTTTTTATTTTACTAGCTTCGATTAGCTACGGCTCACTAGGAATAGTTGCGAAGTTTGCGTACGAAGATGGTGTGAGTCCAAGTATGCTGGCTTTGTCGCAAATGTTTTTTGGACTACTCTTTTTTGCCATGCTAAAACCGAAAAAACTTCGCTCTTTTTTTACTATATCCAAAAAAACCGCCTTTTTGCTTAGTTTAGGCGGTGCAATGTCCGCTTTGTGCGCATATTTCTACTACTCTTGCCTCTCTATTTTGTCAGCATCTACGGCGATTATTATGCTTTTTCAGTTTGTATGGATTGGGCTTGTGCTTGAGCTTTGGCATAAAAAAAGAGCGCCGAGCTTGGTAGAGATTTTTTCCGTTCTGCTTTGTTATGTGGGAACATATTTGAGTGTCGGTTTTGGCGATGGAGATAGCAATTTCTATGGACTGGCTCTAGGATTTTTGTCAGGCGCTGCATTTGCCGTTTATATCTTTTTTAGCTCCTCGTTGTGTCTTGAAGAAGAGTCTGATACAAGGGCATTTTGGATTATTTTATCCGCATTTACAACTATTTTTGCGCTAAGTGTGTTCAAGTTTGACTTTGCACATCTATCGGCAGTCTTGAAATGGGGTGCGATATGTGGCATTCTTGGAGTGCTGATACCGTTTTATATCTACGCCGTTTTTTCGCCTCAAATAGGGGCTGCGGCCACCTCTCTTATTGGCTCCGCAGAGCTTCCGGCGGCGCTTATTTTGTCCGTACTACTGCTTGGAGAAAAGCTAGAGGGAGTGCAGATTGTCGGTTCACTTCTTGTTATTTTTGCCGTTTTGGCTGTTTTTGCGGTAGAGGCTAAAGCCAAATAAAGCGCTTTTGAGCTATCTTAACAATAAAAATTTAGGAAATGTGAATGGAAGAGGCATTAAGCGGACTTTTTGTGTCCGCACCGTTTTTGGTTAGTTTTGTGGCGGGGATTTTGACTTTTGTTAGTCCGTGCGTATTGCCGCTTATNNGGCATATATATCGTATATTTCCGGAATGTCGGTAAAACAACTCTCATCAAGCGGCGAGGTGAGCCGTTCTGAAAGAGTGCGTATATTTAACGCCGCTTTGATGTTTGTTCTCGGCTTTAGCGTTGTGTTTGTGCTTCTTGGTGCAGCTATGGCGGAACTTATCGGGGATATATTCAATCATGTGTGGATAAGTTGGTGTGCCGGTGGTATTATCGTACTTTTCGGTCTCCATATGGCAGGTTTTATTACTATTAGGTTTCTTAATTTTGAGCAGAGGGCAAATTTCGGTAGCACCAAGAGCAAGTCTTTTTTTGCACCGTTTGTTTTAGGTCTTTCTTTCGCACTTGGCTGGACCCCGTGCGTAGGGCCTATTTTTGCGGCAATAGTGTTTAAGGCAGCGCAAGACCCCGCTACTTCAATTTGGCTTCTTGTCGTGTACGCTGCAGGGCTTGCCGTGCCGTTTTTGCTGACGGCTATACTTACTGGCTTTATGCTCAAATTTCTTACAAAAATCAAAAGATACTTTAGGGTTATTGAGATAGTTGCCGGACTATTCTTGGTTGTATTGGGTATTGCCATTGCAACGGGCGGTATCGGCAAGTTAACTGCGCTATTTATGGGAGGGTGAGTTTTATGTTCAAAAAAATTATCTTAGCGACTATTATGGTATCCGCCGTTGTTGCCGGACAGGTAGAGTGGGCTACAAACTATAAAGTCGCCGTCGAAAAAGCAAAAAAAGATAATAAGCCTATTTTTTTGATGCTCTCTCAGCCTGGATGCCCTGCGTGCATTCAGATGAAAGACGGAGTTTTCAAAAAAGACGAATTGGTGATTAATGAGATAAATGCCAATTTTGTGGCGGTAGATATAAATATTCTTAAAGATGATTGGAATAAAAAATTCAGAGCTTACGCTACTCCGACCTTTTATTTTTTGGACAAAAATGAAAATAAGCTTGGGCGACAATTTGTGGGCGGCGCAGATGGAGCGGAATTTTTGAAAATATTAAAAGATACACAAAAGCAAAGGTAACCTTCAAATGCTTATCAAAAATGCGACAATCTGTGACAAAAAAGGCGAGAGAAAAGCCGATGTGAGAGTGGAAGAGGGCAAGATAAAAAAAATAGCCGCACAGCTGGAGCCAAAGAGAAACGAACAGCTGATAGTGGCAGACGGGCTGTATCTGATGCCAGGTATTATCGACATAGGCGCAAGCATCGGTGTCGGCGTTCAAGACATCTATAAAGCGCTCAAAAAACTCTCCAATTTTGCAATCAAAAGCGGAGTTACAACCGTGGCCGTACAGCCAGATACCGCAATAAATACCGAGATAGGGCTAGATTATTTTTTCTCAAAATCAAAAGAGCTCTCTCTTTGTTCGCTTACACCCGTAGCATCGGCTACTGAAAACAACGGTTGTGAAAAACTAAACAATCTTGCGATTATGTACAAAAACGGCGCAATCGGCGCATTTGTGCCATCGCACGCCAACTCAAATATACTGAAGCGTTCAATGGAGTATGCCAAAATGTACGACAAACCACTTTTTGTGAGTTGTTCAAATCCGCATTTAGATAAAGGCGCAGTAATGCACGAAGGAGCTATATCGTTTGCGATGGGGCTTGGCGGTTTTAGCGTCGTCTCGGAGAGTAGCGAAATGGCAAAGGTCGTCGATATAGCCTCTTATGTAGGCTCCAAGCTCGTTGTAAAATCATTATCGAGCGAGAAATCGGTAGCAATAGCAAAAGATACAAAAAAGCACTACAAAAATATATTTTTTGATGTTTCTTTGCATCATTTAGCCCTTTTTGACGAGAGTTGTCGCGGATATAACAGTTATGCCAAAAATTTTCCTCCGTTAAGAGAGCACCGAGACAGGGATGCTCTTGTTGCGGCTATGATGAGCGGCGCAATCGATACTATAAGCTCTGGGCACACTCCGGCTACGAGAGTTGCCAAAGATCTATCTTTTGAGGAGGCATCTTTCGGAATAGAGTCTTTAGAGTTTTTTCTATCAGCCCTCTATGCTTTGGCGACGGAGAAAAACATACCACTTGCAAAAATAAGCGAGCTAACTAGCTTTAACCCCTCACTAATACTGGGTCTCGAGGGAAAAGGTCTTATTAAGGAGGGGTATGATGCAGATATGTTCTTGTTTGATGCAAATAAGCCGTCAAATGTGCCGCATGAGCGCTCGCCGTATCTCTCTGTTAGTTTGAAGGGTGCCGTAACCCATACTTTTAAAGATGGAGAGATTAGATTTGTCGCCACTTGCTAAGGGCATAGAGAGTCTGTTGGCTCTTATCGGCTCCCCTTTTATGTCAGCGTACAAGAGCATAGGAGCTATGGGTAGATTTTGTATTTTTAATGTTAAGCTTATGCCGATGGTTTTCCAAAAACCGTTTCGTATAAGAGAGATTTTTTATGAGACGGAGCGCATAGGTATCAATTCTAGCTCTATCATTGTTTTGACGGCTATGTTTATGGGTCTTGTGGAGGCCATACAGATTTATCAGGGTTTTCATAAGTTTGGTATGGAAAATATGATGGGTTATACGATATTTTATGCTCTCGGCAAGGAGCTGGCACCGGTAGTGGCGGCCTTGATGGTGACAAGCCGCGCCGTTAGCTCTATGGCCGCAGAGCTTGGAACGATGCGGGTCACGGAACAGATAGATGCGATAGATACGCTTGCCGTGGACTCCAAAAAGTACCTTATAATTCCGAAAATTATAGCAGCCACGATAGCTTTGCCGATATTGGCTACAGTTTTTAATGTGGTGGCAAATGTTGCATCGTTTGCGATAGCAACTACGGCTCTTGATATTAATCCGACCTCGTATATAACGACAATCAAGCAGTATTCCGATTTTAGCGATTTTATTACGGGGCTGGCAAAAGCTGCTGTATTCGGTTTTCTCATAAGCTCTATTGGCGCTTATTGCGGTTATCACGCCTCAGGGGGCGCTAGAGGGGTTGGGCAGGCTACGACTATGGCGGTAGTCGCTGCGTCCGTTACTATTCTTATCGCCGATTATTTTTTAGCTTCATTCTTTATTTTGCTGGGGTACTAGGTATGTCTTCATCTATTTTTGGTCCTGTACTGTCTCGTAGATTTGGGCTTTCTCTTGGAGTAGACCTTGTCGGAGAAGGCGCCAAAAAGTGCAATTACGACTGTTTGTATTGTGAGCTGCCGAAAGCCGAAAAGGTCTCAAGCATACAAAACGCCAAAGAGTCTTCCGTTATAGCAGATGATGTAAAAGAGGCGTTACAAAGACATACCGATATAGATTTTATTACGCTTACCGCAAACGGAGAGCCGACTCTGTATCCAAAGCTTTTTGAGCTAGCCACGCTTATAAACGAGTTCAAAGGCTCAAAAAAACTACTGATACTCTCCAACGGTTCCACGATATGCGACGCTGGTGTTAGAGAGGCTTTGGGGTTATTTGATGTCGTCAAGCTCTCTTTGGATAGTGCGCTTGCAGAAAGCTTCAAAAAAATAGACAGACCCCTAGGTATTAACCCGCAAAAGCTGATAGGGTGTATGAAGAGTTTTAGGGGTGAGTACGCTAAAACGCTAGTACTGGAGACGCTTTTTGTTAAAGGCGTAAACGATTCGGATGAAGATATAAAAGCCCTGAATGATGCATATAAAGAGATAAGACCTGACAGAATAGACCTAAGCACGATAGACCGACCTCCCGCATACAAAGTTGAAAGGGTGGAAGAGGAGAGACTAAGAGGGATAGCCTCCATGCTGGATTCGTCTTTAAAGGTTAGCGTCGCAAGCAGAAAAAATGAAAATACAAAAGTGCGGTCGTTTAGCAAAGATGAAATCAACTATATGCTAAGAAATCGTCCGTTTAGCTTTTTTGATATTGAAGCGCTGTATAATGAAGAGTCAAAAAAGCTTTTTTATTCCATGCTTGCAAGTGGACAGATTAAAGAACAAGAGGTTGCCGGAACTAAATTTTATTGGTGCTGCTAATTTTTATGACGCTTGTAGCTTGCCCACTATTTAATCAACGATTCAAGTCAAGACTATTATAATAATATCTTTAATTAAAATTACTATAACTAATAAAAGGAGTAGATATGAAAAAATTTTCAATGTTAGCGTTGTCCACTTTTGGGATATTAGCTTTTGGCGCAGATATGGACACACAAAAACAAAAAGCGGCAGCCGGAGAGCTTAAGAAGACTCTTGTCGGCGAGCTAAAGGCAAAAATGAATGACGGCTCGGCTGCAGCCGTAGAGTTTTGCTCTAAAAATGCAATGAATATCACGGACGGTATAGCAAAAAAACACTCCCTTAATATAAAAAGAGTTTCCGAGAAAAATAGAAACTCAAAAAATACACCTGATGATAGTGATAAAAAAGCTTTAGCACAGTTTGCCGACGCAATAGCTAAAAATAAAAAACCGCAAGAGTTCTTGGTGGTAGACGGTAGATATTATGAGCCTTTAATGACAAACGAGATGTGCGCCGTATGTCACGGTAAAAATAGTGATATCCCAAAAGAGCTAAAAGATAAAATCAATCAACTATATCCTGGCGATAGAGCGATTGGCTATGGTATCGGTGAGTTAAGGGGCGCAATAGTAGTTTGGTAAAATTTCCGGTATTTTTTGCCGGAAGTCTTGACAAAATAAAAAAAGTTGTATATAATCACGCTTCCATTTTGGCACTCAAGCCAATGAGAGATTCCGGATTAGCTCAGCGGTAGAGTAGGTGACTGTTAATCACTTGGTCGCAGGTTCGAATCCTGCATCCGGAGCCATGGAATGGAGCAATATGCGGGAGTAGCTCAGTGGTAGAGCACGACCTTGCCAAGGTCGGGGCCGCGGGTTCGACCCCCGTCTCCCGCTCCACTCGTTTTCAGATGTAGCAATGCGAGTGTGGTGGAATAGGTAGACACAAGAGACTTAAAATCTCTCGGACTTTTTGTCCGTGCCGGTTCGATTCCGGCCATTCGCACCACAGCGTTTTTAAAAACAAAGCTCTTATAATTTTTATATATGTCGGCGATATAGCCAAGTGGTAAGGCAGGAGCCTGCAAAGCTCCCATCCCCGGTTCGAATCCGGGTGTCGCCTCCACAACTTTCGGAGAGATGGCAGAGTGGTTGAATGCAACGGTCTTGAAA